>NZ_CP068023.1:112500-414500 GCF_016695175.1 Pseudoalteromonas sp. GCY
TGGTGAAGTTGTTGATGCCCTACTTCCAGGAAAAGCCTCTAAGCTTCAGTTCATACTGAATCGTACCCTAAACCGACACAGGTGGTCAGGTAGAGAATACTAAGGCGCTTGAGAGAACTCGGGTGAAGGAACTAGGCAAAATTGTACCGTAACTTCGGGAGAAGGTACGCTCTTGTTTGTGAAGGACTTGCTCTGTAAGCAAACGAGAGCCGCAGTGACCAGGTGGCTGGGACTGTTTATTAAAAACACAGCACTGTGCAAAATCGTAAGATGACGTATACGGTGTGACACCTGCCCGGTGCCGGAAGGTTAATTGATGGGGTTAGCTTAGGCGAAGCTCTTGATCGAAGCCCCGGTAAACGGCGGCCGTAACTATAACGGTCCTAAGGTAGCGAAATTCCTTGTCGGGTAAGTTCCGACCTGCACGAATGGTGTAACCATGGCCACGCTGTCTCCACCCGAGACTCAGTGAAATTGAAATCGCAGTGAAGATGCTGTGTACCCGCGGCTAGACGGAAAGACCCCGTGAACCTTTACTACAGCTTGGCACTGAACATTGACCCTACATGTGTAGGATAGGTGGGAGGCTTTGAAGCAGAGACGCTAGTTTCTGTGGAGCCGACCTTGAAATACCACCCTTGTAGTGTTGATGTTCTAACTTAGGCCCCTGAATCGGGGTTGAGGACAGTGCCTGGTGGGTAGTTTGACTGGGGCGGTCTCCTCCCAAAGAGTAACGGAGGAGCACGAAGGTTTGCTAAGTACGGTCGGACATCGTACGGTTAGTGTAATGGTAGAAGCAAGCTTAACTGCGAGACAGACACGTCGAGCAGGTACGAAAGTAGGTCATAGTGATCCGGTGGTTCTGAATGGAAGGGCCATCGCTCAACGGATAAAAGGTACTCCGGGGATAACAGGCTGATACCGCCCAAGAGTTCATATCGACGGCGGTGTTTGGCACCTCGATGTCGGCTCATCACATCCTGGGGCTGAAGTCGGTCCCAAGGGTATGGCTGTTCGCCATTTAAAGTGGTACGCGAGCTGGGTTTAGAACGTCGTGAGACAGTTCGGTCCCTATCTGCCGTGGGCGTTTGAGAATTGAGAGGGGCTGCTCCTAGTACGAGAGGACCGGAGTGGACGAACCGCTGGTGTTCGGGTTGTGATGCCAATTGCATTGCCCGGTAGCTACGTTCGGAACTGATAACCGCTGAAAGCATCTAAGCGGGAAGCAGGCCTCGAGATGAGTTCTCACTTTGACTTAGAGTCAACTGAAGGGCCGTTGAAGACTACAACGTTGATAGGCGAGATGTGGAAGTGCTGTGAGGCATTAAGCTAACTCGTACTAATTACCCGTGAGGCTTAACCATACAACGCCAAAGTGGTTTATAAGCGACAGAAGTTAATAGACTAAAGTAGACAAAAGAATTTAATAAGCTTTTTCCGGATTTACATTGATGAGGGAGACTTCATTGATGAACAGAATTTCCTGGTGACTATAGCGTTTTGGACCCACCTGACCCCATGCCGAACTCAGAAGTGAAACAAAACAGCGTCGATGATAGTGTGGATTACCCATGTGAAAGTAGAACATCGCCAGGGCCAAATAAGAGAAACCCGTTGCAGCAATGCGACGGGTTTTTTGCTGTTTGTGATTTAAAAACCTCGCGAGGTAAACTCGCTCCTACCACAGTATCAGCACAGTGCAACATGGTAGGAGGTGGTTTACCCGCCGATGGTTTGCAATGAAAGTTCCGGCTCAAAAGTAGTATGGCACACCCATGTACATCAAAACCAGTTTCAGCAATGTGATGGTTTTTTTGCTGTTTGGGATATAGAAAACCTCGCGAGATGAACTCGCTCCTACCACAGTATCAGCACTGTGCAACATAGTGGGAGGTGGTTTATCCACCGATGGCTTGCAATGAAGCTCCAGCAAAAAAACTATGTACATCAAAACCAGTTTCAGCAATGTGATGGTTTTTTTTGCTGTTTGGGGTATTGAGATTTGAGATATAGAAAACCTCGGAAGCCAATCAACACATCGCGAGGTTTTCTAACCTAAGTAAATGCGCTCCCACCACAGCATAAGCACAGTGCAACATGGTAGGAGGTGGTTTATCCGCCAATTTATGCATTCATAATATTCAGTGGGAAAGTATTTATTGATCCTAAATTACCATTACTTTTTAATGTACTGTCCAGGCGGTTTGCCAAAGACCTTTTTAAACGCATTGCTAAATGCGGCGGTAGATTCAAAACCCAAATATTCAGCTGCTTGTTGCTGAGAATATCCATCTTTCAACAGCTCAATCGCTTTGATAGCTCTTAATTTTTGGCGCCAATCACTAAACCCCATCATAAAGCATTTATGAAATAGACGGTTGAGTGTCCGGGTTGATGCGCCGACTTGATCACTCCAAGCCTCCAAGCTTATTTTGCATCCTGGATTTGTATGTAGCTCGGTCACAATGGGTAAGATCCGAGCATCCTGTGCACTTGGAATAAAAAAGTGGCACGTTGTAGCTGATGTTAATCTATCAATAAAGACCGTAATAAATCGCTCTGTTTTTTCATCTAAGTGGTACTCTTCCTGCCAAGTACAGATCTCCAGTATAAATTGCTTCAGTAGTTCATCTACTGCAATTAGCTTCGCTTTATTCCCTAGCAACTCGGTGTATTTATTGTCGATATAGACACTACGAAAATCTCCACCGTAGCGACAATATGTCTCATGTGGAAGGCCGGGAGGTAGCCACAAAGCTTGGTCGGGAGGGATCACGAAAGTGCCTTCAGGAGTCACAATTGTGATGACTCCATTGCTTGTATATGCAAGCTGTCCCCAGTCATGTTGGTGCCGTTGAACATGCTCCCACTCTGCTTTTTTTACCGCTCTTGGCAGGATTGGTCGACCAAGCGTTGGCTTTAAGAAGCGCTTATATTTGGGCTGAATACGCCAAGGAAAAGTTGTCTGTTTTGATAAAGAACTTGGCATAATTATGTATATCAGAAATTAACGTGTGGCCATATTATAGCCATAACTTTTTAATAGTTGTGCTTTATGTGGAGATAATCATGAAGAATGCCTCTCAAGGATGGCAAAGTCCTTTTAATTTCTTAGTGCTCGCTACCGTAGTTATGGCCGTTACGTTTGCAGGCTGGATGGCCATGCTCAATAACTTTGCGATTGAAGCCGCAAACTTCAATGGCGCTAATATGGGAATGTTGCAATCCCTGCGTGAGATCCCCGGGTTTTTAGCGTTTACAGCGGTATTTGTTTTATTGGTGTTAAAGGAGCAGACCTTCGCACTGATCAGTTTATGTTTGCTGTCGCTTGGCGTCGCTATTACGGGCTTGTTGCCTACTATTTATGGTTTGTATGCAACCACAGTATTAATGTCGATAGGTTTTCACTATTTCGAGACATTGAATCAATCACTCAGTTTACAATGGTTTAATAAAGATGAGGCGCCGGCCAAACTGGGTATCTTGCTATCTATTAAATCCATCGCCTCTTTGATCACCTATGCGGTAATATGGCTAGGTTTTAGCTACTTCTCTGCAGACTATCAGTGGATGTATCTGCTCATTGGAGGGGTTGGCTTTGTCATTGCGCTATTTATGTTTATCGGCTTTCCAACCTTTGAAATGCATACTACGCAGCATAAAAAGCTCATTTTTAGAAAAGAGTACGGCCTATACTACGCTTTAATTTTCTTCTCGGGTGCGAGAAGACAAATATTTATGGTGTTTGCGGGTTTCTTAATGGTGGAAAAGTTTGGTTTTGATGTTGCACAGATCACCGCGCTTTATATGTTGAATCATTTGATAAACATATTTATCGCCCCCAAGATTGGTCAAATGATTGGGCATATTGGTGAGCGTAAAACACTGACAATCGAATATGTGGGACTAATTTTTGTATTTATTGGCTATGCATTGGTAGAGTCAGCAAGCTTTGCTGCAGCGCTTTATGTCATCGACCATCTGTTTTTTGCGATGGCCATTGCACTTAAAACGTATTTTCAAAAAATTGCTCGGCCAGAAGATATCGCAGCAACAGCTGGGGTTAGCTTCACCATTAATCATATTGCAGCGGTAGTGATCCCTGCAAGCTTTGGCTTAGTATGGTTATACGATCAATCCTTAGTATTTTACTTTGGTGCTGCACTTGCGGTGTGCTCATTGGTGTTGAGTCAATTTGTGAATACAGCCAATGTGCAGGAAAAGCTGGCTAAATCCGTGTGATGCTCCAGCATCACACGAATAGTGACATTGCAGTTTAGATACTGCGACCACACCAAACAACACGTCCTGCAATGCCGTGACTGTCGGCATTATCAGCGGTGATCTCCCAGCTCAGGTAATCAGGGTTATCACTGATCACTTTGAGCTGAGAGTGCTTTTGTTGCACTCGCTTAGCCATGAGACCCTCTTCTGTTTGAATGATATAAACCGCATCTTTACTGGGTTGATTCTGTGAAAGGTCAACGCGTACCATGTCGCCGTCTAGCAACGTGGGCTGCATACTATCACCACGGATAGAGACAAAGGCGAGCTTCTCTGAATACACGCCAAGATGGGAGTTTAGCCAACGACGGTTGAGTGCAAACTGCTCGGTGACTTCTTCATGACCAATTACACTACCCATACCTGCACTGGCCTCAATATCAAGTTTAGGTATGAGGGTAAGTTCATCTTTAAACTGACCTTGTGGTTTATCTAAGGGTTGTTCACCGGTAAGTAACCAGTTCAGATCAACGGAAAATAGGCTATAAAGGTGCTCAAGATATATCATTGAAGGGCGACTTAAGCCGCGACAAATACGGTAAATATGGGAAGGGGATTTACCTGTTAGCTGGGCAAATTGGCGTTTATTGCCACCTGAAAATTGCTCGACTAAGGTTACAAATCGTCTTGAAAATGCCGTACTCATCTCTTAATTATTCTCTTTATAGCGCCTAAACCCGCAAGCATACTGAGCTAGGTCTTATCTGTACAGTCTCGTTGCACTAGTTGGACATTTTATAAACGAGCATAATCACGGATGAATAATTGGTGTAAAGAAAAGAAGTATTTTCTATTTTCATTAGACTAAGGTCGTAGTGAGTTGCGTTGTACGAAATTTGTTCATGCTGGTAGGCTAGAATTGCAAGTTAACATTTATTTAAATTCGGCACGACTTGCTTTAGCCGACATACAACATGGAAAAAGGTAATGAAATATACAAATTTATTAATTGCACTTCCGCTCTTGGGCGCGATGGAAGTTGCACTGGCGGTAGACTGTAGCAACTTAACGCAATGGCAATCACAGCAAGTATATACAGGTGGCGACGCAGTCACCTATCAGTCAGCTAAATACACCGCGAAATGGTGGACACAAAACCAAAACCCAGCGCAAAATTCCAATACTTATGATGTCTGGCAAGCCAATGGCAGTTGTGATCCGGTAACGCCATTGCCTTTAGTTTCGGTCACTTCCCCAAGCAGTAACGCACGAGTGTTAGTGGGCTCATCAGTTAGCCTAGCGGCGGCAGTAAGCCATCCGCAAAACACGGCAATCGACAGTGTTGAATTCTATCTCGATGGCACGCTTGTCGCCTCTGATAACAGTGCGCCTTATGAGGTGATGTGGCAAGCGCAGGGGCTAGGTAATCGCGCATTAACTGTCTATGCAACTGATGTGTCTGGGGCACGAGGTGAATCGAGTGCGGTGAACTTCAGTGTCGTGTCTGACGAGGTTCCTCCTGGCGATCCTAATTTTAAAATTGTCGGCTATTTCCCAAGTTGGCAGGGAGCCGTGAGTGATATTCAGTTTGATAAACTCACCCATATCAATTACTCATTTTTACTACCCAATGCAGATGGCACACTGAGACCGCTTGAAAATTTAAGCAAAATGACAGCGCTAGTAAATTCGGCTCATGCCAACAATGTAAAAGTGGGGATTGCCATTGGTGGCTGGAACGGGGGCGACGACAGTGCATTTGAGACATTCGCCAGTTCACAGCAGGGCAGAGCCCGTTTCGTGCAAGAGGTCATTGCGTTTGTAGAGCAGCATAATCTAGATGGTGTTGATATGGATTGGGAATATCCAGATCCCGGTGCTTCGGCAAATAACTATGCGTTACTGATGAAGGAACTAAGCGTTGAGTTACGCGCCAGAGGTAAATTCTTGACGGCAGCTGTGGTGGCGCTTGGCTATACTGGTGGTGGCGTGTTGGAATCTGTATTCCAAGATATCGACTTTTTAAATTTGATGGCGTACGACGCGAACAATACTGATCATGCTTCTATGCAATACGCCAAAGACTCAATTGCTTACTGGCAAGGTCGTGGGCTCAGCAAAGAAAAAACGGTATTAGGTGTACCATTTTATGCAAGACCTACTTGG
The DNA here is from genome assembly GCF_016695175.1 of Pseudoalteromonas sp. GCY. Lineage (NCBI taxonomy): Bacteria > Pseudomonadati > Pseudomonadota > Gammaproteobacteria > Alteromonadales > Pseudoalteromonadaceae > Pseudoalteromonas > Pseudoalteromonas sp. GCY. Next base: position 118,891 of record NZ_CP068023.1, read on the forward strand.
AAAGCGTATCGTACCTTACTACAAGAGAACCCTGCCAATGCCTGTCGCGATAGTGATGGTAGCAGCTACTACAATGGTATTCCGACGATCCGCGCAAAAACGCAGTATGCTAAGCTCAATGCTGGTGGCATTATGAATTGGGAGCTATCCCATGACAGTAATGGTCCTGCGTCGCTATTAACAGCGAAATGGGAAGTTGCTAATGGTGTAACACCAAGCTATCAATGTCAGTAAATTATTACTTATAACTCAGCTCGGCGGCGAGTGAGAGCTGGCCGTTGAGCATATAGAGAGTTTGACTGAGAAATAGGCTAACTACATATTTTTATAATATCTAGCCTATATATGGTGGGAAATGTTTATAAACAGCGTTCCATTACGCTGCAGGTAACAGCCGGTGAACTTGGACGTTGGCACCAGTAATCGTTATTGGTCGTTTCACACATAACGCCGGTTTCTGGTCCTCTACCACCGGCTGCTTGCGGTGTTAGTTTTACGGCAAGTTGACTTTGTTGATAGTCTAATTGTTTTAGTTTTTTCTTTGCTAGGGTAAGTTTCATATTATTTTCCTTTGAAATAAGAATGTCTTAATAGACTATTTTACCCTACTGCATAGTTCATTAAATGTACAGATCAAAGCGGTGACTACCCAGCTGCTGGGTAGTCACTTTATGTTTAAAGCGCTTTAAAGCGAATAGCAACACCGCCGCCAGCAGCCAGTTTTAATGTTAGCTTGTCGGCACTTGTGACCTTTTGACGATAAATGTTCATTTCATAAGGGTTTTGTTTCCATTCGGCTTTACCACCGTCCGCGTAGATTTGCGCTTCAAAGGTTTTACCTGACTCAAGGAAATCTAAAGTAATAGGAATTTCTCTCGCTTCCTCGTCAGTTACTGCGCCCAAGAACCAATCGTTACCACTATATTGTTTATGCTTGCGCTCCTTTCTGGCAAAGACAACATAATCTCCCACTTCTCCTGCAAGTGCGATACTGTGCTCCCAGTCGGTGGGTACGTCTTTGATAAATTGGAAGGCGTCTGGCTTAGCGAGGTAATTTTCTGGCAAATCGGCCGCCATTTGAATTGGACTATAAAGCACAACATAAAGCGCTAATTGTTTGGCGAGGGTGGTTTGTGGGCGGTTGGTTTTATCGCCAAGGCCGTTGAAGCCCATGTCAAAAATACCCGGAGTAAAGTCCATTGGGCCTGCTAACATGCGGGTAAAGGCAAGCATTGGCACATGCTCTGGTGGGTTTGGTGGCGTGCCCCATGCGTTGAACTCTTGCCCTCTAGCCCCTTCTCTCGCAATCCAGTTTGGATAGGTACGACGCAGGCCAGTATCTTTGATCGGTTCATGCGTGTTGATACTGATCTTGTGTTTGGCTGCGAGTTTGACGTTGTCTAAGTACTCATTTGCCATAAATTGACCGTCGTGCCATTCGAATCTGGCATTGCCCTCGGCATCAATGCGTTTGATGTTGCCGCCATCGGCTACGTAACCGGTTTTAACTTGGCGAACGCCTGCTTTTTCGTAGAGTGCGAAGGCCGCCTCCATTTGATTGCGATAGTTGCTGACGTTACCAGACGTCTCGTGATGACCTATTAGGCGTGTACCTACTTTTTCTCCGTGCCTGGCTATTTCGTCAATATCAAAGTCAGGATAGGCGTCGGTAAAGCTAAAGACATCACCGTTGAAGAACCAGTCGCCATCCCAGCCTATGTTCCAACCTTCAACCAACACGCCATCAAAGCCATGGTCAGCGGCAAAGCTCAAATATTCTTTAGTACGCGCCGTAGTTGCACCATGCTTATCGCCGCTGCCCCAGGTATTTTTGTTGATGTGCATGCCCCACCAAATGCCGATGTATTTACCCGGCTCAACCCAAGATACATCACCGAGCTTATTTGGTTCGTTGAGGTTTAAAATAAGGTGAGAGTTCAACAAGTCAGTGGCTTTATCGCCTATTTGCAGGGTGCGCCAAGGTGTATTGAACTTACCATTGGTTTTGACCGCAACACCATCTGACCAAGGTGTCAGATCGGCAACAAATGTTCCCGGGCGACGCTGGTTTAAGGTCATGCCCGCATAGTCAATTAGAGCTGCTTCATGCACACTGATATGAACCCCGTCTTGATTCTTTAAGGTAAATGGGGTGTGCACATGTGGGGCATCGTGCAGTGGTGTGGTGTTGTATACATATTCATAGCGATTCCAGCCACGAGCAGGGATCCACCACGCGGTACTTTTATCGCTTTGTGCAAAGGCGAATTCGGTTAACTCTCTGGTGATATAAAGCGCTTGATTTTGGGCAACTTCATAACGGAAGCCGACACCATCATCAAATACTTTTACGCGTACAGTATATTGCGACGACTTGTCTGTCTGCTTAGCAAAGGTGACAGCAAGCTCATTGTGCTTATCTTGGATCACTCGGGCTTCGCCCCAAGGCTGTTGCCAACTGCTATCGACGCTATTACGCTGATGTGTGGTGATACTTAAGCCATCGCGCATCGATGCAGCTGTTGCGAAATCAAAACCAAGTTTAGACGGTTGAATAATGGTTTTGTCGTTAAAGCTGACTTGGTAGGTCGGCTGGCTATTATCATCACTCAAGGTAAAAGTGATTTTGCCATCTGGCGAACTCACAGCTAAAGATGCGGCAAAGCTCGTAGTTGTAAACAAGCTTAATCCGATCAGGGGAAGTGACAGGGGGCGCATAGTTTTTCCTTCTTGTTGTCGGCACGAAGATTCGTGTTCTTTTGCACATAAGCTAAGCTTACTGTTGTATGCTAACGTTCACGTAAAAGTTGCATACGTATTCATGCTGTAAATGCGATGAATGTAATAATTATTCCGCTCGGTCTAGTGTAGACAAGCTAAGAAAAATAATAAGGATAGGTTGAACTGCTTATGCTAAACCTAACAATTTTTGGGCGTATTGCTGTTGTGATAGCAATGCTACAAGCCGGTCTAGTCAATGCCCTTGAAGTACAAATTGTCGATGCTGATAAACAGCCACTCGCGAATGCCGCGGTGTGGTTGCAAGGGGATGGCTTTGATAACGAAAGAACGACGCTAGATTATAAAATGAAACAAAAGGATAAAGCGTTTGTGCCACATATTTTGATGGTGCAAGCAGGCACACAAGTCTCGTTTCCAAATTTAGATCCCATTCTGCACCACGTCTATTCGTTCTCTGCTGCAAAGCCGTTCGAGCTAAAGTTGTATCGCGATGACCCGAAACAGGTATTATTTGATCAAACCGGTGTGGTTGAGCTTGGCTGCAATATTCACGATTGGATGCTGGGTTATATCGTGGTTGTAGATAGCCCATTATTTGCGGTAACGGATAGCAGCGGCAAAGTATCGATCGACCTAGGTGTTAAGCAAGTCAGCGCACTAAACCTGAATGTGTGGCATGAAAGATTCGAAAATATAGACAAAACAGAACAGCATCCGCTCTCTATCGTGAACAACACTCAAGCAATTACCTATCAAATTAAGCAACCACTGGTTGCTCCATTTCAGGATTTCTCCGATGGCTTCGATGATTACTAAACTAAGCGCCGCCCTGGCATTATTCGCCATGGGACAAACAGGTGCCGTTGAGATTTCTGGACAAGGACAACTGCAAACGACCTGGCAGCAAGATGAGAGTCGTAAAGCTTGGTATCAGTCTGGATGGGGAGTTACGCGTCTTGGTAAAGGAGAGTCAGATATTACGCTTAGTCGTGGCGCTATTGATTGGCGTGTAGACTTTTCCAGCGCTTGGTCTTTGCACGGGGTAACACAGTATGTGCCAGACCCAGATGACAAGCTCGGTTTTACAGAACTGTATTTGCAGTATCGAACACTACCAAAAGATGGTCGCCGCTTTATTATGCGAGCAGGCGGCTTTTATCCAAAGTTTTCTATTGAGAACCCAGATATTGGCTGGTCGTCACCTTATACATACCAGTATTCGGCTATCAACGCTTGGATAGGTGAGGAAGTGCGAGTATTTGGCGGTGAAGTCGCAATTGAGCAGCCGCAGACGCGTCGTAGCCGCGGTCAGGGATTCAAAGGCGTATTTGGTATTTTTAAGGGTAATGATCCGGCTGGCACTTTACTCGCATGGCGAGGATTTACCGTGCATGATAGGCAGTCGGTATTTAACGAAAGTCTCCCCTTTGCCGCGGTAGAGTCGTTGAACACACCACAGCTACAACATCAAGCACAGCATGTTGAACCGTTTTCTGAAGTAGATGGTCGGTTTGGTTATTATGTTGGGTATCATCGCGACTTTTCAAACCGCAGTGAGGTCAATGTCTATTGGTACGATAATAATGGCGATCCAAGTAAGATTAATTACCGAACTGGGCAGTATGCATGGGACACTAAATTTATCAGCGCGGCTTGGCGTTACAAGTTAACACCGCAGACGCATATACTCGCGCAAGGTATGCTGGGTAATACCGCAATGGGTGTCAATCGAGGTATTGATAATGACTTTAATAGCTGGTTTATACTACTCACTCATCAGCGCGATGAGTGGCGCTTTTCCTTACGGGGTGAGCAGTTTAAAGTCATCGATAAAGATGACTGGCAGCTCGATCCTAACCAAAGTGATGGTCATGCACTGACCGCTGCTGTGAAGTATCGAATTAATAGCAATTGGCTGGTGGGCGGTGAATTTTTGAGTTTGACAACTACAGTTGCAAACCGAGAGGCCTTTAACGGTACGCCTAAGCAAACGGATAATGTGTGGCGACTCAGCGCGGAGTATCGTTTTAATTTATAACAATAAGCGTGACGCCCAACGCGTCACGCTTACTCATTCCATACGATACTTTAATCTAGTAGGCGGTTGACGCCGTTCAGTGCCGCAACGCGATAGGCTTCCGCCATCGTTGGATAGTTAAAGGTGGTATTGATAAAGTACTCGATGTTATTACCAGCCCCTTTTTGTTCCATAATGGCTTGTCCGATATGGATGATTTCAGATGCACGTTCACCAAAGCAGTGGATACCCAATATTTCTTTGGTTTCTGCATGGAACAGAATTTTCAAGCTACCGACCTCAGTGCCCGTGATCTGTGCTCGGGCCAAGTGTTTAAACTGGGCACGACCCACTTCATAGGGAATGCGTGCGGCTGTTAGCTCTTGCTCTGTTTTACCAACAGAACTCATTTCTGGAATGGTGTAAATACCAGTTGGGATGTCAGTGATCAAACGATCATCACAGGCTCCATGCACAATCGCATTGGCCGCAATACGCCCTTGATCGAACGCTGCGCTGGCTAGGCTTGGATAGCCAATCACATCTCCAACTGCGAAAATGTTGTCCACTTCGGTTTGATAGTGTTCGTTGACTTTAAGCTGGCCGCGGCTGTCTGCCTTTAGACCTACGCTTGCAAGGTTGAGTGTTTCGGTATTACCGGAGCGACCATTGGCCCATAAAATACAGTCTGCACGTACTTTCTTGCCAGACTGTAGATGCACAACAACCCCTTTATCATGGGTCTCGACTTTAGCAAACTCCTCGTTATGGCGAATAACAATGCCATTATTCCAAAAGTGGTAACTGAGTGCGTCAGAGATCTCGGCATCCATGAAGGCCAATAAGCGGTCGCGGGTGTTGATAAGGTCTACCTTTGCGCCAAGTCCTTTAAAGATTGAGGCATATTCACAGCCGATGACCCCCGCGCCGTATATCAACACGCGCTGAGGATTATGCTCAAGGCTTAAGATAGTGTCGCTGTCGTAGACGCGAGGGTGGTTAAAATCAACGCCTGGTGGGCGGTACGGGCGCGAGCCTGTGGCGATCACAATGGTTTTAGCGGTGAGTAACTCTTGCGAGCCATCTTGATGAATGACTTGTACCGTATGTACGTCAACAAAGCTGGCATCGCCTTGGAATAAGTGAATGCGGTTACGGCCATAAAAGCTAGAACGCAATGTTGACTGTTTTGAGATCACATCACTGGCATGGTGCAAAATATCTTGAAAGGTATGGCGCTGCGGGCGCTCGGTGAAACGATAAAGCGGGTTTGCTTTATACTCAATTAAACGACTGACAGAATGGCGGAGCGCTTTCGAGGGAATGGTGCCCCAGTGAACGCAGCCACCGCCAACCGCATGCTGGCGTTCGATAACCGCGACTTTTTTACCACTTTTAGAGAGGTTCATGGCGGCACCTTCGCCGCCAGGCCCGGTGCCTATAATAATGGCATCGTATTGATAGGATTGTGGAACAGTTTCGGTTTTTTCTGCAGCTTTTTTGCTCACGGCCTCACCCCTTAAGTTGTTGAGGCCGCTGAGCGTTATGCTGTTTTCAGTAGCCTCGAATTTAGTGCAATCCAAGCTTGTTTTTGGCTTTCCCAAGCTTGTTCTAGCTCTTTATATTGTTGCATCAGTGCGGAATGTTCGCATTGTGCAAGTACGGCTTCTTTCTTCGCTTCGAGTACCTGCTTTTGCACAGTACAGTAGTTTTGAAGCTTTTTAAGAAGTAAATCATACTCTTGTTGTAACAATGTAAGCTTATCTTGCGCCAAAGGCAATTTTGCGAGACTGACTTTAGTCTTATTCAATAAGGTCTCCGCCTTGGCTTTTTCAATGCGTTCAACCGGAGTACGTTTTAGCTTACTGGCGAGACCCAACGCTGCAAAGGTGCGGATCAGCCATTTAGTTGGGTCATAGTGATACCAGCGAATGCCATTACGGTAGTCGCTCGCAAAAATATGATGGAAGTTATGATAACCTTCACCGTATGTGAATAGGGCCAACAAACCATTGTCTCTCGCGGTATTTTTTTCGGTATAAGGACGACTACCCCAAATGTGCGCCAATGAATTGATAAAGAAAGTAAAATGCTGACTCAATACGAGTCTAAGCACACCAGCCAATAGCAGCATGCCAAGCACATTACCTAGTAATAGCCCAAGCACTAAAGGGATACCAATGTTGGTAAGCCATACTAACTTCATATAGTGTTTGTGTTGCCACATCACGATAGGGTTGCGTTGTAAGTCTCTGGCGTTATTATAATCACCGTAAGTCTCGCCTTGATAATCTCTCAGCATCCAGCCGATATGGCTATACCAAAAGCCCCGTGTTGCAGCGTATGGATCTTTTACCGGGTCGTCGACTTGACCGTGGTGCACACGGTGATCGCTACTCCAATGTAATATACTGTTTTGTAAAGCGAATGCGCCACCCAACGCAAAAATAACTTGAATCACAGGATGGGCGTCATAGGCTTTATGCGCCCATAAGCGGTGATACCCTGCGGTGATCGACAGACCGGCGTAAAACATACAGGCAACAAAGGCTACCCAGTGGCTGGTGGTATAGCCGTATTCAAAGCCATACCAAGGCACCAAAGTGATCGCAGCTAAAAACGATAAGCTAAAGAACAGCACATTGGTCCATAAAATGGGTGGTTTTTTCATCAATTAATCTCAAAATCTAATTTCAGCGTACAACTGTACGCTAAAATAGTATTTCATTCTTGCTGCGTCAAGGTTTAGACTGCGGTTTATTGTTCTTATTTTTCGAAGCGAATTGGGGAAAGTCCATGGCTGGTGTACGCGCCCAACAAAAACAGAAGACCCGTCAAGCGCTTATCGAAGCGGCATTTAATCAACTAAGTGCTGAGCATAGTTTCTCGAATTTAAGCCTACGTGAAGTCGCACGAGAGGCGGGTATCGCACCCACTTCTTTTTATCGACACTTTAAGGATATGAACGAGCTCGGGCTGACTATGGTAGATGAAGCGGGTTTAACCTTGCGACAATTAATGCGCCAAGCAAGGCGTCGCATCGCTAAAGGTGGTAGCGTGATCAATACTTCTGTGCACACCTTTATGGAATTTATCGAGCAGTCGAGCAACCAATTTCGTTTATTACTGCGTGAACGTTCGGGTACTTCGCCTGCGTTTCGTGCCGCCGTAGCCAGAGAAATCAAACATTTTATCTTAGAGCTTGCTCATTATCTTGAAACAGAAACGGGAGTAGATACCCATCACGCCCACATGCAAGCTGAAGCAATGGTCACCTTAGTATTTAGCTCTGGTGCTGAGGCTTTGGATCAAGATCCCCCACAACGCGCTGAACTGACCGAGCGTTTGAAGTGGCAGTTGCGGTATATCGCAAAAGGTGCCTCTGGTTATGCAAAACATCCAGAACCAATAAAAAAATAGCCTAAATTGGCTATTTTTTTATTGGTAATTAAAATTCAAAATTACCCTGCTCACTTCATATCCTATCTGTGTTCACTTCTGATCTTGAAATATATTTTCTAAAACCGGCGTTATTGTGATTTTATTTGCCAATAAATCGAGATTTAAACTCTATTTTTGGGATAATTTATGCTTGATTGTCGCTTTTGAAGCATGTTAAAACATAACCAATTCATCAACAGGAACACTTAGCTCAATGAAAATGACTGCGCGTATTTCACTCCTTCTTAACCTCCTACTGGTAAACCAGAGGGGTGGGGTGTAATTGCGCGAATTGAGCGACATTTACTGTAGACACCCCGCACTTGCGGGGTTTTTTTTGGCTGAGGATAAGGGTATGCAAGATAAAGTCTGGATTTTCGATACAACATTAAGGGACGGTGAGCAGGCGTTAAAAGCCAGCTTAACAGAAGAAGATAAAATACAGCTGGCGCATACCATTAGTCGTCTCAATGTGGATGTTATGGAAGTGGGTTTTCCAGTATCAAGTCCGGCTGATTTTCGTGCGGTACAACGCATTGCTGCCGAGGTAAAAGGTCCAGCGATTTGTGGCCTTGCGCGTGCGGTTAGTAAAGATATCGACGCATGTGGCGAAGCCCTTAAAGGCGCTGAGCAGCGCCGCATTCACACCTTTATCGCAACCAGCCCTCTGCACCTAGAACATAAGTTAAGAATGAGTCTAGATGATGCGACTAGCATGGCGATTAAGGCCATTTCTCAAGCCAGAAAGTACACTGATGATGTTGAGTTTTCATGTGAAGACGCCGGCCGTACGCCTCACTCAGACCTGTGTCGTATTGTTGAAGCGGCGATTAATGCCGGTGCATCTACGATTAACTTGCCTGATACCGTAGGTTATGTCACACCAGACGAGTATGCAGCGATGATTTACCATATTCGTAATAATGTGCCTAACATCGACAAAGCCAGACTAAGTGTCCATTGTCACAACGATTTAGGACTTGCGGTGGCAAACTCAATCGCGGCGGTACAAGCCGGTGCAAGACAAATCGAATGTACCATCAATGGTATTGGTGAGCGTGCAGGTAACTGCTCACTAGAAGAAGTGGCGATGATCATGAAGATGCGTCAAGACCACCTAAAAGTGCACACCGATATTCGTAGCGAAGAGATTTATCGCGCGTCACGTCAAGTTGCTAAAATCTGCAATATGCCGGTGCAGCCAAACAAGGCAATTGTAGGCGAAAATGCCTTTGCACATAGCTCGGGTATTCACCAAGACGGCGTCTTAAAAGCACAAAACACCTATGAAATCATGGCACCAGAAACCGTTGGTGTTCCGAGTAATCAGTTAAATATGACTTCACGCTCTGGCCGACATGTTATCGAGCATCGTCTTACCGAGCTTGGCTATCAGAAATCGGATTACGATATGGATAGCCTGTATGAAAGCTTCTTGGCGTTAGCCGATCAAAAGGGCACGGTTTACGACTATGACCTTGAAGCGATGATTTATTTCAACCAAATCAAAGATAAAGACGAGCGCTACCAATTACAGTTCGTCAATGCATCTTCTAACTCTCAATCTATCGCTAGCGCGACTGTGGGGATTGCCTTGAATGGTGAGCTTAAGCAAGAAGCGGCAACCGGCAACGGTCCTGTGGAAGCGGCGTTTGTAGCTATCGAGCGTATCACTGGCATGGCGGTGGAAGTGGTGGAATATAACCTTGATGCGACGGGTAAAGGGGCAAGTTCACTGGGCCAAGTCGATATTATTGCCAAGTTTGGTGGTAAGCAATATCACGGTGTGGGACTTGCGGCCGACATCGTCGAAGCGTCAGTGAGAGCCATGATCCGAGTATATAACCTAATTGATAGAGCACAAAAAGTGTCTAGCCTAAAACAACAAAGGAAAGCAGGATGAGTCAAACAAACTACAAAATCGCAGTACTAGCTGGAGATGGAATTGGTCCAGAAGTGATGCAAGCCGCTGAGCTGGTATTAGATAAAGTGGCGACTAAGTTCAACTTTGCTTTAGAAAAATCACCACAAGCGATTGGTGGTGCGGCCATAGACCAATTTGGTGAAGCCTTACCCGCGGCGACATTGGCCGCATGTGAAGCCGCTGATGCGATTTTATTTGGCTCTGTGGGTGGGCCTAAGTGGGAGCATTTACCACCAAATGAGCAACCAGAGCGGGCATCCTTATTACCGCTTAGAAAGCACTTTCAGCTATTTTGTAATCTGCGTCCTGCGCAGCTATTACCCGCATTAAGCGCTGCCTCTCCACTACGCTGTGACATTAGCCAGCAAGGTTTTGATATTTTATGCGTCCGTGAGCTTACTGGCGGAATTTATTTTGGCGAAAAAGGTCGCCAAGGTGAGGGCGAAAGCGAGTCGGCGTTTGATACGCAAACCTATTCGCGCAAAGAAATCGAACGCATCGCCCGTTTTGCTTTTGATGCAGCGAGACTTAGAAGCAATCATGTGACTTCTGTAGACAAAGCCAACGTGCTGGCAACCAGTGTACTGTGGCGTGAAGTGGTCAATGAAGTCGCGAAAGAATACCCAGATGTGGCGCTTGATCACATCTATATCGACAACGCTGCGATGCAGTTGGTAAAGCAACCAAGCCAGTTTGATGTGCTACTGTGCGACAACCTGTTTGGTGACATCCTTTCTGATGAATGTGCAATGATCACGGGTTCCATGGGGTTATTACCATCGGCAAGTCTAAATCAATCGGGCTTTGGCTTATATGAGCCAGCGGGCGGCTCAGCACCAGATATCGCCGGTAAAGGAGTGGCAAACCCAATCGCACAAATCTTAAGTGCCGCGCTGATGCTACGTTATTCATTGGGGCAGGATGAAGCGGCACGCGCAATTGAAAAGGCAGTAGCAGAGGCGGTGAAAGATGGTGTAGGTACACCGGATATCTATCCCCAAGCAGGATTTACTACTATGGATGTCGCGCAAGCGATCGTCGACAGGGTTTAATAAAGGTAAGAGCAAGTGGCAAAAACATTATACGATAAAATTTGGCAATCCCATGTGGTTGCTAAATTAAACGAGCAAACCGATCTCTTGTACATTGACCGTCATCTAGTACACGAAGTCACTTCACCGCAGGCGTTTGCGGGATTAAGAGAGCAGAATCGTCCGGTAAGATGTCCAGAAAAAACCTTTGCGACGATGGATCATAATGTCTCGACCAAGAGCCGTTCGATTGATGCTGCCAGCGAGGTGAGCAAAAACCAGCTACAAGCGTTGGCACAAAACTGTGAAGAGTTTGGCATTGTGCTTTACGATTTAAATTCGATTAACCAAGGCATAGTGCACGTAATGGGACCTGAGCAAGGGATCACTTTGCCGGGTACAACGATTGTATGTGGCGATAGCCATACCTCAACGCACGGTGCATTTGGTGCGTTGGCTCACGGTATTGGTACATCAGAGGTTGAACATGTGCTGGCCACCCAAACCTTACAGCAGAAAAAAGCCAAATCGTTAAAAATTCAAGTGAATGGTGTATTGCGTCCGACCGTGACTGCAAAAGACTTGATCCTCGCTGTGATTGGGCAATTAGGCACAGCTGGTGGCACTGGCTATGTGGCTGAGTTTTGTGGTTCGGGGATCGAAGCGCTGTCGATGGAAGCGCGGATGACGCTCTGTAATATGAGTATTGAAATGGGGGCGAAAGCTGGCTTGATCGCACCTGACGAGAAAACCTTTGCGTATTTACGTGGTCGCCCATTTGCACCACAAGGCGAAGACTTTGATGCCGCAGTGAGCTACTGGCAAACCTTGCATAGCGACCCGGATGCCGAATTTGATCGTGTCGTAGAGCTGGATGCTGACAGTGTGCAACCTCAAGTAACCTGGGGGACAAGTCCAGAGCAAGTCATTGGTATTAATGACCTAGTACCTAACCCTGACGATGAACCTAATTTAGTCAAAGCGGATGCGATGCGCAGCGCGCTGAAATATATGGGCCTCACAGCAGGACAAAGGCTAAGCGATGCCAAAGTCGACACCGTATTTATTGGCTCTTGCACCAATAGCCGTATTGAAGATTTGCGTGCGGCAGCACAAGTGGTGGCGGGCAAGCACGTAGCGGCAGGCGTTGAAGCGCTTATCGTCCCAGGATCTGGCTTAGTAAAGCAGCAAGCCGAACAAGAAGGCTTAGCCGATATTTTCAAAGCTGCGGGGTTTGAGTGGCGTGAACCGGGCTGCTCTATGTGCTTGGCGATGAACGATGATCGTCTTGGCGCAGAAAAGCGCTGTGCATCGACCTCAAACCGGAACTTTGAAGGGCGCCAAGGGCGAGGCGGTCGTACGCATTTGGTGAGTCCAGCAATGGCGGCGGCGGCAGCAATTGCAGGTCACTTTACTGATATTCGAGGAGAGGCGTCATGAGCGTGTTTCATCAGGGCCTAGTTGCGCCACTAGACAAAAACAATGTTGATACAGACCAAATTATTCCCAAGCAGTTTTTAACTTCAACCAGCCGCGATGGGTTTGATAAAGCGCTGTTTTATGATTGGCGCTATCTTGAAGATGGCCAGCCTGATCCGAACTTTGTGCTTAACTATCGACAATATCAGGGCGCGTCAATCTTGTTAACGCGTGACAACTTCGGTTGTGGTTCGTCTCGTGAGCATGCTCCTTGGGCACTAAAACAATATGGTTTTACCGTGATCTTAGCCGAGAGCTTTGCCGATATCTTTTTTAACAATTGTGGTAATAACCAAATGCTTTGCATTGCGTTACCAGTCAGCAAGTTAGATGCGCTTTTCGATGCATGTGAGCAACAATCACAAGTGCATTTGAGTATTGATCTAGAAGCACAGCAGATAAGCGGATCAGGTATTACGCCAATTGACTTTGAGGTGCGAGAAGACATCAAAGCACGCCTCTTGAGTGGTCTTGATTTTATCGGTGAGACCGAATTATTAAATGCCCAAATTGATGCTTTTGAGCAGCAGCTTGCTACGACAAGACCTTGGCAATAATACCTGTTTACTCAATTTGGTCGAATAATTTTGCCACAAAGCCAGAAGCTGATTAAGCTCTGGCTTTATTTGTTTTAGGTGTCTCCAATGAAAAAATTAACTTTCGCGCTACTCGCGACCTTGAGCTGCGCAGCCTTTGCGCGTCCTGCCCCGCTGGTTTCCATCCCAAGCCATGATGCATTTTTTGACGCTATTAAAGCGCATTGTGGCAAAGCCTACGAAGGTAAAGTGACAGTGGATAATCAAGGGCCAAGTAGCTTTAGTGATGCGCGTCTTGTGATGCACGTTCGTCAATGTAGCGACGCTGAGCTTCAAGTCCCATTTCATGTAGGAAAAGATGCTTCAAGAACTTGGATCATCACCAAAACCGGTAGTGGTTTGAGCTTAAAGCACGATCACCGCCATGAAGATGGCAGCGACGATGTTTCTACTATGTATGGTGGTCATACCCTAGATGCGGGATTTAACACCGTGCAGTCGTTCCCTGCTGATGAATATTCAAAACAGTTATTTGTCCAGCAAGGGATCCCACAATCAACAGGAAATACATGGCAGATGTATATCTACCCAGAGCAGTTTACGTATCGTTTAGTGCGTGAAGGGCGAGAGTTCCGAGTGGACTTTGATTTAACGAAACCGGTAGCTGCACCAACAGCGCCTTGGGGATATAATACCAATTGAATTAATTCTCTAATCAATTTGAAGGGTGAAATAGCATATTAGCTTCGTTAAAAATTTCTCATTTAGAACAACTAAATAGCAAAATTTTTGCCTTGCTACTAAAGCTATTTCCCCGCTTCAAGATAGATCATTTACTTAATACAACTGGTATAAAGACTAAAGCCAGAGCGGGTTACGGAAAAAGATTTGTAGCGCTAACAAAAGTGTGTGGCTATTTGGCCACACATTTTACGTCTACCGTTAAGTCATTCTGGTAAGGTCTTGGCTCTAATGGCATCTTATCAAAGCCTTGAACGCCACCGAGTAATGTCAATTGTGGGTTACTGCCTTGGCATAAGCGTTTGGCATGGCGCAGCAAAAATACGCTTTGTTGCCTAAAATGCGCATAACTATCTGGCTTAATTGCCAGTCGAAAGTGGTTATCATTATACGTGGTTTGCTCATAATGTACTTTGTGGTCAAAGTCATAGAGTTTTTCAGGTTCGCCTCGTGGAACCGGTGTATATTGGCACGCCGAGAGCAGTGTTGCACCTACGACTAGGGAACTTAGTTTTAATGAATTTAGTCTCAATGATAACTTACGCATAACTGTCCTTTTAGTCTGCTACATTTACAGTATATCACATGGGAGATTAGCCACTTGCTTAACCAACTTAAAAAACTATTTCAAAGCTTGCAGGAATCATCACCGAAACAAGAAATTGACTTTAATACCGCGCTTGCTGCATTACTGGTCGAAGTGATGCGAGCGGACGGCAAACTACAACAGTCGGAGTTCGACAAAATTGCGGAGTTACTCAAAACACGTTGTGAATTGCCTGAACCACAAGTCAGTGCACTGATAACACAAGCGCAGCAATTGGTGGAACAGGCCGTAGATATGTATTCTTTTGCCAAGCAAGTGAATAATCACACTAGCGACATTGAGCGCATCGAGGTCATTGAGCTATTGTGGCACGTTGCTTATGCAGATGGCGAACTCGACAGCCATGAAGACCATATCATTCGGAAAATAGCCGGGCTGTTTTATGTTGCCCATGCCGATTTTATTGCAGCAAAGCTTCGCGCACAGTCAGAGTGATCGGTGCGTTGTTTTATACTAATTAATTGCTAATGGCTAACTAACTCCGTTTGGCAGCTACTGATAGCTTCTTTGATCATAAAGTTGACTAAGGTAGGAGAGATTTTATAAAGGTTGGCTATTTCTTTCTGTTTAAGTCTCCCATGACGATAAAAAGAGAGAATGTTTTGATGGCGGCGAGATAGCTTTCCAATTGTATCGTTGATCTTTCCACTCAGCTGCTCACTCTCATATTTAGATTCAACATCTATTTGGTGGTCAGTCAGTTGTTCAAAATGACTGGCCTCAATATCAACTAAATTTTCACGATTGAACTTTCTCAACATATCGATAGCGATATTTCGTGCAACTTGATAGCAAAAACTAGTTGCATTTTTGACGGCTTCATTCTGGCTTGTGGACATGCCAGCTAACCGAATATAGGTATCTTGCAAGGCATCTTCAGCTAAATATGGACAGCGTAAAATACTGGATAGGTATACAAGTAATTTTGACTCGTTTTCAGAAATAACACGCGACCACTTAACCGCAAATTGAGACACAGCTACTTACTCCTTAAGCATTTCAAAAATAACAACAACGCAAATGATAATAATTATCAGTTATTCTATTTTTTATAAAGGAGGACTGTCAAGTACAAAGTTTACTTTTTGTGTTTTATTTTTTTCTTATGATTAACAAAAGTATTGGTTTTGGGGATTTAACCATCAACGAAACTGCAATGCTGAGCGCCTGGATTTCATTTTGAGTGAAATAAAACTAAATAATTTTGCAGTTGAGGCGTCATTGCTAGCAACTTCGTTTATTTACAGTCTGGGTAAAAGTTATGAGCTTTGATAATGAAAATAGCACATTTAAAGTATTGATTAATCATGAAGAACAATACTCTCTTTGGCCAAGTTATAAATCAATTCCTGGGGGATGGCGTGAAGTAGGCTGTGAAGGAGACAAGCAGACTTGTCTTGATTATATCAATCAACATTGGACTGATATGAGACCACTGAGCTTACGTCAAGCTTTAACAAGCTGATTGTCCTAATTACCTGTTATCCGCTTAGTGTCGATATTTTTGTAAATTTTATGTTTCAAATGTTCGGCATATTTATCCGATTTTTTCGTTAGCAGGCGTTAGAACGTGGCTGGATACCATTCAAAACGTCGGTGATTTACGGAGTAAACTATGTCCGCCATTACAATAACTGACCACCTTATACATCATGCTGAAACCCAGCCTAATCAACTTGCGCTGGTCTGTGTTGAGCGCAAATTGACTACGCAGTGGACTTATCAAACGCTACTTGAAAAAGTGATGTTTGTTGCCAGTCATTTTCAACAGTATGCAAAACCAGGAGATAGAGCCCTGATTTTGATGGAAACTGGTATTGAGTACGTTGCCAGCTTTTTAGCCTGTCAGTATTGTGGGATCACTGCTATTCCTAGCTTTCCTCCTGAATCGACGAAGCCACAACATCTCGCGAGAACGATAGGAATCGCCAAAGACGCCAGTGCGACTTTAATTCTTACCACAGCCCGTTTCAGTGAGACGGTGCAAGCACTGACTGACCAAACTTCCGGTGCGTCCATGTTAAGTGTTGATGAGCTGCAAGAGATAAATATACCAGCTCAACGTGCCAATACAGCGCCGAGTGACATTGCATTTTTGCAGTACACATCAGGTTCAACAGCAACACCTAAAGGGGTGATGGTTAGTCATGAGAACCTAATTGCGAATGAGCGAGCGATTAGCGAGCGGATGGAGACGACGAGCAACGATGTCATGGTTAGCTGGTTGCCGCTATTTCATGATATGGGGTTAATTGGAGGCTTACTACAACCTTTATTTATGGGATTTCCTCTGGTATTGACTTCTCCTCGTTACTTTATGGAAAGGCCTGTAAGGTGGTTACAACTACTAAGTCAGTACAAGGGGACTATCTCTGGAGGCCCTGACTTTTCATTTCGATTGTGTTTGGAGAGAGTAAAGGAAAAAGTGCTAGAAGAGCTCGATCTTCGTCATTGGCGAGTTGCATACTCTGGGGCTGAGCCCATCAGACACGATACACTCATTGACTTTGCTGAGCGCTTCTCTGCTTGTGGTTTAAACAAACAGGCTATTTACCCATGCTACGGCCTCGCTGAAGGAACATTGATGGTGACTGGCAGCCATGCCAATCAAGGCGCATATGTGACGGCATTTGATAGCGCTAAATTAGCCGCAGGTATTGCAGAGTCGGTTCCAAGTCAGGACTGGAGAAATACAGAACATTATCGCCATCAAGTCGGCTGCGGTATCGTCGCCAGTGAGCATTTCTTACGTATTAGCGATCCACAAACTCATCAGCAACTTGCAGATGGTTTGATTGGAGAAATATGGACTGCAGGTCCCAGTATCGCGGTCGGATATTGGCAAAATGAAGAAGCGACACGCGCCACATTTATCGAGCTAGATGGCAAGCGTTGGTTAAGAACAGGTGATGTGGGCTATATCTACGATGGCCAACTCTTTATCTCAGGAAGAGAAAAAGATCTAATCATCATGAATGGCCACAATGTCTATCCCCAAGATATCGAAAGAGTGATAGAAGCGGAATTGAGCTTTGTGCGTAAAGGTCGAGTGTCAGCATTTCCAGTTCCAAGCGCGGAAACTGGAGAAGGGATTGGTCTTGCTATTGAGACGACGAACAGCTATCGAAACACTGTTGCGGCGGAGCTCACCGCTGAAGTAGTAAGAAACTTTATCAGCACGCAATTCGGCCACAGTCCCGAACTCGTATTACTGCTTGATCAGGGCACATTGCCGAAAACATCTAGCGGAAAATTGCAGCGTAGCGCTTGTCTTAAGTTATATCAAAGAGCGCAGTTGGTGCCATACGGCACTTTCGATAGCGAAGCGTTGCGCAATCTTGGACAAGTAGAATGTACGGTAGAAGCATGGTCTGATTTTGAACAAGCGATCGCTAAGTCGTGGCAGCAGGTACTCAACTATCCAGTGACAAATAACCGAGCTAACTTTTTTTCTTTAGGCGGGAATTCACTCAAAGCGGTACGTTTAATTGCGTTGGTTCAAACACAGTTTGATTGTCAGCTGGAGACGACTTGTTTATTTAATGCCCCTGAATTTGGTGATTTTTGTGAGCTTGTTAAACACAGTAAGGCGCAAAACACGAACAGGCTTCAGTTACTCCCAACGCATCAAATAGATCACCCTTTAAGCGCTCAACAGCAAAGGCAGCTGTTTCTATGGCAACTGCAGCCTGAAAGCAACGCCTATCATATTGGGGCAAAAACTACGTTAGTAGGCTCAGTGTCAATTGAGCATGTAGAGCAGGCTTGCCGTGTGGTGTTTGCCCGCCACCCAATCTTGAGACAGCAATTTATGAAAAGTGAAAGTGGACAATGGCGACAGACTGCGTCATCTCGTCCATTGAACTGGTGTGTTGAAGATATGTCACATTTATCTCAGCAGCACCAATCCAGCTGGATTGCTAAGTGGTATCAAACTCCCTTTGCTCTTATGGAGGGAGATTGTTTCAGGGTTGCATTGGTGGAGGTTGCACCGCGACAGTTTACTTTATTGGTAGCGATGCATCACATTGTGGGGGATGCATGGTCCTTCGAGCTGTTGATAAAGCAAATAGCTGATATATATCATGCGCTTGAAAAAGGTACTGAAGTAAATATAGAGCCGAGTTTACTGCAGTACGGTGACTTTGCTCAATGGCAGCAAGATTGGCTCGAGAGTGCAGATGCAAAACAACAACGGACTTACTGGCTAGCACAGCTATCAGGTGATGGGGATGAGGAACTTATCACTGCGCAGCGTGAAAAAACGCAGCAAGGGTTACAGTCTAGATTGTTATGTGAGCAATTAGATTATCGCCAAGTTCAGCAACTCCAAGCCTTTTCACATCAGCAAAGTGCAAGTTTGTACATGTTGTTGTTAGCATCTTTGCAGGTTACGTTTTATCGTTTATATGGTAAGTCAAAGCCACGAGTTGGCGTTCCGGTCGCAAATCGACGTAGTGCCTCGACTCAAGAAATGTTGGGCTTTTTTGTTAATACGCAAGTGCTTACCGCAGATATTAACCCTGCCATGACGTTCGGTGACGTGATAGCTCAGGTCAAACAGCGGGCGCTAGAGGCGCAACAGTATCAAGATTACCCATTCGAAAAACTAGTCGAGTTGTTAAACCCAGATCGCAAGCTTGGGCACAACCCGTTATTCCAATTCATGCTTAACCATGTTGAGTACCAAGCAAACCCTTGGTGTGAAAGTGCATCTGTGCAAGCAAGTACTGTGGAAGCGCTCAATCAAGAAGTACAGTTTGACTTTAGCTTAGATTCTAGATTATTTAATGAAGGCCATCTTGATTTAGAGCTTCAGTATAACGGTACCCTGTTCTCAAAAGCGCAGATGCAAAACTTTATGCAAAGCTGGCTCACCCTGCTACAACAGGCAGTTCGACACCCTAATGAAGCGATTGCAGAGTTAGTGATGGTGACACAAGAGGACGCATTATTAGCGCTTGGGAAGGGCAAAGCGAGCACTGAAGAAAAAATCGACTGGCTTTCGCAAATCGCGCAGCATGCGAGTGTAAGTGCTGAAGCAACTGCCATTATTTATCGCAATGAAGATTACAGTTATAGCTGGCTGTGGCAACGCGCATGTACTGTTGCACAGAAACTTTCTGCGGAGGGCGTTGGAGCGGAAAGTGTCGTGGGGATCCTGTTACCTAGGACACCTGACATGCTGGCTTGTACCCTAGGATGCTTACTTGCTGGTGCGGGTTATTTACCACTGGATGCCAATTTCCCTGAAGCTAAATTGGCATTCATGTTAGAAGATGCCAACTGTTGCAAACTCATTAGTGATGATGTCACAACTAGCGCAATATGGCAGGGCGATGTTTTCACACCTGCTGAGTTATTTAATACATCAAGCTTGGCAGATGAAATAAAGGATGTTGGTGATATTAATCATCTTGCTGTGGCTTATCTAAACTATACCTCTGGCTCGACAGGAGCGCCTAAAGGAATAGCGATAGAGCATGGGGCATTGGCGATATACATTGCCTCAGCAATCGACTTTATGGCCCTAACTGCAAAGGATGTGGTGTTGCAGTTTGCGACCGCAAACTTTGATGCTTTCGTTGAGCAAGTGTTTCCAACTTGGACTGTGGGTGCGACCTTAGTACTTCGAGAAGATGTATTATGGGACGCGCAAACGCTTTATACCCAAGCGCAACGACATCGAATTACTGTCATGGACTTAAGCGCGGCTTACTGGCGTACGATCGCAGCTTCGTGGGCGCAACAAGCTAAACGTCATGGCACACTGGCGCTTCCTCATCTTCGTCAGGTGCACTCAGGTGGTGAAGCGATGTCGACAACCGGGATTGCTGATTGGCGAGCTGCGGGGTTAGATCATGTCAAATTGCTGAATACCTATGGGCCTACAGAGATTGTTGTAGAAGCAAGTGTATTTGACTGCACCGCACTTGAACCATCTGCCAATGTACCGATTGGTAATGCTATCCAAGGTCGACAGCTTTATGTGTTAGATAGCGCATTACAGTTAGTGCCACAAGGTGAAGTAGGTGAGTTGTACGTTGGTGGTGATATTTTAGCGAGAGGTTATTGGCAGCAATCTGGATTGACAGCGTGTAAGTTTATTGCTGATCCATTTAGCCAAGATGGCGCTCGCATGTACGCTACCGGCGACTTGGTACGTTGGCAGGGAGAACAGCTGGAATACATAGGTCGTCAAGACCATCAGGTGAAGATAAGAGGATTTAGAGTAGAGTTATCAGAAGTTGAAGCACAACTTTGCAACCTACCTAAAGTTAGACATGCGGTGGTACAGCTTAGGGATACACAAAGCTCAGCAAGTTTAGTCGCTTATGTTGAGGCTGATGGTGTAACAGAAGTTGAATTGAAGCAAGCTCTACAACAGCAATTACCTCATTATATGATCCCTGATGCGATTTTGGTGTTAGATAAACTTCCTCTTTCTGAAAGTGGCAAATTAGAGCGTCATAAACTGCCGGATATCAAAGTGATGCAGAGCTGTGAAACGCCTAAATCAAGCGCAAGTGAGTTAGAACAGCAGTTAATCAAAGTATTTGCTCGCCACCTACAACGAGACTCCATTGCAATAGAACAAAACTTTTTCGACTTAGGTGGTCACTCTCTGTTACTGATGGCGATATATGATGAACTCAAGCCTGATCATCCATCATTATCATTAACGGATCTATTTCAGTACCCAAGTATTGCCAGCTTAGCGAGTTATTTGACGACAACAGTCAGTGCGCAAACCACATCACTGCCAACGTCAAATAATAAAAAACAAAAGCAAGCTATGAGCGCCTTTGCTGCCAAGAAGCGTAAATCAAGAGAAGTGTAACTAATGACAGAGCAAACATTTAATCCTTTAGATATTGCAGTGGTGGGAATGGCTGGACGCTTTCCTGATGCCGATAACGTTGAAGCATTGTGGCAAAACGTTCGCAGTGGTCATTGCGCTATTGAGACTTTGACAGAAGAGCAGCTGACGGCTGCGGGGGTAAGTGAAGCACAGCGCAGCCACCCTGATTATGTCAACGCGTCCATCCCATTTGCAAATAAAGCTCAGTTCGATGCGGAGTTTTTTGGCTATACACCAAAAGAAGCAACACAATTAGATCCTCAACAGCGCCTATTTCTGCAAACGTGTTGGCACGCTTTGGAGCATGCAGGCTTACCAACGAGTGGCCAGTTCACAGGCGTATTTGCCGGTTGTGGTGTGCCAGCATACTTACTTAAACATTTATTGCCGCAGCAGCAAGACAATGACATCACTAGCCTCTTAGCGCTCACCAATGGCAATGAAAAAGACGCGCTGGCTACTCGCATTAGTTACGAACTTGATTTAACTGGACCTGCGGTAACGGTGCAAACGGCTTGCTCAACCTCTTTAGTCGCCGTACACATGGCCTGTCGAGCGTTGCAAAACTATGAGTGTGATGCAGCCCTTGCAGGTGGTGTGTGGCTCAACTTACTCGACGAACAAGGATATCTTGCGCCTGCTGGTGGCAGCTTATCAACCAGTGGTAAGTTGAGTGCATTTAGCGAACACGCCGATGGCATCTTAATTGGCAGTGGCACTGCTGCTGTGGTATTAAAACGTGTGGCAGAAGCGATAGAAGATGGCGATCACATCTTAGCAGTGATTAAGGGATCTGCGATTAATAATGATGGCAAAGACAAAGTTGGCTATACCGCGCCAAGCGTCACGGGGCAGGCAAATGCGATACGTGCCGCTTTGGAGTTTGCAGATGTCGAGCCGCGCTCTATCGGCTACATTGAGAGCCATGGCACCGGCACAAAGCTTGGCGACCCAATTGAAGTCGCAGCACTATCACAAGTTTATCAGCACACTGAAAAACAATATTGTGCCCTTGGCTCAATTAAAGCAAATATTGGTCATTTAGACTCAGCGGCTGGTGTGACTGGTTTAATTAAAGCTATTCAAGCCTTGCGCTACAAAGAGATCCCGCCGAGCATTCATAGCTCGCCTCAAAACAGTAAAATTGATTTCGAAAACAGTCCGTTTTATTTACCTGAGCACGCGCAAACATGGGATTGTGATGGTCCTCGCCGCGCTGCGGTCAGCTCTCTGGGAATGGGGGGGACCAATGCACACGTTATTTTGGAGGAGTATTTACCTGTAACTGAAAAGGTCGCAAGCGCCCCCGCACCATGGCACATTTTACCAATTTCAGCGGCTAATACAGCTAGTTTAGCTAAGCAGCGTCAACAGCTTGCCAAAGCCATAACACAGAACCCACAGCAATTGACGCTTATAGCTGCACAGCTGCAGCATAAAAAGCGTAGGTTGCCTGCAAATCAGGCTATTGTCGCAAAAGATGAAGCGCAGGCAATCGAGTTGTTAAATCGTGAATATGCCGATGAGATAGTGAAGAAAGCAGAGCAGATAGGCTTGCTGTTTTCAGGGCAGGGCTCACAGTATGTGACGATGGCACAGCCTTTATATCGTCATGTTACAGAGTTTAAGACTCACTTCGATGACGTACTAGCACGTTTCCCAAGTAAATTACGTGCAGAACTAGAAGCGGTATTTTTCCCCTCCGATGAGCAGATATTAGCTGCCAATCAACTCTTAAATCAAACTAGGGTAACGCAACCTGCATTGTTTGTTGTGGCTTATGCTATGGCTAAATGCTATCAAGCGCATGGAGTACAAGCCCACGCGATGTTAGGTCACAGTATTGGTGAATATGTTGCGGCTTGTTTAGCGGAGGTAATGTCTGTAGATGATGCCATTCATCTCGTTGTTGCAAGGGGGGAAGCGTTACAGCAAATGGCAGAAGGCGCGATGCTTTCTGTTATGGCAGATGCCGATACTATTGCGCCTTTCCTCAATGCTGAATTGGAT
The DNA here is from genome assembly GCF_016695175.1 of Pseudoalteromonas sp. GCY. NCBI lineage: Bacteria > Pseudomonadati > Pseudomonadota > Gammaproteobacteria > Alteromonadales > Pseudoalteromonadaceae > Pseudoalteromonas > Pseudoalteromonas sp. GCY. The sequence continues at coordinate 142,281 of NZ_CP068023.1, forward strand.
ATTGCAGCCTATAACAGCCCGCAAAATACGGTGGTGGCAGGAACAAAAGCGGCGATTAAAATGCTGCAAGGTGAATTAAAAGAAAAGCAGGTCAGTTGTACCCGTTTACACGTCTCTCACGCATTTCATAGTCATCTAACTGAGCCCGTGTTAGCTGTTTTTGCACAGGCGTTTGCAAAGGTTGAGCTCAAAGCGCCAAAAATTCCTTTTGTCTCTAATATCACCGGAGAATGGATCACAGATAGCCAAGCGACCTCAGTACAATACTGGCTTGATCATATCCGTCAGCCAGTTGATTTTGCTAAAGGAATTCAAACGCTGGCGCAAACATGCCAAGTATTAATCGAAGCAGGTCCCGGTGATACCTTACAAAAACTGAGTAGTCAAAACCTCGGTGAGAAAGCAATAGTCCTGCACTCAATTGCCCATGTAAGAGACCTAAAGTCCAGCGTGCCACCGTTTGCGAAAACCCTTGCTACATTATGGCAATATGGCCTGCACATTGATTGGCACAAAGTTACGAATTATCCCCATGGTCAAAAGATGCTTGCACCAGAGTATGCATTTGCAAACACAAGCTTCTGGCAAGCGGCACAAGCCAATCAGGATTCTGTGACTGACGCGCAATCTAAGCCTGAACTATTAGCTCCAGTGTGGCAACAGGCGATGCAAAACCTTGCGCCAAGCGCACCTTTGAGTGGTCAGCGGTGGCTGGTAGTTTGTGATGATAGCCCATTATGTGAAGCCTTAATGGATGCGTTGAATGCAGAACAAGTTTCCGTATTACAGCTTTGGCATGGTAATGATTTTGTTCAGCAACAAGAGCAAGTTTATCGCGGTAATACTCAACAAATAGAAACGTTTGAGACCATTATGTCGCAATCTGATGATATTGTTCGAGTCGTTGATTTAAGGTTACTTGGGGCTGATACCCTGGCGTTTACTAGCCACTTGGCGCTACTGCAATGGGCTTCGGAACATAAAATAGGGGTAAGTTTAGTTGCTACTGGACTTTTCTCTGTGTTAGGCAATGAAGCGGTATCACCATCAAAAGCGACAATTTTAGGTGCAACTAGAGCCTTGTGTCATGAAGTCCCTGAGTTGTTTGTACAGGTGGTTGAAGTCACTGAGGCAGAGTCATCGACAAACAGTAAAACCTTAGTTTCAACAATACTGAAAAACTTAGCACAGAAAAGCAGCATAGAGATTGCTGTGCGTGGTAGAAATGCTTTTAGCTTGTCACAGCAAGCAGTGACTGAAGTGGTAACAACAGTATCGGGACCGGATAATCCAGTTACTTTTATTACAGGGGGATTAGGAGGTGTAGCGCTTATTCTCGCGAATAAACTGGCGCAGCAAGGACATAAAATCGCGCTGTTGAGCCGCCGAGCCATACCCACAGCGCAACAATGGCCTGAACTCGCTGTTAATAACGAAAACTCAAAAGAGCAGGCATTATTTACTCAGTTGAACGAGTTAAAAGCACTCGCACCAGATCTGATGGTGTTGCAAGGGGACGTAACAGATTTGGCAGCATTAACCCGTGCCATAGCCCAAGCCGAAGCGCAGCTCGGTCATATCAGCCACGTTGTTCATGCAGCCGGCGTTGCTGGAGGTGGTGTGTTATCTCAGTTAAGCCCGCAGCAAGTATCTGAAACCTTAGCTGCAAAAGTATCTGGTGCCAATAATCTATTACAGGCATTCGCGCATCATCAACTAGCGAAAATGATATTTTGCTCGTCGCTCGCCTCTGTGCTTGGCGCCTTTGGGCAAGGTGACTATTGTGCTGCAAATGCGTATCTAGATGCGCTGCCTTATCGATCTTTACCATTCCCGGTATGCACAATCAATTGGGATGGATGGGATAACATAGGTATGGCTGCTGGGCAACAAGTGGCGAGTGGCTTAGGACTCGATCGTGAACAAGGTGCGGCGCTGTTTATACAAGCCATCTCTGCCGACTTGCCACATCTTTACGCTGCAGCCATGAACTGGGCACAACGAGAAGCTAAGTTGCAAGAGTTACTCACTACAGCAGTGATTGCCAATCCTAGCACTAACAGCGTGCAACAAGGAAAATCTCGCCCTGTTATGGATGTTGAATTTGAAGCGCCAGAAAGTGAGCTTGAACAACGTCTTGCAACACTATGGAGTGAGTCACTTGGCTATAGTGAAGTGGGTATTTTTGACAGCTTCTTTACACTCGGTGGTGATTCGCTTATTGCAATACAAATGATAGCGAAAGCTAAACAGGCCTTCGCTGTTGAGATAGCTCCAGCTGCATTCTTCGAAGACCCAAATATCGATAATCTAGCGTTTCTTATTGAAGAAGCGTTGCTCGCAGAGATAGAAAATCAATAACTAGAACGGGTGGCTATCACCCGTTTTTTGTATTTGCTTCACCTCTTACTTAAGTCCGTCTTACTTACCCTATTCGTCGATGAATGATTTGATTTTTAAACAGCACTCATTAAAAAGGATAATTATGAATTCCAATACACTGCTCATCCCTTTGCTATTATTTGGCCCATTGGCCTGTCAGGCTGATCATTCGGCAGCACAAAGTAATATAAAACACGCTTCGAAACTAAAAGCCAAAATCACCCGAACCGAATTTGGTATTGCCCATGTTAATGCCAGCAACTTACGTTCATTAGCTTTTGGTTCTGGGTATGCTCAAGCGCAAGATCATGGCTGTGTGCTTGCCGATAGCTATCTAAGGGTTCGAGGAGAACGTGCTAAGTATTTTGGACCGGATCACTATCAAGCTGGTGATAACCGTCATGTAATGTCTGATTATCTATATAAAATTGCTGATATTTATGGGCAGGCTAAGCTCGCTTTTCCGACGTTATCCAAAGATACTCAAGCTGCCGCAGAAGGCTTTGCTGCAGGTTTTAATTTGTATCTCACTGAAGTGCAACAAGGTAAGGCAAGGTTAGAACCAACTTGCCAAGATGAAAGCTGGGTGCAGCCCATAACGGCCGTTGATGTACTTGCTAACATTGCAGCTGCGGGAAGCGGCGCGAGTCTTGGTCAGTTTGCTACTGCAATTTTGCAAGCACATCCAGAGCAAGGTAATGCTTGGCTGCCCAGTGCATCGGAACCTCTAAAGCTAACCTCGCCGTTAGCTGCAGTCCCTGACGGCGATAAGCTTATGACACAAGGCTCAAATGCTTGGGCTATCGGTGCCGATTTTAGTGATGATGGTAAGGGGATACTAATGGCGAATCCGCATTTTCCCATGACAGGGCAGATGCGTTTTTGGGCCTATCATGCCAATATTCCTGGCGAACTAGATGTGATGGGAGCATCATTGCTGGGCTTTCCTGCGGTAGTGAATATTGGCTTCAATCATAATATTGCGTGGAGCCATACTTACTCAGCATCGACACAAAGTGTGATTTACCGTTTAACATTGGATAACACAACCCCACTTGGTTATGTTTTAGATGGTGAATCTAAACGGATAGTGGAAAAGGACATCGTTGTCGAGGTATTGAGTGCATCAGGTGAGATGCAATCCTTACATAAGCCTGTATATAAGGCTGAGGGAGGGATGCTGATTGAAATCCCTGGTGTATTAGATTGGACAGAACAGCATGCGTACATTTTAAAAAATACTAATTTGGATAATTTTGCTGCTATCGATCATTGGCTTGCGATAAATAAAGCGCAAACTTTGCAGGAATTTCAACAAAGCTTTAAAGATCATAATGGCTTAATGTTCAATAACGCGATTTATACAGATAAAGATGGTCACGCATTTTATATTGATGCTGCCAATGTACCGCATTTATCATCAACAGCTCTTCGCTATTTGAATGAGAATGCGTTGGCAAAACAGTATTTTGAAAAGTTTAGAGTACCAGTGCTACCCGGTGATGATTCCGCTTATTATTATCAGCAAAGTGTACCATACGCAGAAAAGCCTAAGCTTGCACGCAAGGACTATGTGCAAAATGCCAATGATTCATATTGGCTTGCAAATGCCAGTGCCCCAATTGCTAAGGTTTCTCCTCTTTATGGTCAGCACAGTGTTTTACAAAGTCGTAGAACGAGATATTCTTTGGCGCAAATAAGTCATCCAATTGGTGACGAGCAAAAATTTGATGCTGATGAAGTCACCGCAATTCTGTTAGCCAATACCGCACAAATCACCCCGATTATTGATACTGTCATTGCAGCGTGCGAGCAAAGCTGGCAAACCAAAGAGGTTACGGTCAATGGTCAAATTTTTGCACTAGCCCCAACATGCCAAGCAATTAAAAAGTGGGACGGGCGTTTTGAGCAGTCTTCATTGGCTGCACACTTAGTGAGGGAGTTTGTTGCAAGAGTCAATGATCGAGAAGACTTCGAGGTTAGTTTCAACCCGCAGGACCCAGTAAATACCCCACGAAATATCCGCATCAATGAAGCGCTTTTTAAAGAGCTTGCCATTGCTGGAGAAATTGTTCGTCATTCAGGCTTTGCACTGGATGCACCGCTTGGCGATATACAGTTTTTTGAACAGCACGGGAAGCGCTTTGCTTGGCAGGGAAATATGAATGTTGAAGGTGGACTTAACGTGTTCGCTACGCAAAATCGCCTCGATCAAACTACATTTGCTCCGATTGCAGCGCCGTCAGTGATGACACCGTACAACGATAGACCGCTGTGGAGTGGGTTATCGCAACGAGGTTATGAGTTGCACTTTGGTTCAAGTTGGATGATGGTTGTTGACTTCGATGACTCAGGGGTGAAGGCGAAAGGCTTGTTAACTTACTCTCAATCACAGCATCCAAACTCGCTCAATGCTAATGACCAAACACAATACTATAGTGAGCAAAATAAGCTGGTAGCACTGCCTTTTCGCAAAGCTGAAATTGCGGCAAAACGTGTTTCTACGCAAATCATAAAGCAGTGATAATACACTGATCATAAAAAGGGGCTTTGCAGCCCCTTTTTATGATTCAAGATTAAGTGCTTATGTTAGAAGCGATACTTCATGCTTAAGTTATATGCACGAGGTTCGCTATACTTTTTAGGAACGAATCCATACGTATCGTAAAACGTTTTATCCGTGAGGTTGCTGACACTCAATTTAAAGCTTAACTGTTTTGAATGGTCATACTTGATATGAGCATTTACTAGCGTTTGACTGTCTTGCTCTGCGCGTACAGCACCACGACGACCACCTGCCGGGAGGCCAAGATCAACACCAGGCACACTTAAAATATCTACTTTTCGGTCTGTATCCCATGTTGCATTTAAGCCGAAACTCCACGCTTCATAGGTATATTTAGTGCTAAAATTAAGCGTTTGTCTTGGTGCATATAAGTTGATGTCTTCACCATTTTCATCAACCACATCAAAGTCACTGTAGCCAATATTGACCTGCCAATCTTCTGTAATGTTGGCATCCAGTTCGATTTCAAAGCCATCCGCTTCGGCACCATCTACCGGGCGATATCTTGCAGGTCGCTGATCGGCATATTCCGGAATAACAACGCCAAAGTCTTCCTTCAAGCTGTCAAAGTAAGCCATGTTTAAGCGTAAGCGGTTATCAAGTAAGTTTGCTTTAAACCCGACTTCGACATTGCGTGCAGTAATAGGAGTAAGTTGTTTTAAGTTGACGTCGACTTTGTCTAGCTGAGGCTCATACGCATCGGTATAGCTAACATAAGTACTGACCCGTTCATTGATGTCATAGACGAGGCCTAGGTATAAGCTTTCACCAGTTTCGTCACCCTTATCACTAGAGAATCCACTCCAAGCGAAATCTCGCTCATTGGTGCGCTCATAATCGAAAAACTTGATACCCGCAATGGCATGTAAATCATCGGTTAGCACGAGCTTACTACTAATCGCTAAGCTTTGCTCTTTAGTTGTCTTATCCCAATAACCAATAAACTGCTTGTCCGTAGCGGTTAAATGTGATGCTGGATGAAGGTTATTATTGATGGATTGCAGCGGGTAGAAGATAGTTCTGGCATTTTCATCTAACTCTTCATAACGGTCATCACTAGACTCAAAATCAGCATTTAGATAAGTCACATTCACTTGATGAGCGCGGTCAAAAAGTTCAAATCGGCCAACCAAGCCTAAAATAAAGTTGGTACCATCAACGGTTTCAATCCAGCGGCGGTCACCACCTTGCAAACCAAGTCCGGTTTCTTTATCAGGGTTACCACTGAAATAGGTCATAGTAATGTCAGCTTCCGTTTTGCTGTACTGTGCACCAAAGTTCAGTTCCCAGTCTAAGTTGATTTGATGAGAAAGCTTGAAGTGATAACTTTGATGGGTATTACCATTGTAACTATCCGGAGAAGAGAGGTTGGTTTTTTTATCTACCTCAACAGAAGAACCATCAGAATAAAAAATTGGCAGCCCCCATGGTGATAGCTTTAGCTCATTATCTTGATAGTGCACGGTAAATGACGCTTCGGTATCTTCAGAAAAGTAATGATGTAGCTGAGTGTAAGCAACGATTTTATTGCTGTTCTCTTTGTCTACGTAACTATCTTTGTCTTCATACGCGAGAATAATACGACCTGCGAGCGCTTTATCATCGCTAAGTGCGCCTGTGGCGTCAACGTGTGTGCGAACTTTATTCCAAGAACCAAATTCCGCACCCACTTCAACAAAGCCATCGCGATCTGGTTGTTTGGTAATAACATTCAATGTCGCTGAGGGTTGTCCTGCTCCCGCCATTAACCCAGCCGCACCTCTGAGTACTTCAACACGATCATAGACTATGGTATCTAGACGGCTTTCCTGTGGGCCTGCGATAGAAGTCGGTAGGCCGTCTTTAACAAGTGCATTAATTAGATAGCCACGAGAAGTAAACTCGGTATTGTCACCAGCGCCAAACTTATAACGAGAGATACCCGTTGTTTGAACCAGCACATCTTCCAAATCGTCTAGTTCAAAGTCATCCATGTACTGGTGACTTAACACAGTCACAGACTGAGGTGTTTCCTTAACACTAAGGTCTAAGCCTGTTGGACCTGAATTTCGTTTAATGGGCTGGCCCACAACATCGATCCGTTCAATGTTGTTACTGCTTTTTTCAGTGTTGGCCTGAGCATTTGGAGAGAAGTAGACCAGTGACAGCATTAAGGTTAATGCTGTTGATTGATGAGCTTTGCTTCGCATGGGTTTTTCCATTCCTGATTTTGTTATTTTGGCAATAATTGAGCGCACTGAGTGCGCTTCCTCAAGGACGAAAAGTCGAAACAAAAATTTAGTAAAAGGAATCATTTTTATTTGCGACTGTTTTTTTCATTTTTTCACTCGTCTACTTGCCAAGTAAAAGTGGCAGTTGCATTGTCCTAAATTGGAGACCGAAAGTGGAAGCACCAACGAGAAAACGCCAACGAAAATCTAGGCTACACTCGACATCAACCCAACAGCTAAATGACTTGATAAAACAAAGGGCAAATACAACTCAAATGAGTTTACCGAGCCGCTCCGAGTTACAGGCTAAAGCACCGTTAACAGCCGCACAGCAAAGGCTTTGGTATGCTTGGAAAATTGCACCGAATGATAAAGCTTATAATTTGGCGGGCTCTTTGTATTTCGATGGACAGCTAGATGCTGAGCTGGTGAAGCAAAGCTTCGCGGTACTACAGGATCGTCATGGTGCATTACAAATCCAATTTACTGAAACGCTTGAAGGTGTTTTTCAGCAGCAAAATCCCCAACTAACTTTTGAATTTGTTGCGCTGTCGCAAGTGCAATCAAACCAATACTTGATCACTGAGGCGCTCACGCAAGCAATGCGGCCATTCGACTTGTTGTCAGATCCATTACTGCGTGTGGTATTGATCACACAAGATAGGCGTTGCGAACTGTTAATTGTCATGCACCATATCATTACCGACGGTACTTCAATGCAAATCTTGTTTGATGAGTTTATAGATGTGTATCAATTGATTGCCCTTAATAAGGAGCCGTCAATTGAGAAAAAAGTCGACTATATTGACTATGCTTTGTGGCAATCCAAGCAAGAAAATAGCGCGAAACTCGAACAGCAAAAACATAACTGGGTAGCACGGTTACCACAGGGGATAGAAGCAATCACCTTACCGGCAACAGAGTCAGCAAGGCGGTTAGACACCTATATAATGGCGACTCATAGTATCACTTTATCAGAAAGCGTGGCTGAGATGGTTAGCGCAGCAGCAGAGCGCTTTGGTACGACGCCTTATCTGGTTATGCTTACCGTCTTCCAAATGACATTACAACGTTATAGTGGTCAACAGGATGTGTTAGTCGGCGTACCCGTTGCAAACCGACATTTAGCCGAAACTTTGGGTGTGATCGGTTTTTTTGTCAATACTCAAGTCAGCGCCCTACGAATTCAAGATAGCGATAGCTTTGCGACACTGATAGCGCAAGCAAAAGATCATCATCACTTTGCGCAATCTAATCAAGATTTACCATTTGAACAGCTTATCGACGCGCTAGCCGTTGAGCGAGTCAATGGCACACATCCGCTCTTTCAGGTGATGTTTAACTATTTACGTCGTGATAAACAAAGTGCCAAAAAACTAAATAATATCGCGTTAACCCATACCCAAGCGCATCGCTTTACTATGCCGTTTGATTTACATTTAGACATTATTGATATTCAAGGTGAAGGCGTTCAGTGCCACTTTTATTACGCTAAGGAGCTATATCAAGCGTGTTTTATCGCGCAATTGCAAACTGCATTTTTGTCTGCGCTTACTCACCTTAGTGCATTAGCTGCGGTGCCAGTGACACAGGCAAGTTTATGGCAAGGTGATGTTGTGAGTCGATTGCCAAGTGGTCCGCGTGTTCAAGCGCCTGATGATCTGCTTACTCAGCTACAGCGATATGGCCATCGGCAGCCAGCAGCGATAGCGGTTTCAGGTGCATCAGGGGCGCTCACCTACAAAGAGCTGGTACAACTTAGTGATAAAGTTGCTGCAATACTGCAAGCGCAAGGCCTCAAACCACAAAGCTTAGTGGGGCTGAGAATGTCCCGTGATATCGCATCATTAGTGTGTATTTTTGGTATCTTAAAAGCAGGAATGGCGTACGTTCCTATTGACGCTTCACTGCCTATATCACGACAGCAATATCTTATTAAGAATAGTCAGCTTACACTCGTGGTGAGCGATTTTGAAGCCATACCTGAGATAAGCTGCGAGCAATTGAGTTATCGGCAACTAATGACTCAATCGAGCACAGAACTTGTGTTGCCATCACGTGATGGTAAACAACTCGCTTACGTGCTCTATACATCGGGCTCTACGGGATTACCAAAAGGAGTAGCTGTCACCTTAGCGGGGCTAAACAACTACTTAGCGGACGCAAGCTCGCGTTATATGCATGACTGTAAGCGTGCGGTGGTGAGCTCGACCTTGTCTTTTGATGCAACGATCACTAGCTTGCTTGTGCCTATCTACGCGGGTAAAAGCGTGCAGATGATAAATCAAGATGACGCACTGCTAAATCATGTTGCAGATAGTATTCAACAAGCAACTGAAGATACCTTATTTAAACTCACACCTGCGCATCTTGATGGGCTATTAAGCCTTGGTCGTGACATCGTTTCGTCGTGCCACCACTGTTTTGTTATAGGTGGTGATAAGTTGATGTCTGGTACTGTTAGTAAGCTTCGCCGACAGCTAGTCAATAGCCGATTCATTAATGAGTATGGCCCGACAGAAACGGTGGTAGGGTGCTCTGCATATACGGTGACGCCTAAGTCGTGTGTAGATTATACCGTTCAGCCTATCTCCAATGCGTTAAGTAATACCATGCTATTTGTGCTGGATAAGTACCTGAATCACTGTCCCGCCAACGCGGTTGGGGAGCTTTACATTGCCGGGGCGGGACTTGCTCAAGGTTATGTTGGACGTGCTGATTTGACCGCTGAACGCTTTATTGCGAACCCATTTAGTGATGATGGCAGCCGTTTATATCGCACAGGAGATATCGTGCGCTACGAAGCGGATGGGACTTTGTTGTATCTCGGACGCAGTGATAATCAGGTTAAAATTCGCGGTTATCGTATTGAGCTTGCAGAAATAGAAGCGCAGCTTTGCGCTTTGCAAAACATAGATGAAGCAACCGTAATAGTTGATGAAAGCGCAAATTCCTCACGCATTATCGGATATGTTGTGGCCAGTGAAATTGATGAGCAGGAAGTACTTTCTCAGTTAGCAAAGTATCTGCCTCAATACATGTTGCCATCCACCATCATCGCTTTAGAGCGCTTACCATTTACGGTGAATGGCAAAGTAGATAAAGCTGCGTTACCAAAAGTGGATATACAAGCTGATATAAACTTTGTTGCACCACAAGGAGCAATAGAGCTATTGGTTGCTGGGTTATGGCAAGCCCAGCTTGGTCTTGAGCAAGTGAGTCGACACGATAGTTTTTTTAAACTAGGCGGGGACTCCATTATTGCACTGCGCTTTATCGCCGCTCTCAGTCAAGCGCTTGGCTACAGCGTAGCGCTTAAAACGCTGTTGCTAAGCCCTGTACTGTCGCAGTTTGCAAAGGCGATTGAATTGGCACAAGGTACTATTACAGCGCTCGAAAAAAGGCCACAGGATCTCCCTGTTGTGGTGTCGCCAGGGCAAAGAAGTTTATGGGTTGCGCATCAGCTTGCAGCAAATAAGGGCCAAGCCATGAGTTACAACATGTTTGGTGGTGTTGATTTACGCGGCAACTTGGATATAGACAAATTACAATACGCATTAGATAAGTTAGTTGAGCAACAGTCTGCGCTGCGGACGCGGTTTGAAGAAATAGAAGGTGAAATTAGGCTAGTGACCGTTGCTCACAATCGTATTGTGATTGAACAACAGGATTTAATTGCATTGACTGAAAGTGCAAAAATGCATGCGCTCGCAGAACAACAGCAGCAACTGTCATTGCACCAATTCGACCTTGCAGCACTTCCCCTTATTAAAGTTAAGGCCGTTTGGCTTGCGCCAGACCATCTACGTTTGCTGGTGAATATGCATCATATTATTTCTGACGGTTGGTCCATTGCGATTTTTATTGAATCGTTGAGTCAATTTTATGGTGATACTGATCAAGTGAAAGGGGCTGAAATTCCCTATGACTATGCTGATTTTGCGTATTGGCAACAGCGGCGTTTACTAAGTGAAGAAGCAACTAAGCAACAAAGCTACTGGCGCAATACATTACGTGATGCACCTGCACTTTCGTTATTTCCTGCGCATAAGCCTTTATCTGAGCAGGCTAGCGATCTGGGAGAAGAAGTGCGATTGGTGTTATCTGTTGAGCAAAGTGAGCAGCTTAGGGCGTTTGCCAAAGCACAGAATGTTTCTCTAAACTCGGTAATGATGACCGCGTACTTATTGTTCTTACAATTTGTGACCAAACAACAAGACTTAGTGATCGGGACTGATCTCGCTGGCAGAGAAGTACCGGAGTTGGAGGCTATCATAGGTTATTTTGTGAAAGTCCTCCCTGTTAGAACCCAGCTATCTTCAGCCGCCACCATGGAAGAAATACTGAAAGAAGTGCACCATGCGTTAGCTGTGACGGTGGAACATCAATTGATGAGCTTAGATGAAATAATTAAGCAAGTGAATCCACCCAGAAACCAGTTTAATGCTCCGATCCTACAGCAACTATTTGTAATGCAAAATGCGCCAAAGCCAAGTTGGCAAGTAAAGGGTGTCTCATTTTCCCCCGCCGATATTGATTTGCCTAAGTACAGCAAGTTTGCCAATGCGTTATTTGTTACCCCTAATGACGAAATTGAATGTACTTGGTTATATCGAAAAGCGCTTTATGATCAACCCGCTATGGCGGCTTGGCTGGAGCAATGGAGTCAGCTTCTATTATCTCTCACAGCAAAGCCAAATACGGTGATTAGCGAACTCTATCGTTCTATATCATCTGCTACAAACAATAGGCCAAAGCTCAATAAGTTTGCCAAATTTAAATCGCGGTAAGTGATTACTGAGCGATAACGATAAAAGCCAAGTGAGTAGGCTTGGCTTTTAAAATGAAAAGTAAATTTCAATAGCGCTATACCGTCTTACTGATACTTTGGCCGCCTCGCGGTGTCAACTTTGAAGATAGGCATGGTGTAAATATGCAAGATGATTTTTTAGCGGATATTGATAGCGATATATTGAGTTTACTGTTAGAGCAAGATGCCAGCGAAGGGATCCCTCATCTATCCGGTCATACCGCACCCTTATCATATTTACAGCAACAGCTTTGGACGCTGCAAGCATTAGATGAGTCGAATACAAGTTATCTTATGCCTGTCGTTTTTGAAGTTCATGGTCAAGTCGATGCCGTCAAGTTAGAGTTGGCTTTACAAGCTGTGATTGCCAATCACAGTGTATTTAGAACGCAATTTATCGCAAATGGTAATGAGCCAACACAAGTTGAGCTAGACAGTGCTGTTTTTTCGTTAGAACAAGTTCGTAGTGATAAATGCAGAGCGAGTTATCTGGCGAGCGAAGAATTAAAAACTTGGTTAATGACAGCTAACGATTTAACACAAGTGCCGCAACTCAAAGCTCAACTCATCAGTTGCGCCGATCAGTTGCAAATTCTAGCATTAAGTTATCATCACCTCGTTTCTGATGGTTGGTCTAACAACCTGATTTTGGCCGATCTAAAAAGCGCCTATCAGGGACTTACCTTGTCTAAGCCTGCATTACGTTACCTTGATTTTGCACATTGGCAACGCAGCGAACTGTCTGACACGCATCCTGCCATTGGGTTTTGGCAGCATTATTTAAGTGCCCCGCGACAACCAGTGCAATTACACCAGCAGCGTATCACGTCTAATAAGCTAAGCTCAGAAGGCGCGCGTCAGCAATTTACGCTCAATACGCCGTTAGGTGTGGAGCTTAATGATTTTTGTAAACGAAATCAGGTCACGCCGTTTGCATCCTTGCTGGCGGTATGGCAGTTATTGTTATCTCGCCACCAAGGGAATGATCAATTTGTTGTTGGAGTCCCCAACGCGGGTCGCTCGCAAGAGCAAGTGCAAGACATCGTTGGCTGCTTTATTACCACGCAAGCCTATCGCTGTGAGGCCCATGCTGCTCGATCTTTTATTGATGTTGTGAAACGAATACAAGGACATGCACTTACTTGCACGCAATACAGTGATGTACCGTTTGAATATGTGTTGTCGGTGTTACCAGAGCATCGCGCTGAGCAGTATCAAGGTAGTTTTTTTCAAGTGGGGTTTGATTGCCAACCGCAGTTACAAGGACAACTCAATTTCGCTGATTTCTCGCTTGAACCTGTCGTGGGGGGCAATACACAGAGTAAGTTTGCCATTGCGCTATCGGTGCAAACTAGCGAGGCCAATATAGCGTGTGAAATTGAGTACGATCTCGCGCAGTTTGATCTCCAATATATACAGACATTACAACGAGAGTTTTGTTTGCTGCTTACCCATGCGCTCGGACATGAAAATGAGACCATTGGCAATTGGATTGATGTGGCCTACGAAAATCAGCGCCCATATTTACCTGAAAGTAACGCGAGTAAGGGTAAAACCTTGGCTCAAGTTGAGAAGTTAACGCACACCTTAATTCGCCAACAGGCACTTGCCACGCCAACAAATACCGCAATGATTTTTCAAGATCATCACTTTGATTATCAGTGGTTAGAAGCACATGCTAACTATATTGCCTCACAACTACAAACTTGTGGAGTGCAGGCTGGGGAGGTTGTGGGTATTGCACTGCCAAGGTCCCCTTATTTAATAGCAAGCTTGCTGGCGTGCTTTAAGTCTGGAGTGACCTATTTACCACTGGACGCTAAGCTGCCCGAAGATAAGCTAACTCACATGATAGAAGATAGCGGCTGTGTTTTGGTATTGGGCGAGCAATTGCACTTATCATCACTTCCTTTGATAGCGGAAGATGCATTAGTTTGCTCGGATACATCGGGTTGGTTTACACAAGACTTAGCAATTAACGTCCATCCCGAGCATATCGCTTATCTTAACTACACCTCTGGCTCGACGGGTCAAGCGAAAGGGGTGGCGGTAGCACATGGAGCGCTTAGCCGTTATATATTTACGGCAGGTGATTTTATTAATCTTACTCAACAAGATGTGGTTTTACAGTTTGCGACGGCGAACTTTGATGCCTTTGTTGAGCAGGTCTTCCCAACCTTGGTGGTTGGCGCTGCACTGGTTATTCGAGACGATAGCTTGTGGGATGCACAACAATTATTTGAGCAGGCCAGTAAACATCGCATCAGTGTTATGGACTTAAGTGCCGCTTATTGGCGCCAAGTAGCTGAAGATTGGTGTTATTTAATGCCCAAGCACAATTGGCGCTTACCGGCTTTACGACAGGTGCATTCCGGTGGCGAAGCCATGTCAAAACAAGCAATCAGCGCTTGGCGACAAGCAGGCTTGGCAGACGTAAAATTGGTCAATACCTATGGACCCACCGAAATTGTGGTGGAGGCCGCAATCTTTGATTGTACTGAGATCGATGTTGCGCATATCGACTCTGTTCCTATTGGTACTGCCATTGCAGAGCGTAAACTCTATGTACTAGATACAGAGCTAAACTTAGTACCACAAGGGCAAGCGGGTGAACTCTATATCGGAGGCGATATTCTGGCTCAGGGTTACTTTGACCGAGCCGGTCAAACTGCAGCAAGCTTTGTGGCCGACCCATTTAGTGATTCAGGCAAACGTTTATATCGCACTGGAGATTTGGTGAGATGGAACGAACACGCGCAACTTGAGTTTATTGGCCGAGTCGATAACCAAGTCAAAATCCGTGGTTTCCGAGTCGAGATTGAAGAAGTAGAGCTTAAATTACGTGCGATGGCAGGCGTGAGTGATGTGGCTGTTGTCGCTCAGCAGCATGCAGGAACAACTAGGTTACTCGCTTATCTCTGTTCACATAGAACGGCACAAGACATTCAAGCCGATACCAGAGCGGCGCTACCCGAATACATGGTTCCTGCAGTATTTATACTAATGGATAGTCTGCCACTGAACGCCAATGGCAAAGTGGATCGTTCAGCTTTACCTGCACCCAAGCACCAAGAGCAAACGCAAATCACGGCCTGTGTTGGTGAGGTTGAGCAATTGATCGCTGCAATCTGGTGCAAATTATTTAATCTGGAGCAAATTGGCCGAGATGATAACTTTTTTGCGCTCGGTGGCGACTCGATAATTTGTTTACAAATGGTGTCTTTGTGTCGTCAAGCCGGTTGGGAAGTCTCACCTGGAGATGTATTTGAAGCGCAAACCGTAGCGAGTATAGCGGCGCTTGCCGTCAAGTTGGCTGAGCCAAATCCGAGCGACATGGAAGAAGTTAAAGGGCATGCACCACTTTTGCCTATTCAGCAGGCCTTTTTTGAGCAGCGAGAGCATGCACCAAATCATTACAACCAAGCGGTCATGTTGCGCTTGGAGCAAGCGTTGGATTGGCATGTACTCCAGCAAGTGATAGGCCGACTCATTCAGCATCATGATGCCCTAAGGCTAACATTTAGCAAGGACAGTCAAGGTTATTGGCAACAATCTTTTGGCGATTATCACGAGTCGATGCTGGCGCAGGTTTTCACAATGCATCAAGTGGAGTGTGAACAGCTCACTCCGCTGGCAGAGGAAATACAAGCAAGCTTGAATATTCAAGATGGGCCTTTGATGCGTGCGGCAGTGATGACAGTAGCCGACGGCAGCTATCGTGTCTTGCTGGTGGTTCATCACTTGGTGATTGATGGCGTGTCTTGGCGCATTGTGTTGGATGATTTAGCAACTGGCTATGAGCAGTTGCTAAATTCTGCTGATTGGCAGCCACCAGCCAAGTCGAGCAGTGTGAAAAAGTGGGCCGAAGCGCTACAGCACTATGCTGAAGCGTTTGCTGATGAAGCTAATTTTTGGCATATGCAAACCGCGTCTCCTTTACCTTTCCCATATAAGAATGCAGACGCAAGTGCAGTTGAAGCCAACGTAGCAACCGCAGAACATCAATGTTCTGTAGAGCTCACAACACAGTTACTGACCCAAGCAAGTCGGCCATATCGCACTCAAGTTAATGACTTATTATTGAGTGCGCTGAGTGAGGCGGTGTATCGCTGGCTAGGAAAAGATGAATATGTGCTCCATTTGGAAGGACATGGTCGAGAGCCTTGGCAATCAGAGATTGATTTGAGTCGAACTGTGGGTTGGTTTACCGCTATGTTCCCGCTAAAACTATCGCGCCACGGCAACTGGCTCGACACGATTACTGGCATAAAAGAGGCTTTGCGTAGGATCCCAAATAAAGGAATTGGCTATGGCGCACTTAAGTATGCCAATTCCACCACACCTACACATTCGCCAGAAATTGCGGATATAGAATTTAACTATTTAGGTCAGTTAGACAATAACTTTACCAGTGATGGTATATGGCAACCTGCTGTTGAATCTACAGGGGCAAGCCATAATGGCTTGGCAAAGGTGACGAGTGAGCTGGCGATACAAGCACAGGTCTTAGGAGGGCAGCTCCAGATCCGCGCAAGTTTTGTTGAGGCTCGACTGAGCACAGGCGCAGTGAATGATTTTATGAGATTGTTCCAGCAATGCTTGGAGGAGTTGGTAAGCCACTGCGAAACAGCAACCGCAAAACTAAGTCGGTCTGATGTGCCACTAGCGCAACTCTCGGACGACACATTACGTCAGTTAGATGCTGAGAAAATCAGCAAAGTTTATCCTCTTTCAGCGATGCAAGAAGGCATGCTTTTCCACGCTTTGTACAGTGACAATAGTGCTTACATAAATCAAATGCAGTTCGCTGTAACCGGTTTAGATATAGACGCATTTAGCGCTGCTTGGCAACGAGTGACAGATCGCCATGATGCGTTAAGAACGGGCTTACTCACCCAGGTCACGCCGCCACATCAATATGTTGTTACATCGCATCAGGCAGATATCACGGTACTTGATTGGTCTATGAAAAGCCGAGATGTACAGGCTGAACTCGGTCAGTTGGCAAAGCAGCAAGTGGCATCAGGCTTTAATTTAGAGAAAGACATTGGCTTTAACCGTGTGGTTATCGTTCGACTCAATGCCACGCAATACAGAGTTATTTGGACCAATCACCATTTATTCACTGACGGCTGGAGTGCTTCTCGAATGATGGGCGAACTACTTAGTGCCTATCAAGGACAAGCGCTGACGGCTGTAACTGGTCAGTACGACAGTTATATTGCGTTTTTACAAGCACAAGACCAAGTGCAGAATAGCCGTTATTGGCAACAGCAGTTACAACTATTGAGTGAGCCTTGCTCGCTGTTCAATCAAGCGGAAAAATCGCATGTAGCAGAAAACCAAGCCGGTCAAACAAGCAGGATTATTGACTCCACACGGACCGAAACCCTCCTGTCTTTTTGTCGTCGCCAGCAGATCACGGTAAACACGTTGATCCAAGCCGCATGGTCATTGGTATTGAAAACCGCTCTCGGACGCAATGCCGTCTGTTTTGGCTCGGTGACCTCAGGGCGACCACCGCAGCTTCCCCAAAGTGATAGCATGCTCGGTTTGTTTATCAATACGTTGCCGACCATAGTAACGCTGGAGCCAGAATTGCCCGTTGGACAATGGTTGCAGCAGCTACAACGCCAAGGCATGGCTGCACGTGAGCATGAATATACTCCCTTAAGTGATGTTCAAAAATGGGCAAGAGAAGGAGGATTGGACTGCCCAAATGGATTATTTGATACATTGGTTGTCTTTGAAAACTACCCGATAGCGGAGGCACTTCAGCAAGCTGATAAGGGATCCACGCAATTCGAGCTTGTGGCTAGCCGCGAAGAGACGGATTACCCACTGACGGTATCGATTTCACAGCAAGAGACCATCGACATTGCTTTTCACTACCAACTCGCAGCATTAAATAATGTTGAGGCAAAGCACTTACTTGAGCGCTTTGTACTTATTATTTCGCAGTTGGCGCAAGGGGTGATGCAGCCGCTTGGCAATATAACCGCATTGAGTGCGGAGCAGGAAAAGGCATTACTTGAACTTGGTGATCCCCGAAGCAGGCAGGAAACACAAAAAGTCGATATTATTGAATGCTTATACCAGCAAGCTGAGATACATCAGCATAGTGCACGGATCCACTTTGAAGACCAGTCACTGAGTTATCAGGCTCTGTTGGCACATAGCGAAAAGATAGCCGATGGTCTCCAACGCCAAGGGATCCACCGTGAAGATCGTGTTGCATTATTAATGAGGACAGGACTCGATACGCTCGCAAGTATCTTAGCCATTTGGCAGCTTGGTGCAATATACGTCCCTCTTGATTCCGACTCTCCAGAATCCCGTCTGCATGATATCCTTGCAGTGAGTAAACCGCGATTGGTGCTACATCAAGGGAAAGGGCTTGAGCACTGTGCTGTTGAGCAAATTTCTCTTAGCAATATCATAAACCTAGCGAGCCACGCTAAGCGAGAAGTATCTATTCAGCATCCACAGCAATTGGCATACCTGGTGTTTACCTCAGGCTCTACTGGCAAACCAAAAGGGGTTGCGGTCACACGAGCTGCACTATTGAGCCATTGTTTGGCAATAGCCGATGCTTATCAATACAAGGCCGCCGATCATGCTTTGGCATTTGCTTCATTGGGCTTTGATGCTGGGCTTGAGCAGGTTTTTGTGCCGTTGTTAATGGGTGCCCAACTCACTATGGTGAATGGTAAAACGCTATTACCAGAGCAGTGTAGTGAACTCATCACTGCCAAGCAGATCAATATCGTCGACTTACCGCGCGCCTATTTACAGCACTTACCGCATCTTGATGCGGTTCGCTTGTGCATTGTGGGTGGCGAGGCTTGGCCAGTGCAAGAACTACTTCAATGGCGTCAGCGTGCACCTCACACACAATTTATCAATGCTTATGGGCCAACAGAAACAGTGATCACGCCGACCATTTGGCAAGACGATAACACTTCATTGCTCGACAGCGTTTATGTGCCGATTGGTTCAGTCGTTGGCGAGCGTCATGCCTACGTGTTGAGCGAAGAGCTTAACCTTACGCCGCAAGGTGGAATTGGTGAATTGTACATTGCAGGTACGTTGGCACAAGGTTATTTTGCTAGAGCGGATTTAACCGCAGAGCGCTTTATCGCAAACCCATTTAGCGATAAAGGCGAGCGCTTATATCGTACAGGTGATCTGGTGCGTTGGGGCAAGCAAGGCGAACTTGTTTATCACGGGCGTGCGGATCAACAAGTTAAAGTACGCGGTTATCGAATTGAATTGGCTGAAATCGAAAAGCAGATCACGGCAATACCTAGCGTAAATAGTGCACTGGTCCGTCTGCAAGAAACTCAGCAAGGGGCACAGCTAGTTGCTTATGTGATAGGAGAGGATCTGGATCTCAATGCGCTGCAAACACAAGCTCAGCAGAGGTTACCTGATTATATGCAACCGGCTCATTGGTTTGCATTGGCCCAATTTCCGTTGACTATAAACGGAAAAGTAGATGTAAAAGCGTTACCTCAGCCCTCACGGCAAGCAAGCCAAACTGAAAGCCATGCAATGAACACTCACGAAAAGCAACTGGCGGTGATTTGGCAGGCGCTATTAGGCGTTGAAGCATCATTCCATAGCCAATTTTTCCATGCGGGTGGGGATTCTATTCTAGCTATGAGGTTGACCTCGCAAATCAATCAAACATTTGGATTGAATCTAGGGGTCAGGGAAATCTTTGAGCACAGTGAATTTACTGCGTTGGCACAATATATCGCTGAGCAGCATCAAGCGAATAGGGAAGCTGAAGCGGTTGCACTACAAGCACTGCCTTTCGAGCAGCAAGTGCCCGTATCGGCGGAGCAGCGTAGTCTCTGGATCACGGACAAATTAAGTGAAGAAAAAGATAAAGCGGCTTATAACATCACTACGAGTGTGAATCTCTTTGGTGAGCTTGACGTGGTAAGTCTGCAGCAAGCATTTACTCTGTTACTGGCGTGGCATCGTACGTTCAGTTATCGCTTTATTGAGTTAGAAGGAGATGTGGTTGCGCTTTACAGTGAGGAAAATGAACTGAATTGGCAGTTCGTGAAACTGACTGATAGCTTAGAGCAAAATACGCAAGAGGCGACCGAGTTGCGTCAACACTTCGAGCGCACACCGTTTGATTTAGCACAAGATGTTTTACTAAGAGTGTTGCTGGTCGAGATTGCGGATAAACACTATCAGTTAACCATTAATATGCATCACATCGTCAGTGATGGGTGGTCTATGGGTAACCTGGTGCAGCAGGTTGGTGAGTTTTATTTGGCACAGGTTGAGAAACGCGAAGCCGTTTTACCCGCGCTGCAAGTTCAATATAGTGATTATGCTAAGTGGCAGCAGCTGCGCTTGGTAAGTGATGAGGCGCGCGAGGTTGCTCAGTATTGGCGTACTCAATTGGCCGATGCACCTATGCAAACCCTGATCCCACTGCATTCACCGCGTCCTGAAAATAGTGATACAAAAGGTGAAGTCATCGACTTTACCATCGTGGCTGAGGTACGCCAAGCCATCGAGCAGTTGGCGCAACATCAGCAGTGTTCTGTCTTTAGTGTACTACTGGCAAGCTACGCGGCGTGGTTGTATGAAATAACTGGGCAGCAAGATTTAGTGCTAGGCACTGATCTGTCGGGACGAGAACATGCCGACCTAGAACCTTTGATCGGGTATTTTATTAGGGTACTTCCATTGCGTATCCGCCTTACTGGCGCTATGGGCTTTGCTGAGCTGTGTGCGCATGTTCAACACACCTTACTCGATGTACAAAGCAATCAGTTGTTTACCTTAGATGGCGTGATTAATGAGGTCGGAGTACAAAGAACTGCGGGGTTGTCGCCATTATTCCAACAGCTTTTTGTAATGCAAAATACGCCAAAGCCGGATTGGCCAATTGAAGGGCTCAATATGGAAGGGCTCTCCTCTACAGATACATCGAGCAAGTTTGACTCAGCAATCTTTATTGATGCTCAAAAGAGCGCTTATCAAGGTCGTTGTTATTACAAGAGCGGACTATATCGACGAGATAAAATGCAAGTTGCACTGGATAGATGGTTAGCGTTGCTTGGGCAGTTAGTGCAACAGCCCGCACTAAGCTTAGCGACGTTCAGACCGCAAATTAGCAAACAGGCGAGTCAGAATAAGTTTAAATCAACGAAGTTTGCAAAGTTAAAGAAGTAGCGAACTCCATATCATAACTGGTTTAACTATCTGTATAAAAATGAGGTGCGAGATGCACCTCATTTTTGATTCAAATCAAGTAAATCTTCTACTTTGTAGTAAAGAAAATAATTTGTCTTACGTCATATCGCTAAGCAGACCAACTCAAGGTAGCAGGGCGATGTTCTATTGGAGGTCCGATAGTTCATTACCGCGGATTGGTATGAGTCTATGACAGGAGAAAACGATGACGTCCACTGTGCGAAAAGGTAAATTTTCATCACTTAAAAAAGGGGTAAAACCCGCAGCTAGCGCTACTCAGGCTGCAACTTCTACGACATTTTTCCCAGGAGCTGAAGGGTTTCCTGCGGTGATCCAGCCAACCAGCAAAGATTTGGACCCGTACATTTGGGCTGAAGCAAATCGAGACTTTATAGAAACTAACTTGCTGAAATATTCAGGGTTAGTCTTTCGCGGCTTTGGCCTAAAAACACCGCAGGAGTTCGAGCAGTTTGCAAGTGCGATTCAGCCTGGGCTTTATGGTAATTATGGTGATCTGCCTAAAAAAGAGGGCGGCAAGAAGACGTATAAATCAACACCCTATCCTGAAAACAAAATGATCCTTTATCACAATGAGAGCTCTCACTTAGAGCAGTGGCCTCGTAAACAGTGGTTTTTTTGTGAACTACCTTCTCCTGTTGGCGGTACAACCCCGATTGTCGATTGTCGTCGCATGTTATCTGTGTTGCCAAGTGAGTTGGTTAAGAAAATTGAAGAAAAAGGCCTGCTCTATCTTCGCAATTTCCACAAAAGTGTGGATGTAAGTTGGCAGCATTTTTATAAGACCAATAGCAAAGCAGAAGTGGAAGAGCGACTCCGTGCAGCAGGTATTGAATACAGCTGGTTAGAAAACGATGGCTTACAAACTAAAACTAAAACCCATGGGGTAATAGTCCATCCGCTTACGAAAGAAAGGTCGTTCTTTAACCAAGTTCAATTGCATCATATCGCCTGTTTGGAGCCAGAGGTTAAAGAAAGCCTTATTGAACTGGTAGGTGAGCAAAGATTACCTAGGCATGTCTACTTTGGTGATGGAAGTGCGATTAGTGAGGAAGAAATGGCGATTATTGGTGCCGCATACGAAACCTGTGCTGTTCGCTTTGACTGGCAACAAGGAGATGTAGTGATGCTAGATAATATGCTTGCTGCACACGCAAGAGATCCATTCGAGGGTCCACGAAAAATCGTTGTTGCGATGGGGGACATCTATACGCAACAAGAGTTACAACACGCAAATAACGTACAGTAAAAGGTAGTGTATCTTATGATCCAAGAATATATCTCTGCTTATCCACAAGGTATTTCACTGAGTGCGCAGCAGCAAAACCAAGGTAATTCATTAGAGCCACTGGCTTTTAATAGTACGCTTTCACGGCTGGATCCTCAGTATAGCGCTGAGCAGCTACAGGCAAGATTAAACGAAATAATCGATGGCAATATTGTACTAAGTTTTGCATTTGCCGAAGTCCCAGGCTTTCGTGGGTTAAGGCAGTTACCTCAAGAGGCCGCCAAACCAGTGGTTGAGTCAGTGACGCTAGAGTCGAGCACCAGCATCAACTTAGCAACATTAGATAGTTTATATCCGCTGTCGTTAAACCCCGCATCGGGTCAGAATCTACAAGTAATAAGAGTCGCTCATCAAGACGAGGTTTACCTTTTGGTGCGCACGCATGCGCTATGTGTTGATCTTGCGAGTACTGAAAACATTGCGCAAAGATTGCTATCGCCGAACGTTGAGCGTGAGGAGAGTGTTCAATACCCAGATTTTCTCGCTTGGCTTAAAGAGCTGACCAGCAGTGAAGAATCACTTCAGGGTAAAGCTTATTGGCAGCAATATATTAGTCAACTTAGCATGGCAAAAGATCACTTTGCGTTGCCTTATCATAAGGCCCCTGAGCAAGGTACATTACAGAGCTTGCAATGCGTTGATGATGACTTATCACAAGCGGTTACTGACGGCATTGCAGCGCTGGCACAACAGTTAGAAGTCGAAGCCGAAAGTGTTTATTTGTCACTTTGGTGGTTGTTATTAGCACGTATTTCGGGGCAAAGCTTTGTCACTAGTATTGGCTATGATCCTCGCAGAATGAGTGAAGACTTGGCTGATGCGCTTGGGGTTTATACCCAAGCACTACCCGTTCAAGTACCTGCAGCTGCGATGCAAGTATTGAAGGAATGGATAGGTCAGTTTGCTTTCACGCTAGAACAACATAATGAGTGGGCTGAGTGTTTTGAAAGCCCTGAGGGCTTAGCAACAAGTAGCATGATGACTCAGTTCGCTTCTACACTTGCGAGTGTTGAAGCCACAGCAGTGACGGCTGATAATGCTGAGTTGAGTTTAACCATTGCTGATGACCGCGTTAGGTTGCAATTTAATAGTGCTGCGTATTCTCATCAAGCTGCTACCTTGTTATTGGAGCAATTTGTGTATTTACTCGCTCAGGCACCGCAAAAGTTGGCTACTCCAGTGAGTGAAATTTCATTAGTAACGCCATTAGAGCAGCAGCGTTTTGTTGAATTGAATGCCGATAAAGGGGTAACAGCCTCTCATATCTTTGAACAGCTTGATTATTTTGCTGATGCTAAAAGTGAGCATGTAGCTTTGGTCGATGGCGCGCATGCTCTGAGCTATAACCAGCTAGTGACTTTAGTTAATAAATTGGCTCAAACATTACAAGCTCAAGGTATAAAACAAGGTGATACTGTGCTGTTATCACTGCCTAGAGGTTGGCAGCAGGTCGTTGCGCTGTTGGCCGTGATGCGATCAGGTGCAGCATATTGCCCTATCGATCCGAGTTGGCCAGAAGCGCGTAAGCAGCGTGTACTGGAAGCTGCTAGTGCCACACTTCATATTAATGAGCAAAATATTGAGCAGTGGTTACTTGATGCACAAAAACTCGAGCTTGATGCGGGTGTCTTGCCAGAATTAAGCTTGGATAACACCGCCTATGTGCTATTCACGTCGGGTTCGACGGGGGTACCAAAAGGCGTGGCGATTGCACACCGACAACTTGCGCAGTACTGTGCGGCCTCATCCCATGCTTTAGACTTAAAAGAGAATCAACGCTTTGGCTTAACGTCGACCGTAGCGGCTGATATTGGCAATACAACTTTGTTTAATGCGTTTTACAACGGTGCAAGTTTAGTTGTAGCGAATGAGCAAGAAATGCTTGATGGTGAGGCATTTGGTCGCTTTGTGGCAGATCAAGACGTTGATTGCGTAAAAATAGTACCTTCTCACTTGCAAGCGTTACTAGAAGTCGTACCGGCGCGTCTTCCAAGTAAATTGATCCTTGGTGGGGAAGCGGCAAAACCTGCGTTGATCCAAAAAGTGCATAGACTTGCCCCACAGGCACAGGTATTTAATCACTACGGCCCAACTGAAACGACGGTCGGTGTGATGTCACACCAATACGAAAATAATGCGCGCTTTGATGCTGCTGTACCTAGATTAAGTCATGTTTTCTCTGGCACTCAAATTTTTATCTTAGACTCCCAAGATGCACTGTGTGCTACTGGTGAGCAGGGTGAACTTTGTATCGCTGGTCAGCAATTGTCTCCCGGCTATATTAACGTGGGGTCCGATGATGCGTTTGTAAATAACAGCCAATGGGCTGAGCGACTCTATCGAACCGGGGATCTCGCTCGTTATCTACCGGATGGATCCATTAGCTTATCTGGTCGTAAAGATGACCAAGTTCAGATCCGTGGATTCAGGGTGGAACCTAACGAGGTGGCACAGTCAATTTCTCAGCACTTGGAAAGTATCGATTGCTTTGTTGCTGTACAACATTATGGCAACGAGGCTGTATTGGTTGCCTTCCTTACTCAGTATTTGGATAGACAAGCAACTGCGGCTGAGCTGCTTACAGGACAAGACAATTTAGCGCTGCAAATGCAGCTACGTGACGTGTTGCCTGATGCAATGGTACCGGCATTCCTTGTCAGCATAGCTGAGCTGCCTTTACTGGCTAACGGTAAAGTGGACCGCCAAGGTCTACCTAAGATTGCCGATCTTACACTGTCTACCTATGTAGCCCCGAATAGTCAGTTGGAAACCTTGCTGGCGTCAACACTGGCGAAGATTTTAGAGGTAGAGCGAGTCAGCTGTGATGCGAGTTTCTTTGATTTAGGTGGGCATTCGCTATCAGCCATCAAGTTTGCGACGCGGATAAAGAAATTACTATTACTCAACGTTGAGCCTGGTGTTGTCTTTGACAATCCAAGTATTCAATCTTTGGCGCAAGCACTAAATAACTTAAGTGGCGATCCGTCTAGATTGGAGAAATTAGCATTGACGCAAATCAAACTGGCAACGCTGACCCCTGAGCAGCAAGCAGCATTGCGTGAAAAAATGGGTCTGAAAGCCACATAGATATCAAAGTGAAGGCGTAGCTTTCGATGATCTTTAGACTATGAAGTGGGAGCCAGCGGCTCCCACTTTTATTTTTATGAGTATGTGTATGTCAAATAATGAGTTAGCGGATGAATTGGTAGATGGACTTGATTTGGACCTGTTGGCGCAGTTATGGAATGAACCTGAGGTAGAGGATGAAGTGACAGGGGTTGTTGCAACAAAGAGTGTTTCAGGTGTACTTTCATTGCAACAAAAACGCTTATGGCTGCTCCAGCAAATAGACCCACAAAGTAATGCTTACGACGTATTACGTACATATCATGCGCCTATTGCATTGGATCTTACTCGGTTGCAATCAGCATTAGACGCACTAGTCGAATGTCATGAGATCTTTCGTACTTATTATCAGTTCGATGGCACAGCAACTCAGGTCGTCGCCTCAGCATGTAAGGTGCCGCTCACCATTATTGATATAGACTCAATATTAGATAGCCAATCACTCCTTGAACAAGCTGCTGTGAAGTCATGGTGTAATGTGCCGTTTAATTTAAGTCAGGTACCACTTTTAAAAGCCGCTTGGGTGAATACGGCACAAGGTGGGTATTTATTATTACGGAATCACCATATTGTCAGTGATGCGTGGTCAAAAACACTGATATTAAAAGATTTATTAGCGGCATATCAGGGAAAAGCATTGGTCAAACCAAGTTGCCGTTACTTAGATTATGCAATGTGGCAAAGTGAATACCTTGCTCATGACAGTGCCAATGAAACGCTGACTTATTGGCGGGAGTATATCAAACAGCAGCCTCAGCCGATCACCTTGCCGAGCAAGGAGTCAACGACAACGTTTTCCTCTTTCCCGGTAATACTCAGCCATCGGCTATCTGAGCTGCAAGTCCAGCAGGCTAATACTTTTTGTCAGCGTCATGGCTGTACTTCAGCGGCCGTTTTTATGACTTTATTGCAAGCAACATTAAGCCGTTTTAGCAGCACGCAAGACTTTTTGATTGGTTCGCCAACCGCTGCTCGAAATCTGCCTGAACTCGCTGATGTAGTGGGTTGTTTTATGAATACGCAGCTCTATAAAAATGAAGTTCGTGAGGGAGTGACATTCATAGATGCCGTCAACCAAAATCAGCGCCATACCCTAAGGTTGATAAACGAAGATCAAGTTCCGTTTGAGTGGCTTGCAGAACAATTAGATTGGCCAGTATTAGCGGATAGGCATCCGCACTTTCAAGTTCTGTTTAATTACTTACAAAGCGACACTGTTCCAAGCAATGACATGGCGGTGGCACTACGCCCAATAAATGTTGAGAGTCAGGTTGCTAAGTTTGAATTATCATTGGACGTGAGCGTGCAAGATGGGACTATCGAGCTTTACTTCGAAGCTGATGGTGCTATATATCGCGCGGCTTTATTAGATCAGCTCTTAACCTGTTACCTGAACTTACTGGATGCATTGATCAGCAAGCCTGAAGCGGTCATTAATGACATAGTTGTCTATCAACCAGACCTTACATTGTGTGCATCACGACAAACTAACGAAGCGGCTACAGTCGTCGAATTGATTAAAAGGCAGCAAATCCCTTTGGCTGCAGTTGCATTGCAAGATGACAGTGGTGCCAAGCTGAATTACGAAATGCTATTGCAATTAAGTGGCAATTTTGCAAACTTCCTTATCGAACAAGGTGTGCAATCCGAGGATAGAGTGGCGGTGGTCGTTTCGCGCCAGGTAGATATGGTAGTCGTGCTGCTTGGATGTATGCAGGCAGGTGTGGTCTATGTCCCCGTTGATCCCAATATGCCTCATCAGCGGCAACAATTAATCTTTGCATCGAGTGCCGCAAGGGCTATCGTGACTAACTTGGAAGATATATTTAACCCAAGTGGATTACCGGTTTGGTCGATTGCAAAAGTGAATCGAACACGATATCAAGACCATAAGGCGTCACTGCAGGTTTGTGCCCAGCAGCTTGCTTATATTTTATACACCTCAGGCTCCACGGGGCAGCCGAAGGGGGTCGCAATTACCCACGGCAATCTGGTTAATTTTATCTTAGCAATGAAATCCCAATTTTCGCTCACTCAAGATTCAAAATGGTTGGCTTTAACTGCGCTTGGTTTTGATATTTCGGGCTTAGAGTTATATCTGCCATTGGTTTGCGGTGCACAAGTTAGGATTGCAGATTCTGTATTCAGTTTGAAAGCATGTGACTTGGAGGGAGTTAGTCATATTCAAGCCACTCCCGCGGGATGGCAGGGGCTACTGGCTAAATCACTGCTTTCACATCCTGTCGTCGGGTTATGCGGTGGAGAAGCATTACCTCCAGTGTTGGCTCAAGCATTAAAAGCCAAGCAGGTTGTGCTTTATAACATGTATGGTCCTACTGAAACCACGGTGTGGTCTTCATGCCATCGGGTACAGGATAATATTCACCTTGGCTTCCCAATTCGTAATACACAGTTATATGTTTTAGATAGCTACCTTAATGTATGCCCCACGGGGGTTGCCGGAGAACTATACATTGGTGGTGCAGGGTTAGCGCGAGGTTACATGGAGCAACCGGCGTCGACTGCACAGCGATTTATTGCGAATCCTTTTTCTAGTGTAGGTGAGCGACTCTATCGCACGGGAGATTTGGTTGAGCGTAACGAACGCAACGAGCTGCGCTTTCTTGGGCGGACAGATCATCAAGTGAAGATCCGTGGGCACCGTATAGAAACGGGGGAAATTGAAAGCCAGTTGTTAAGGGTGGAAGGAGTCAATCAAGCGGTAGTGGTAGCGCATGGTGATGATAATAATAAACGACTTGTTGCTTATGTTTGCACGCAGACGTTAAGTCGCGGCCAAATAACAGCAGCTGTCAGTGATTTGTTACCCAGTTATATGGTGCCAGAACAAATCATCTTGTTAGAAGCGTTACCGCTTAATCACAGTGGCAAGGTGGATAGAAAAGCATTACCTAAACCGTTGCAGGAAAGCCGTCAGGGAACGCAACCTCAAGGTCATCTTGAACAAGCGCTGGCTAGAGTATGGCAGCAAGTGCTGCAGGTTAACCAAGTATATCGAGAAGATAACTTCTTTGCGTTGGGTGGAAACTCCATTCATGCGTTACGTATGGTGCATCAATGGCAAAAATTAGCTCGACCAGAGCCCTTACTCGCACAAGCTATTTGGCAAGCAGATAACTTGCGTGATTTGGCTCAGCAAATTGCGCTTTCCAAACAATCTAATATTTGTGACATTTTACCTGAATCTGCATCATCGAAGTCATATAGCGATTTGCTGATATGTCTTCATGATGGTCGCGGTTTTACTATGTCATATAGACCCCTTGCTATGGCGTTACCTGAATATATTCGCTGTATTGGTATTACCCCTGATCTTGAGTTATCACAACAGGATGATTTTAGTACGTTGGCGCATCGCTATGCGGATCAGCTCGGAGAGCTTAGCCAGTATCAGAATATTTATGTACTTGGCTGGTCTTTGGGGGGAGCGATAGCATTGCAGTTGGCTGAAGTGCTAACGGGGAGAAATACACGCGTAAACAGTGTGCTTTTAATTGATAGCTGGGACCCGTTCGAACCAACCAATACCCAACCAGAAAGTTGGCGTGATTATATTTTAACAAGACTCTCAGAGAGCATCGCTGCTCCAAACTCTGAAGCTGAGTTTTATCAAGCGGTTGCTCAGTTTCCTTGGTCTGATGGAGGTTCAGCGGCAGAAAGAGCTGATGATATCACGCGTTTTCTTCTAGAGCATATTGATGTGCTTGAAGAAAGTGTTGCAGCTATGCCTACCACCGAAATAGTGCAAACCTTAGAGCAGACTTACTTATTGCGCTGTGCTGGTCGTCATGCTCTTAACTATCGGCAAGGTGATGGTGTTGACTATTACACCGTGTGGAGTAACGAGCGTGATGTGGGAGTTGTAAAACGATTTTGCCAGCGTCTGGATATTCAGCACTCGGATTATGTTGATGCTGATCATATGCAGATTATTTCGCACCCCAGTGTCATTGAAACTGTACAAAAAGTAATAAGCGTTGAATAAAATCAAATTGTAAATGATAACTGTTTTCGTTACTATTGCAGGTAATTAACCCGTGGTTAATGTAAAAGGGAGATTATTACCATGCAATTTGTAGGTAAGCGAGTGCTTATACTAGTCAGCTGTATCGCAGCACCAGTTTGGTCTGCGGAGCAATCAGTGGCAAATGAAGACATTGAAGTGATCGAAGTGTTGGGGCGGGATTCGGAAAAAAACTTTGCCACCTACACGTATTCAGCGACAAAGACGGCAGCTGATATTTTAGACCTTCCGCAGTCAATTAGCGCTGTGACAAAAGAACTAATCAAGCAACAAGGATTGATGCGGCTAAACGACGTGACGCCTTTTGTCAGCGGAGCGAGCGAATTTTCAGTGTATAACGACATCACCATCCGAGGTTTTCGTAGTCAAGATGATCGCCGCCTCAATGGTATGCGAACTTATAATGATTTTTGGTCACAA
Source organism: Pseudoalteromonas sp. GCY (assembly GCF_016695175.1). Classification (NCBI taxonomy): domain Bacteria; kingdom Pseudomonadati; phylum Pseudomonadota; class Gammaproteobacteria; order Alteromonadales; family Pseudoalteromonadaceae; genus Pseudoalteromonas; species Pseudoalteromonas sp. GCY. The sequence continues at coordinate 172,371 of NZ_CP068023.1, forward strand.
ACCGCCATTGCACATGTTGAGCGAGTAGAGGTGGTTAAAGGCCCTGCCTCAGCTATTTTTGGTGACGCCAGCCCAGGTGGTGTAATCAATACCGTAACCAAAAAGCCTTTAGCGACTAGTCGTCATGAATTGAGTGCTCGAGTTGGGAGTTACCAAGAGAAGTATGTTGCACTTGACACCACAGGTGCAATCAATTCATCGGAGTCAGTGCTGTATCGACTCAATGTGGGTTATGAGGACTCTGATTCTTTTAGAAACCAAGCATTTAATAAAGGGTTATTAGTGTCACCTAGTGTCACTTTTATTCCCAGTGACACGCTTAAGCTTAACCTCGAACTGGTGTATTCAGACAGTGAAGGGATCTTAGAACGAGGGCAGCCGAATATCCGTGGTAGCCAGCGTTTGGGCACGATCCCGATTGAAGTTTCGGCAACACAGCCTGGGGATAAGCTAGATACAGAAAGCTTGATCAGCAGCTTAGCAGTTGACTATCGTTTTAGCGATGCTTGGTGGCTAGCTGTGCAGTATATGCATCAGAATAGTGATCAAGACTTAGTCGAGCATGGTATTGGAAATTATGCTGATAATTCAGACTCTATCGTCAACTTGCGCTACATTGAACGTGCTTCAGAAGCACAATCAGACTCCTTTTCCAGTTACCTAAATGGCAACTTTTACCTCGGTGATATTGAACACAATGTGGTGATTGGCTATGACTATATTGATAGATTTAGAGAATCCAGCCAGCGAGTAGCCAACGACGCGATGCAGTTCGATATTCTAAATCCTGAATACAAGCGCCGAGATACAGATAGCTACAATGCAACCCAGCGCCCCGTGTTTGGTGGTAACCTGCAAAGTGAAGGGATTTATATTCAAGACCGTATGGTATTTGGTCAATGGTCGGTACTGGCGAGCTTACGTGAAGAAAGTTTTGATCTAGATAATACCGGCGGGGGTTCCTCGAAAGATAGCCAACTGCTACCGCGATTGGGGGCTGTGTATAAGCTATCAGATACTCAGAGCCTTTATGCGAGTTGGATGCAGGGTTTTGAGCCTCCTCCTCTATACTCAAATAACCCTGAACAAGGTGGCCCATTTAAACCGCAAGATAGCGAATTATATGAGGTCGGCTTTAAAGCGCGTTTATTTAGCGATGATTTACAATTAACCACAGCTATCTATCAAATAACCCGTGAAAATGTCGTGCTATATGACGCTGAAGCATCAGCCAGAATCGATTTTGCCCGATATATGTATCGTCAGCGTGGTGCCGAGCAAGCGCGTGGATTCGAGTTCGATCTTAATGGTCAAATCACGGAACAACTTTCCGTAATTGCCAATTATGCTTATAACTCAGCGAAAGTAACCAAAGATTTGAATGATAGTGAAGTGGGCAAACGCAAAGAGGGCGCAGCTAAACATATGGCCACTGTATGGTCACGTTATCAGTTAGATGATAATTGGGCATTTGGGATCGGGGCGAGCTATGTGGGGGAGCGAGCAACCTCCTCTGCAGGGTTAATATTGCCTAGTTATCTGATCTACAACGCAGGTGTGTACTATCAGGTGGACCGTTGGAAGGCTTCCTTGGTGATTGACAATGTGTTCGACAAAGTACATTGGACAGGTGGTTATAGTTATAGTCAGTTGTTTCCTGGCGATCCTCGTAGTGCGAGCTTAACGGTCGACTATCGATTTTAAACAGGGAGAGAAGAGTTGGCGTTTTAGCCAATTGCTCTTTTTAGGAGAAAAGAATGACAGCAAAACAATGGTTCAGTTGGCATAGTTTAAGCGGTGTGTGGTTCGGCTTGCTATTGTTCGTGATCTGTTGGACAGGGGCATTTGCGACCATTTCTTACGAATTAGATTGGCTATTCGATGACACGGTGAGAGCGGCAGAAAGTAGTCCACAAGTCAGTTTAGCGAGTGCTTACGAGAAGGTTCAAGAAGCCTACCCAGACGCACGAATAGGGATTGCGTTTGCGGGTTTGGAAAGCCATTTTGCTCACGATTTCGTGGTCCGCTTGCCGGATAATCCATGGCAGCATATTTACGTTGATCCTTACACTGGAAATATACAGGGGAAAACGAGCTTTTTGAATATTCAGCGGTTTTTCCGAGATTTCCATATGCATTTTTTTGGTGTGTTCGACAGCATTGTGTCTTATTACTTGGTTTTGCTATTTGCCATTCCGCTATGCGTATCCACGATTAGTGCTTTGTATTTGTATCGAGGCTGGTGGAAAAAGTTTTTTACGCTAAAGCTTAGCGGCGATACTCGCGCTAAGGTCGCAAGCTCACACAAATTAGCTGGAGTATGGAGTTTGTGGTTAGCAGTGGTGATTGCAATAACCAGTATGTGGTACTTGTTTGAGTTTGTCAGAATGGACTTGGCTGATGGTAAAACTGCGTTTACTGATGTTGGTGATTTTGCTGTGAACCCCTTACCTGCATTGCAACCACAAGATAAGCCTCAGCTCTCTGTTGTGGCGCTTGCTGCAAAAGTCAGAGAAGCGAGACCAGATCTGGAAATTAGAGCGATTAGATATTCCGGAGGGTATTTTTATGTTGAAGGCCAATCCAGTGACTTATTGGTTAGGGACAGAGCAAATAAGGTGTATGTGAATCCCTATACTGGGGAAGTCGTATATAGCCAAACTGCGTCTAGTCAGGGAATATATTGGCGTTTATCTGATACCGCGGATCCTTTGCATTTTGGTAATTTTGCCGGCATATGGGTAAAAATATTGTGGTGCATCTTTGGGGTTGTACTTTCATTTTTGGTGCTTAGCGGTACCTATATGTATGTTAAACGCCAGCTCAAGCTGCGCCGAAAAGAAGATCTACGAGGCGTGAAAGCTTCTTTGGTTTTTAGTTTAAGCCTTTTGGTATGTGTTGCTTACTACGCCTATCAAACGCTTATGAACTATGGAGTCGCAGGCCAGTTTCCTGTGCTACCAACAGGTTCGGTGCTGTTTTTATCGATTTGGACGTTAGTCACGTGCTTTATCATTGTTGTATGGGGAGGCGCGTTACTTAACTTATGTCGCGAAGCAACGCTTATTAGTAAACCTAAAGTGTCGCACCACCATCTATAGTGATCACTTGCATGGTGGTATGTGAGCTTAGGGATGAGGCATAAAATAGCACCGAGTGGGCGATTTCTTCAGGGGTTGCCAGTTTTTGCAATGGGATCCCAAGTTTATATTGGCTAGGAAACCCTTTGATCACTTGCTCTGCACCTGAGCTATCTCGCCACATACCAGTTTGCATTGGCGTTAACGTAGAGCCTGGAGCAATCACATTAGCGCGTATGCCATATTCAGCCAATTCTAACCCTGCTGTAAGGGTTAATTGGGTTGAGGCTGATTTCGACGCGCAATAGGCTGCCATATTTTGGCGGGGCGTATGGCTCGCATTGGAGCTAACCGTCACTATGCTGCCACTACGTTGCTGTTTGAAATGAGTTGCACAAGACTTCAGGAAAACAAATACGGCGCCAGCGTTAACATGCTGGCAGTGCTGCCACTGCTCAAGTGATAATGTCTCTAGCGCGCCAAGTTCGAGTACGCCCGCAACATTAATTAAGCTATATGGAGCGAGGTCTTGCTGTACTAATGCTGCCAGCGTATGCTCCAATGTTGCGAGGTCTGCTAAATTACAGTGTATGGCTTTAAATAGCGGTTCTGTAGTTGCAAACTGCTTATCGAAACCCACGACACGAGCGCCTAGCTGCGCAAATTTCTTTGCGACACCGAGTCCTATGCCTTGTCCTGCACCAGTCACCCAAACAATTTTGTTGTGATACTCTTGCTGGAGGCTGTCATCGAAGCACATTGTTCATTTCCTCTATGACGGAGAGATAAGGCAAAGACGGTGTGTCCGACCAGACATTAGCAGCTTCCTGCATTGCTTCTGCAATAGATACAACCAGCTCTGGGGAGTACCTTGCTGGATTGTAATCAATATCAAACTGCACGGGATCATCACCATTTAAATAAATTTGCAGCATAAAGTCGTCCGTCGTTCCAGCACTAAGAATATGGCTGCGACTTTTGACTTCGCCATAGCGTGGGTGGCTAGTAAAGGGCAAAATATTTACTGTCGGGCCGCTAACTTCAATCGCTTTACCTTGTTGTTTGCGGTCTCGTTTCAACTGTTCAACACGATAGCATTGCAATGGCTTCACGCGTTTTATCTGCCTATTGATGTACTTGGCCACATCTGCCAATCCTCCTGACGTTGGCAAAGTTAGCGGCAGTGGTAATACATTGCTTTGTACGGTGGGGCATGAAAATTCCACTGGGGCTTGGCGATTCATCATCACCAATCCTAATGTCACTTTATGGCTGTTGCATTTAGCCGCTAACACTATGGCAACTACACTTAGCAGTATTTCACTGGGGGTGACTTGAACTAGATTTGCTGCCGATTGTAACGTTTGCCACTGAGTTCGAGCTAACGCGAAATGGTAGCGTTGATTTGGTTCGGTAATCGCAGCTTTGCTGTCACTAAAGCTTTGCGCCACAGGGTATTCATCAAGCCATTCGTTCAGGGAGCTTGCGGCCTCAGATAGTTGTTTTTGATAGTGTTCACCACCATGCAGATCTAGCAGTTGTTGCTGTGAAGCAAAATAGCAATTTGGCAGAGGTTTCCCTGTGTTTAAAGCCTGATAACTGCGACTTAACGCTTGATGAAATAAACCAAAGCCAAAGCCATCAAGGACAATGTGATGGGCAACAATAAAGCAATAATCTTGGCTAGGGGTACGCACCAATTTAAATCGCATCAAGCAACCATTGGTTAAGTCAAAAGCTTTGGCAAGCTCATGCGCCACCTGTTGTGGCATAAACTCAGCTAGAGAAGTAATATCATGATCAAGGTATTCGGTGATCAGCTGAGGCAGCGATTGTCCAACCACAATACTTGGAATAAAATCGTCATTATGGATAAAGTTACTGCGCAGCAAATCACTTTGCCCAAAGACATGGTGGAGTGCGACGGAAAATTGCTCGGCATCGATTTTACCTTGAAATTCCAAGCACTCTGCGACGTTAAATAAGTTGCCTTGGCCACTAATCGTGTGCAGTAGCCACATCGCGTGTTGAGAAGCGGTTAATGGCAATGCCATTATTCTGCCATCCGAGATTCAATTAGCTCGACCCAGGCTGCGAGAGTAGGCATTTGTGCTAGCTCAATAAAGTTAGTTTCAATACCTTGTTGTTGCCATAATGAAATCAAGTTCATCACTTGCACTGAATCTAGACCGTAATCAATCAAGCTTTCATGTTCATCAAACTCATCTGGCTCACAGTCGATCAAAGGCAAAATGAATGCTTTAAGTCCCGCGAGCGTAGTCAGGTCAATACTTGGTTCGCCAACCACTTCTGCTGTCGTGATCACTTTTCCTGCTCGTTGACCTATGATGTGTAGTGCCATCATATGCTCGTCTTTGGTGAAGTCTGCAATTGCATCAGCGACAACGAAAGGCTGTATGTCACGCATAAATGCATCAATAGCTGTGGTCATCACGCCAATATGGCCGTAAATACCGACAATCAAAAGTTGGTCTCGTTGCTGTGCTTTTAGCTGCGCTTCGAAATCACATTTTTGAAAAGCGCTATATCGCCACTTTGTCAGGACAATATCCTGTTCGGTTGGCGCTAATGCGTCAACTATGGGCTGTTGACTCGGATCTTGTAGTCCAGCTCCCCACATGTCTAGCAGTAACCCTCGTTCATTGCGACCTTGTTTGATCGGCTGGGCGGTATAATAGACCGGAATATCATGTTGGTAACAATACGCTTTAATTCGCTGAATGTGTTCTATCATGGTTTGTACTAGCGGATTATCTGCACCATAAAAAGAGACGAAGTAATGTTGCACATCATGGATAAGTAACGCAGCGCGTTGCGAGTCAAGTTGCCAATCCACTCGATTTGGCGCAAGTTCAGCAGCGCGAGGTAAAGAATAGTGATTTAATTTAGGTATAGTCATTTTACTTCTCTAAAGTTGAATGGATTTTTGCAGTGCTTCAGTTTCGCTACGGAGCTGTTTTTTATCGACTTTACCCACGGGAGTCAGTGGTAAGTTATCTATAAACTTAAACTTATCCGGTACCTTGTAATCTGCAATTCCCTGTTCACGTAAGTATTTGCGAATGGCTAATGGTTTAAGCGGTATACCGGTCAGGAAAGCGAAACTTTTTTCTCCCAAGGTTGGGTCTGGCATTGCAACAATGGCGGCTTGTTGAATATTTGGGTGGCTGAGTAAAAGGTTTTCAACTTCTTCCGCTGCTATTTTTTCCCCGCCTCGGTTGATTTGATCTTTGACGCGACCTGTAACGATTAAATGTCCTGATGGCAGACGCTTTACCAAATCTCCAGAACTATAAAACCCCTGCTCATCAAATGCAGTTTGGTTGTGCTCTGGCGAGCGATAATACCCTCGAATCGTATAGGGTCCTCGTGTCAACAATCGCCCCACTTCGCCATCGGGCACGGGGTTGCCGTGCTCATCCACGACTCTGATTTCATCATCTTCACTAATTGGACATCCTTGAGTATTGAGAATGTGCCATAGGTCATCATTGTAACGTGTGTAGTTAACTAGCCCCTCAGCCATGCCAAAAACTTGTTGCAACTGGCAGCCAAGAACAGGCTTGACTTGTTGTGCAATCGTTAAACTTAATTTGGCGCCACCCACTTGAATGACATCAAGGCTGTCTAGGCGGTATTGGCTTTTGGGGGCATGTTGTAACCATAGCTGCAAAGCTGGAGGAACCAACGCTGTGTGTGTTACTTGATATTTTTCAATCAAACTAAAGCAGCTGCTTGGGCTTGGGTCTGGGGCTAAGACAACGGTGCCGCCGGCAGCAAAAAAACCCAAGGCTCCCGGAGAGCTAAGTGGAAAGTTATGTGGGGCAGGTAGAGCACAAAGATAAACATGTTGCTCCGTCAATTCACAAATGTCTTTACTTGCCACCACGGAATATAAGTAGTCATTGTGAGTTCTTGGGATCAACTTTGGCGTGCCAGTACTTCCACCTGATAGCTGGAAAAATGCTACCTGAGTCGGGTCTAAGTCTGGCGCAGAAAATGGTCGCGGTTGCAAGTAAGCTTGTTTAAGCTGGCTATTACCTTTTGGGTGATCTATCAGTGTTGCCCGTATGCTAGGGTAGTCTTTTTGTAACGATAATATGAACTGCTCATCTCGGTACAATTCATGCGCTGAAGAAACGATTAACACCTTAGGTGCTAGCTGTTCACAGTAACTTCTAATTTCAGTCTGTTTATGGCTGAATAGTGCGCACACTGGGGCTGCGCCAAGCTTGAGAAGTGCGAATAAGCTGATATAAAATTCGACTTGATTAGCCAACTGGATAAGCGCAGTGTCTCCTTGTTGAACCCCTTGCGCTGAGAGATAAGCAGCTAAGTGATTGCTATATTGATCAAGCTCCAAATAAGTTAAGCTCCGATGTTCATCAATGACAGCAGGCTTGTTTGCATGCTGTATTAATTGTTCGCTAATTACACAAGTTAGCGGTAGGTCTTGCCAATAACCCTTTTCGCGGTAGCGCTCGGCTAATTCAGCTGGCCAAGGAGTAAAATCAATTTGCTTCATGGAATGTATTTCTCATTGCGTAATATGCTTGCTTTGTTTCGAGTGCGTTTAGCATGGTATTGAGTTTGGCTTCTGTTTCTAGCCATTCAGAGCGCGGGTTTGATGCTGCGACAATACCCGCTCCAGCAAATAACTTTGCGGTCTTATCGCGTAATTCTGCGCAGCGGATCACCACTACCCATTCGCCATTGCCGTGCTTATCAAACCAGCCAATGATCCCCGAAAACAAGCCTCTGCTTTGCTGTTCTAGCTCTGCTATTTTGGGATAAGCATCAGCAGTTGGCTTACCACAGAGTGCGGGTGTTGGATGCAATTGGTTTGCAATTGCTAAGCTATGGGTTGCTGATTCTTTTAAGACACCTGAAATGACTGTAGATAAATGCCACATAGTGGCTGTGCTCAACAGCTCAGGTTGAGCTGGAATATGTAGTGCACGGCAAAGTGGCGTCAATACTTGCTGAATGTCTTCAATGACAACGGCATGCTCATATCTATCTTTTTTAGAGGCAAATAATACACTGCGGCGGTGCGCTTCTTCCTTTGGACAAGTATCCCTTGGAATTGAACCTGCCAGCGGGTTAGTGGTTAATTTCTCAGCTTGCTTGCGCAGTAATAGCTCGGGGCTGACACCCATGAGAATTGCGTTGTCGGTTGTAGGGAATGAAAAGTGGTAGCCAGATTGACTTTGTTGTAGCAAATTACGCAGCACGACTTGGGAATTAATTGGCTCTGCAAAGCGCAGTTGAGTCTGTTTACTCAAAACAATTTTATTTAGTAGCCCGGTATCAAATAGCTGTTTGGCTTGAGAAACTGCGTTTTCAAATTGAGCCTGAGGCTGTAAATCGGTAATTTCTAATAGCGAGTTTGGTACGCCTTGGCATGACGCTAACTCAGCGTCAAACCAAGCACTGAACGCCGCTTTTTCCCAACGAGAAACTTGCTCTGGAATAATAATTTGCGCGTGCTCTGTTTTGCAAAATGGCAAAGCGGCAAAGGCGATAGTGTTGTCTGGCTCATTATGCATGTGAGAGTCAATTGCAGCGACTAAATCCTTTGTATCACCAATAGGTAAAGTGACGCGTTTCTTGATCCCTTGACTAACTAAGCAATGCGTACCCGTTGTAAACAGGCAGTTGTTCTCCGGGTTAAATTGCGTGGCTTTTGCATATTGTTCGAGTTGAATAACTTGGCTAAAGTCCATAAGCACACCTTGCTGATATCACAGCAGTGAAAACGAATTAATTGAAATCAAGACGAAGGTAAACAATAAAGATTTAGATTTATATCGAGTTTGTTAAAACAGCCCTGCGCAAAGTTCGTTGTTGTTGATGGGCGTCAAAGTGATGAGGGTGCTTTGGACAGTCGCGACAAAGCTTGCCATCGCTTGTTTTGTGTAACAGGCAGCATGACTCCCTCAGTTGATAGGGGCCACGCTCGTCACAGAGTTGCAGCTTTGGGGTATAAAAAGGGTTTACATGTTCCCCAATCTTCACTGCCTGAGATAAAGTGTGATAGTCATCGTTTACCTTAGGGCGTTCGCCGACATAATGAATGATGGTTGGAAAAAACTGCCTCAAGCGAAAAGCGCAATTACTCGATAAAACGTGCTCAGCAATCCCAAATTGCTGATTCAAAAAGGCATGTAAGGGAGCTAAATGCGCGTCAATAAACTCGGCATAGTGAGTAGCCGTATCGTGATACTCCACTGCTCTCCCTTGATTGGGCAGCTGTAGTTGCCAGCTCTCCATGTCGATCACGACTTTATCTAAAGCCAATGGGAGTACACGGCCCAACACACTGTGTGTAAATAAAATAGCGGGCATGATACGTAGTATGTAGTGCATGTGCCAAACTGAGGCCTGCGCCTTTTTATTCGTCACTCCCTTTGTTGAACTAAAGCGAGAGATCGCGTCACTTAAGGAGGTTATATTTTTGATTTGTTGAGCAAAAGAGGGTTTATCACCAGAAATAAGTGCAACACCTCTAGCATAGTTATCAAGCGGTGGTGACAGATAAGGTTTAAGAATTGGCAACATAGTCAAGGTTGTTGAGTTTTTAATATAAGACGCGATCCAAGTGAATTTTTTTAGTTCAAAGTCGTCCTGTAAGGGATTTGATCATCCTTGGGAGAAATCGTGTTAGTTTTTCTGATAAAAAAGACTTGGCAACGCTTTGTGGCCACTGCGCTGAGCAGCGTTGTATTCGGCATTATTAGTGTTTCACTGGTGGCACTTATTAACGAAATAATAAATGCTAAAGGCGAGCGTCAGACAGAGTTCTTTTGGGTTTTTGCGGCGCTGGCAATATCAGGGGTCGTGGTACAGCTAATTTCTAAATTAGTTGCTGAACAGTTGAGTGAGCATAGCCAAGCCGAGTTAAGAAAACTGGTTGCTGATAAAACGATAGAAGCAAAAATTAGTCACATAGAGTTACAGGGAGACGCGAAGATCAAATCTTGCTTAACAGAGCATAGTTTAAAGGTGGCAGGGTTTTTCATGAGTATGCCGGGTATATTGACGAATGCCATGATAGTACTTGGTGCTTTCGTATATATGGCTTGGTTAGACTGGTTAATATTTCTTTTTGCATTACTGACCTTGGTTTTAGGTTCGGTGAGCTATAGTTTTGCAAACAATGTTGCTTTTAAAAAAATAGCGAACGCTGCTGCGATGCAAGATGGCCTTTTTCAACAATTTGATGCGATCACTGACGGCATCAAAGAGCTTAAACTAAATCGCAGTAAGCGAGCGTTCTTCAAGTTAGAGGTACTGCATCCCGCTATAGACGCCTTAAGAAAAGAACGTATTGAGGGCGTTTCTATTCTGCATATGGCCTCCTCTTGGGGTGGCTTTTTGATTTTTACCTTCATTGGTGGGGCGTTATATTTTTTATCTCAGCAAACTGGTGAAGAGAGTCAGCGCATTATGTCTGGCTTTGCACTGTTATTTCTCTATATGCTAACGCCATTAGAAACCTTACTGGCAAATATACCCAGAGCTTTCGCCGCGCAAGCCTCAGCGAATACCATCAAAACATTAACCGATGAGTTGATGAGTGATGATGGAAATAGTGTGCAAGTTTTTAAGCAGTTTAACAGTATCCAATTACACGCACTGTGTCACCGTTACTATCACGAGCAAAGCGACGATATATTTTCACTGAAACCAATAGATCTTGAGTTTAAGCAAGGCGAACTCATTTATCTTGTTGGTGGCAATGGTAGTGGCAAAACAACCTTCGCTAAAGTGCTGTGCGGTTTGTATGAAGCAGACGAAGGAGAGATCGTAGTAGATAACCAGCCGATTAGCGGCGCTGGATTAGATGCTTATCGCCAGCTTTTTAGTACGGTGTTTGGTGATTATTACTTATTCGATCGTTTGTTAAATGTGCCTTGCGATCAGCTGGAGCGAAAAGGGAATGAGCTAATTCGCAAGCTTAATTTACACCATAAAGTGAGTATTGAATCGGGCCGCTTCACAACACAACGTCTATCACAAGGCCAGCGAAAGCGTCTTGCATTAGTTGTTGCCTACCTTGAAGATAGGCCATTTTATCTCTTTGATGAGTGGGCAGCGGACCAAGACCCGGTCTTTAAAGATGTATTTTATCGAGAGCTTCTGCCTGAATTAAGAAACAAAGGAAAAACGATTTTGGTGATCACCCATGATGATAAATACTTCTCATTGGCTGACAGGTTATTAAAAATGGAAAATGGCTGCCTAACCGAAGTCACCCAACTCCCAGTAACTCAAACTCATGTATTAGCCTAATTAGATTTCTTTATACACGAAACATCAACCTAGCCGCAGTGAGTAACGCGGCTAGGCGTAGCCCTTCATTAAGATTTCATCAAACCTCTCACATTAATGGCTGGCTCAGGTCGCCGTAAGGAAAAACCACCGTTAGAGAACAGGTTACTATTCCGAGCTCAGGCGAGATCAGTTACCCTGTAAATAATATCAAGCAAACTCGGTCATGAGCATGAAAGTATTCGAAAAAATTTATCATAGGGCTGCCGAGCGTAAAGGCTCTGAGGCGGCGCTAAAAGCTAAGCTTAATCAACCCTTGAGCACGGAATCGCTATTGGCATTAAGTGATGATCAATGGCTAGAAGAATTTACGCGCAAGATATTCCAAAGCGGGTTTTATTGGGCGGTGGTTGATAATAAGTGGGACGGTTTTAGAGAAGTATTTTGGCAATTCTCAATTGAGAAGCTGTTAATGATGTCTCCAGAAATGTACGAGCAACGTGGTCAGGATGAACGGATCATTCGTAATGCTCAAAAGGTAAAAAGTATTGCTGACAATTGCCATATGATTTTTGAAGTGCAACAACAGCATGGCCGCTTTAGTGAATTCGTCGCAAACTGGCCTGAAGACAATATTGTTGGTTTGTGGCTGTACTTAAAAAAGCATGGCTCGAGACTCGGTGGGAATACCGGCCCTTACGCGCTTCGTGTGTTAGGTAAAGATACGTTTTTACTGAGTAAAGATGTCGAAACGGTACTGCGTGCAGAGGAGATCATAGACGGTGGCTTACAAAGTCAGAAGTCACTGCAAGCGGCGCAGCAGTTTTTCAATGAAATGCATCAATATAGCGGGCTTAGTCTACAAGAGTTAAGTCAAATTGTGTCAATGAGCGTTGGTGATAATATTCGCTAGTGAAACGCGCTAAAAATGGAGATGACCGCATGGTATTTTTTCAGCCCTATCAAGGCTCTGCTTTGCTCTTTAAGGAGCAACCTGCGAGATTTAATCAGCCCACATTACTACTATCCAATACGCCGTTGCTACATCAGCTTGAGCTAGAGGAATACGACACAGCAGGGCTTGCTGAGCTATTATGCGGCCAGCGTCCATTAGGTGATATTGAACCTACGAGCTTAGCCTACAGTGGTCATCAGTTTGGGCAATTTAACCCGTTACTTGGTGATGGCCGAGCGCATTTAATTGGTGGGGTGAAACTTGATGACGGACGTCAATACGACCTGCACTTGAAAGGCTCTGGAGCGACGCGATTTTCTCGAGGCGGTGATGGTTTTTGTGCGCTAGGGCCTGCAGTACGCGAGTTCATCATGAGCCAAGCTATGGTTGGCTTGGGTGTTCCAACTACGGAATGCCTTGCTGTTGTAACCACTGGACACCATGTTTATCGCCAAGGTGAAGTACCTGGCGCGGTCGTATGTCGTGTGGCAAAAAGTCATATCCGCATCGGTACTTTGCAATATCTGGCTACACAGCAAAATAAAGATGAGCTATGGAGCCTGCTTAACTTGCTGGGCGAGCAATTATTTGAGGGATTTAAAGTTGAGACCGAACAGGATGTACTCGAATTGTTTCGTGAAGTGTGTGAACAGTTAGTTGACTTAGTCGTCGAGTGGATGCGGGTAGGCTTTATTCATGGCGTGATGAATACCGACAATATTTTGCTCAGTGGCGAAACGATAGACTTTGGCCCTTGCGCGATGATGGAAAAGTTTGATTTTAACGCCGTGTTTAGCTCTATCGACCGCCAAGGCCGCTATGCGTTTGGGAATCAGCCAAACATCATGAATTGGAACTGTGCTCGACTTGCCGAGGCCTTATTGGTGTTGTGGCAAGATGAGCAAGCGGGAGTTGAAGCATTTAGTCAAATTTTAGCGGAGTTTTCTGAATCGTTTAATCGCAAGTACAAAGATATGTGGGCGGCTAAGCTTGGTATTGATGAGTGGAACGACGCAGACGATATTCTGCTTAGTGATTTACTCAAGTTGATGACGGAGCATGAACTAGACTTTACCAATACTTTTGCGGCACTAACCAATATTTTGCTTGGTCACCCAAACAAAGCCTTATCAGTGCCAACGGAATTGGAGAGCTGGCAGCAGCAGTGGGCACAAAGGCGAGCTCCCGATGATGTTGCGGCTAACTTGATGAGTCAAGCTAACCCAATACTTATCCCTCGTAATGCGTTGGTGGAGGCTGAGATTGCGCTGTTTAATCAGCAAGGCATGAGTCAAACGCTAGAGGATTGGCTAACGGCGTTGACGTCGCCCTATGATTACAAAGATTATCCTGAATCGTGGACCAGCGCGTCTACACCGGCCCACTATCAAACTTTTTGTGGAACCTAAATGGCAGAGCAGCAGCTTTCTTGGCAAGAAATTAAACGTAAAGTCCTTGAGCACAAACGGCCGCTTATAAAGGCGCATATCATCGCCTTATTTGCCGCGTTGGTGAGTGTCCCTATCCCTTTGATGATGCCGTTGCTGGTAGATGAAGTCTTACTAGACGCACCCGGCAGAGCGGTGGCTTGGATGAACTCAGTATTACCCGAGCAATGGCATGGCCCCAGTGGCTATATCGTGGTCATTTTATTTGCTGTGATAGCGATGCGCTTGGCCAGTTTGGTGTTAGGGGTGATGCAGTCACGCCAGTTTACTATTATTGGCAAGGACATTAGTTATCAAATCCGTGAGCGCTTACTTACGCATTTACCTAAAGTTCAACTTAAGGAGTACGAAAGCCAAGGTGGTGCAGCAATTAGCTCTCGCTGTATTACCGATGTGGAAACCTTGGATAAATTTATCAGCCAAACTTTGTCACGATTTTTAATCGGTTTACTCACAATCATTGGCACTGCGGCGATTTTGCTTTGGATTGATTGGATGTTGGGGTTGGTGATCCTGTTGCTCAATCCGGCGGTCATCTATTTTTCTCGGCAGTTTGGCAAACATGTTAAAGAGCTGAAAAAGGAAGAGAATGCTGCATTTGAGGCACTGCAAACTTCACTAGTCGAGACGCTAGATGCTATTTCTCAGCTAAAAGCCGTTCGTCGAGAGGGTAACTACTTTGCACAGGTTAAAGTAGCCGCCAAAGATCTCAAACATTACGCGGTACAGTCACAATGGAAAACGGACGCGGTTAACCGCTTAAGCTTTACCGTGTTTTTGGTGGGGTTCGAGTTTTTCCGTGCTGTCGCTATGTTTATGGTGGTGTTTTCTGATTTAACGGTCGGCCAAATATTTGCGGTATTTGGTTACCTTTGGTTCATGATGGGACCCGTGCAGGAAATTCTTGGTATTCAATATGCTTACTATGGCGCCTCGGCGGCGCTTGGTAGGTTAAACCAGGTTTTTAACTTTGCGACAGAAGCACAATATCCCGCTACAAAAACCGTCTTTGATTCATCTCAGGTTGATATCAAATTTGCCAATATAGACTTCGCTTACGTTGCAGAGCAACCCGTGCTCAAGCAGGTGTCTTTGCATATTCCAGCAGGGAAGAAAGTAGCATTAGTAGCGGTGTCCGGAGGTGGTAAATCTACTTTGGTGCAATTGCTTTTGGGATTGTATGAAAAGCAAAGTGGCGAGATTCATATAAATGACACGCCAGTAGAGCAAATTGGTTATGAAGCAGTGCGAGATAATATA
Source organism: Pseudoalteromonas sp. GCY (assembly GCF_016695175.1). Classification (NCBI taxonomy): domain Bacteria; kingdom Pseudomonadati; phylum Pseudomonadota; class Gammaproteobacteria; order Alteromonadales; family Pseudoalteromonadaceae; genus Pseudoalteromonas; species Pseudoalteromonas sp. GCY. Next base: position 187,409 of record NZ_CP068023.1, read on the forward strand.
GTGACCGTACTGCAGCAGCCGATACTCTTTAATACCAGCATCCGTGAAAACCTAGCAATGGGGCGAGAGGTATCTGACCAATTACTTTGGCAGGCACTCCGAGTTGCAGAGCTAGCCGATACCGTACTTGCTCTGGCCGACAAATTAGATGCGCAAGTCGGTCGCAACGGGATTAAATTGTCTGGAGGACAGAAGCAAAGGTTGGCTATTGCTAGAATGGTTGTTGCTGATCCTAAAGTGGTGGTGTTGGATGAAGCAACCTCGGCACTTGATATTGAGACTGAGGCAAAAATTCATCGCAATTTGCAAGCGTTTTTGGCTGATAGAACGACTTTGATTATTGCACATCGATTGAGCGCAATAAAACAAGCCGACTTAATTTATGTTTTAGATGATGGTGAAGTGTCCCAGTATGGAGAACATAAGGATTTGTTAAAGGAGCAAGGTCTGTATCAAATCCTATTTGGTCATCAAAATTAATTCATAAATAGCAAAAATTCCTTATGTAACGTTAAGTAAACATTAATAGACGAGCTAATATTATCTATGCAACGTAATCGGTAGACGCATTTTCTGATAGACTATCCGAGTCGATACTCAATGCGTAAACTAACAGAGATGGGAAGGAATGATGAAAATTAAAACTTTGAGCTTACTAGTTGCGATGGCAGTAACAGCCAATGCAAATGCAAATACTACTGAGCCTACAGAAGGTGTATATCTTGGTGTATTCGGTGATTACTATGATGCTGACTGGCAAAATCACCGCGATATGGCTGGTCTAGATGTAGAAGACTCTACAGGTTGGGGCGCTGAAATCGGCTACCGTTTTGACAAATTCTGGAGTGGTCGTATCGAATATGCAGATATGGACTTTGACCTTGGTGGTATCAGCAATGGTTCACTAGATGCAGAGCGTTACGGTATCGACGGTTTGTATCATTTTGATGGTGGTCCATTCTATGGTCTAGTGGGTATCAAGAAGATGAACCTAGATGTAATCTCAGATAACACCTTTGCTAACGTAGGTGCTGGTGTTCGTCATTACTTCACCGATCACTTGTTCGTGAATGCAGAAGCGGCAGTTTACCAAGGCCTAGAAGCTGGTTTTACTGATGTTGGTGGTAAAATCGGTATTAACTACTCGTTTGGTAGCGCTGGTAAGTCGGAAGAGGTTGCCCCAGCCCCAGCACCTGTAGTTGCAGAAGCACCACAAGACAGTGACAAAGACGGTGTTGTGGATAGCGAAGACAAATGTGCTAATACACCAATGACGGATGCTGTTGATGCGTCTGGTTGTACTTTGTACGAGACTAAAGAAGACAAAGTAAGCCTACTAGTTCGTTTCCCGCATGACGATGCTTCTTTCTCACAGCAATATGTTGATGATATCAACGCGGTTGCTAAGTTCCTGCAAGAACATAAGAATGCAGATGTTGTGATTGAAGGTCACGCGTCGGCTGTGGGTGATGCTGATTACAACCAAAAGCTTTCTGAGCGCCGTGCGAAAAACGTTGCTGAAAAACTCGTTGATATGGGTGTAGATTCAATGCGTATTACCACGGTTGGTTACGGTGAAGAGCGTTTGAAAAACCCAGCAAACACGCTTGAAGCGCACGCTGAAAACCGTCGCGTGGAAGCGCACGTTTCCTCTAAAGAGAAAGTAAAAGTTAAGCGTTAATTTTTACTTAACTTATGCAAAAAGGCTCCTTCAGGAGCCTTTCAGATTGATGATAAACCCCGCTTTTTTAAGCGGGGTTTATTTTTCCCAGTTGTTGGAGCAGTTTTCTCTGCCGTAAGTTTCAGCGTTGGTTTTTTTGTGTTGGCTAGGCTAATTATTATGATTTGGTGTGTCCAAGGTCGTTTTGAGGGCTTTTAGGGGGGAGTTTTCGAGGTTTTTTGCTAGTGTGCAGCCATGAGCGCCATTTTCTTCATATTTTGACATGCCGCTGCTAACAAGCACTGCGCGGTCACTTTTGGCAGGCCTCTATATCTGCAGTAGCGATGTCCATGATGTTGTTTCGCATCAGCGAAGCTTCTTTCCACCGTTTCGGCTCGTCGTCGATAGAGCTTTTTACCCCAGTCGCTCAGCCTAATCGCATTGGCGTTTTCTACGCTTGATTGCCAAACATGCCGCGTTATAACTTTGGTTTGATTTTTACTGGCTGTGCATTGATTTCTGACTGGACAGCGTCCACATTTTCTTGAGTCGGAATGATAGTGACGATAGCCTGTTCGGCTTGTTGTTTTGTAGATTAGAGTTTCACCTTGCGGGCACAGGTAAGTATCTGTATCGGCTTGATATTGATACTCACGTTTGGCGAAGTAGCCTTTCTTTTTATTTGGTCTTCGGTATCCCAGCACGCCAACTAATTGCCTTTCTTCCAGATTGTGGCATACCGCGGCGGTAAAATAGCCTGCATCTAGCCCAACCGCGATAGGGTTTATCTCAAAGGTATCGAGCGCTCTGTCGAGTCGACAGATAATAGGTTGTGAGTCATGGACATTGCCTGCGGTGGCGTGTGTGTCAACAATAATGCCGTGTTTACCATCCACAATTCGATGGTCTAGATAGAAGAACCCTTTTGGCTTTTCATCCCGTACCATAAACCCGCTATCTGGGTCGGTGCGGCTGACTTTGGTTGGTTTTGTGCAAGGTGTTTCTTCCTTACACTTCAGGGGCTTTTTTCCTTCATCCTCCCGGTCTTGCAGTACCGCTTCGTTCAATTGCTCTACATACACTGAAGGACTGACTTTTAAGTCTTCTATGTCATAGCGCTTTTTATTGGCATTGGCTTTGAGGTGTGTACTGTCAGCAAATAAGCTATAGCCACCTATGAGTTTTTGCTTCATCGCTTGGCGGACAATGTTATCGAAGATGGATTGATAAATGTTGCTGTCTTTAAAGCGCTTTATGCGGTTTTGGCTTAGCGTCGAGTGGTGGATGACATCTTCAGCTAGTCCCATACCTAAAAACCAACGATATGCGACATTGACTTGGATTTCCTTAATCAAGCGACGCTCGCTTTGAATGCCAAACAGGTATCCAAGAAATAAAATCTTGAACATTCGCACTGGGTCAACCGCTGGGCGACCATTGTTTTTACAGTAGAGATGGGTGACTTCATCGCGGATGAATTCGAAATCAATCGCAAGGTCAATCAGGCGAACTAAATGGTCTTTTGGAACCAATTGGTCGATAGCGACCATTTCTAGTTCATATTGCTGAGGGGTTTTGTCTTTAAGCATGGTGAACTCCCTAAACTCACTACGCTTATTAGATCAAAGGGCTAGATCTGTGTCCAGCCCTTTTTCAACAGTCTGAAAGGCTCCTTCAGGAGCCTTTTTTGATCCCATCAAGCATACCTTTTCGCAAAATTAAAATGATTCTCGTTTGACTAATATTCATCAAAATATACTTGTTTCCACATGCTTATTCATTGTATTTATAGTGACTATAAGGCGAGGTATCGCATGCAAGATTTTCATCTATACTCAAAGACCTTATAATTGTTCATTATATTTTATGGTCAAGGGAATGGTTCAGCCGATTGCATCAATAATCGCAGCCAGATCATTTACTTGTCTGTCCACGTCACCAAGAGGGCAATATTGTGCTTCAAGAATATCGTAAACACGTAGAAGAGCGTGCCGCGCAAGGTATCGTGCCTAAGCCGTTAGACGCGCAGCAAACTGCTGACCTTATCGAATTACTAAAAACTCCACCTGCAGGTGAAGAAGAGTTCATCGTTGATCTATTTATCAACCGTGTACCGCCAGGTGTAGATGATGCCGCTTACGTAAAAGCAGGCTTTTTGGCTGCAGTAGCGAAAGGCGAAGCGGAATCACCGCTCATTTCAAGAGAGTATGCAGCTGAACTACTTGGCACTATGCTTGGTGGTTACAACATCGCGCCGATGATCGACCTGCTAGACGACGCAGCACTTGCACCTATCGTTGCTAAAGGTTTGTCTCACACGCTACTGATGTTTGACGCATTCTACGATGTAGAAGAAAAAGCAAAAGCGGGCAATGAGTTTGCTAAGCAAGTGATTGAGTCATGGGCAAACGCAGAATGGTTCCTTGAGAAGCCAGCCGTTGCAGACAAGATTTCAGTGACTGTATTTAAAGTAACTGGCGAAACAAATACGGACGACTTGTCTCCAGCACCAGATGCTTGGTCTCGTCCTGATATCCCATTACACGCGTTGGCTATGCTTAAAAACGAGCGTGATGGTATCAACCCTGATAAGCCTGGGGAAGTAGGTCCAATTGCACAACTTGAAGCGCTTAATGGTAAAGGTTTACCGCTAGCGTACGTAGGTGACGTTGTTGGTACGGGTTCATCTCGTAAATCTGCAACTAACTCTGTACTTTGGTTCATGGGTGATGACATTCCATTCGTACCAAACAAGCGCGTTGGCGGTGTGTGTCTAGGTGGCAAGATTGCGCCTATATTCTTCAACACTATGGAAGATTCTGGTGCATTACCGATTGAGCTTCCAGTTGACGAACTAAACATGGGCGACCAAATCGACATCTTCCCTTACGAAGGTGTGGTTAAGCGTCACGGTACTGACGAAGTTATTTCAACGTTCTCACTGAAATCAGACGTAATTCTAGATGAAGTGCGTGCTGGCGGCCGTATTCCTCTGATCATCGGTCGTGGCCTGACAGACAAAGCTCGTACGTCTCTTGGTCTTGAAGCTGAAGATATCTTCCGTAAGCCTAAGTTAGTGGCTGATTCTGGTAAAGGCTTTACGCTTGCACAGAAGATGGTTGGTAAAGCATGTAACATGGCAGGCGTACGCCCAGGCCAATACTGTGAGCCAACAATGACAACGGTAGGTTCTCAGGATACCACGGGTCCTATGACGCGTGATGAGCTTAAAGATCTTGCTTGTCTTGGCTTCTCTGCTGACTTGACAATGCAGTCATTCTGCCACACATCAGCTTATCCTAAGCCAATCGACGTAAACACACACCACACACTTCCTGATTTCATCATGAACCGTGGCGGTGTATCGTTACGTCCAGGTGACGGTGTTATTCACTCGTGGCTAAACCGTATGCTATTACCTGATACAGTAGGTACAGGTGGTGACTCACATACTCGTTTCCCGCTAGGTATTTCATTCCCTGCAGGTTCAGGTGCGGTAGCATTCGCAGCGGCAACGGGTGTAATGCCGTTGGATATGCCTGAGTCAATCCTTGTTCGTTTTAAAGGTGAAATGCAGCCGGGTATCACATTACGTGACCTAGTACACGCTATCCCTTACTATGCAATCCAGCAAGGTTTATTGACGGTTGAGAAAAAAGGCAAGATCAACGAATTCTCTGGTCGTATCCTTGAGATCGAAGGTGTTGAGCACCTAACAGTTGAGCAAGCGTTCGAACTATCTGACGCGTCTGCAGAGCGTAGTGCGGCAGGTTGTACCGTTAAGCTTTCACAAGCGTCTATCGAAGAGTACCTAAACTCTAACATCGTGATGCTTAAGTGGATGATCTCTGAAGGCTATGGTGATGTACGTACTATTGAGCGTCGTATCACTAAGATGGAAGAGTGGCTAGCAAACCCTGAGCTAATGACTGCTGACGCGGATGCAGAATACGCGCATACCATTGAGATTGATCTTGCTGATATCAAAGAGCCAATCCTTTGTGCACCGAATGACCCTGATGACGCACGTCTACTTTCAGCGGTAACAGGTGAAAAGATCGACGAAGTGTTCATTGGTTCTTGTATGACTAACATCGGTCACTTCCGTGCAGCTGGTAAACTACTGGATAACTTCGGTGGTCGTCTACCAACGCAACTATGGGTTGCTCCACCAACGAAGATGGACCGCGATCAGTTAACTGACGAAGGTTACTACGGTATTTACGGTCGTGTAGGTGCACGTATCGAAACTCCTGGATGTTCACTATGTATGGGTAACCAGGCACGTGTTGCTGATAAAGCAACGGTTGTTTCTACCTCGACTCGTAACTTTCCTAACCGTTTAGGTACAGGTGCAAACGTATTCCTTGCATCAGCAGAGCTTGCAGCGGTAGCTGCTATTCTTGGCAAACTACCAACGCCTGCTGAATATCAAGAGTATGCTGAGAAGATCAATGCAACGGCTGCGGACACGTACCGTTACTTGAACTTCCACAAGATGCCTCAGTACACTAAAAAGGCAGACTCAGTGATCATTCAACAAGCGGTTTAATCACTCGCTCTAGAATACATTGAAAGAGAAAAGTCAGCGCATGCTGGCTTTTTTTATGCACATAAAGCACTCAAGTTAAATGGTGTTATCAAGCATTATTTTAAACCTAGATAAGTAATCTATTAAAGTGGCTATAAGTGGGTTTTTATTGCGTTTTGGTTGTTAAAATCCCGTTTTTTTAAACAGTAATTTTCTCTGGTTTTATTAGAATTGTCGGCAAATTCTCATCAATGGGCGAGAGGATCATGACAACAGTAAACAACCAGAATTTATTACAACTACGCTTTTTACCGCAGTCACATATCGACGCAGTTAAGCCTTTTTTCAATCAACTTCCAGATAACCCTTATGCCGACGGTGCATTCAGAAAGCGCCGTTATTCTGTGGTTAAATTCACTGGCGGCGAAGTGACATTGCAGCCGACTAAGGCTTTCGTTCAAGACGATTCAATTAATACTTTCCAAGGTAATATTGAGCGTGTTTACGAAAACCTTGAGCCGGACATGTTAAACACCGATGGCTTTAAGCATATGCTTGCTGAATTCAAAGCCATGACAGGAATTGCAGACGATACCAGCATAGAAGTGCATCAGTTTCGCATGTTAGCGATTGAAAGCGATACCCCTCCTGCGCCTGAAGGTGTGCACCAAGATGGTTTTGACCATGTGTGTGTTTGCGGTGTTTCTCACGAAAATATCGCCGGTGGTGAGCTATTGGTTTATGAGCACAAAGAAGCTGAGCCCTGTTTCAAAATGGAAATCAAAGATGGTTTATTTGCACTGGTGAATGACCGTGAAGTGTGGCATAACGCAACACCGATGAACAAGCTAGATGCCGAGCAAGTTGGTTATCTAGACTGCTTCGTATTTACAGCCTAAGAGGGTAGTATGGATTTAAATCAAGTGCGTCGTCAGTTCCCTGCGCTTATGCAAAGTATTGGTGGAACCGCGCCAATTTTCCTTGATGGCCCGGGTGGCTCTCAAGTCCCGCAGTCCGTGTTGAGCGCGATGTCTGCTTACCTTGGTTATTTTAACTCTAACTTAGGTGGGGCATTTTTCTCGAGCGATAAGACCGTCAGTTTGATGAGTGAAGCGCGCCAAGCGGTTGCGGATTTACTCAATGCGCCAAGTGCAGATCAAATTGTATTTGGTGCCAACATGACCAGCTTAACCTTTAGCTTTAGCCGTGCACTATCTCGCGAATGGCAAGCGGGTGATGAAGTCATTGTGACCAATGCCGATCACTATTCAAACGTTTCTTCATGGCGTCAAGCCGCCGAAGATAAAGGTGCGACGGTGCATGCGGTGCGTGTTAATGAAACCGATTGCACGCTTGATCTTGCACACTTCGAGTCATTGTTAAATAACAATACCAAGTTAGTCGCTGTGACTTATGCATCAAATACCACGGGTTCAATCAACGATATTCAGCGTATTGTGGAGCTTGCACACCAAGTTGGTGCATTGGTATATGTTGATGCTGTGCATTATGCACCTCATGAGCTAATCGATGTACAAGGTTTGGATTGCGACTTCCTTGCGTGCTCTGCCTATAAGTTCTTTGGTCCGCATGTCGGCATTGTGTATGGTAAGCGTGAGCATTTAGAAGGTTTTACTCCGTACAAGGTGGAGCCGGCAAAAGACATTATTCCAGGCCGCTGGGAAACTGGTACGCAGAGTTTCGAAGGGCTAGCGGGTGTTGTTGCGGCGATTGACTACATTGCTTCACTAAGCGAGATGAGTGCAGATACCCCACGCCGTGAGAAACTGGTTGAGGCGTTTGCACGCACAAAAGCGCATGAGATGCAGCTTAGCCAACACTTTTTAACGCGTTTAGCCGAATTTAAAAAGATTAAACTTTTTGGTATCGAGTCACGTGAGCGACTTGCTGAGCGTACACCAACGTTTGCTTTGATATTTGATGGCATCGAGCCACGTACCGTGTCGGAATTCTTAGGTAAAAAGCACATGTGCGTATGGGATGGCAATTTCTACGCCCAAGGGCTTTGCGAGCAGCTAGGGGTCATGGATAAAGGTGGGGTTGTTCGCATCGGTTGTATGCATTACAACACCATAGAAGAACTAGATAGCTTGTTTGATGCATTCAGTGAGCTATTAGCATAATAAAAAGTGGGAGCTACGGCTCCCATTTCTTCTCGCAACAATCAGGTTCTCTTGTAACTTTACTTCTGTTTCGATACAGCTTTTTAATAGTATACTTTAATTATATGTATTACATTAGCTGGAGGAAATTGTGGAAAGGACTACTGGTGGCGTGATACGAATTACTATTATTCCTCTGTTTTGTTGGCTTCTATCACTGATATTTATTTATGTATATCAGTTTCCTGTCCCCATGGTTGGTATGGTCAATGAAACGGACTTAACGAGTCCACACTTCTGGTGGACGGCAACACTAAGTTATCTCTTTTACGGATTTATCTGCTTTACTATCCCGCTGATGATGCTTATTCAGTATGTCATTTCAAAGTCAAAGTGGATTACAAATCACAGCGGGCAAGACAAGCTGCTTTGGTGTAGTGCCATTCTTTTATGTTTTGCTTGGGCTACTTTACTTAGTCAGTTACACCTTCAATAAATGCATTGAGCTTAGCAATGCGATGGCTCATACCTTCAATAAGCTTGTCTTTGATTTTTTCCCGGATCACATTGGGCAAGCGTGTTAGTGCATCTGGGGCTATTGCCAATATAATGCTGTCTTTTAACGCTTGTGCGCTAGTACTGCGTTCTCGGTTAGTGATAAATGCGCCTTCACCTAAAAATTCACCAGGACCAACCTTACCTAAATCATGGGCCGCATCTTGTTTAAAAATCAAAAATTCACCGCTTAACACAATATACAGGCGATTGTCTTTTTCAAAACGTTTGAAGGCGTGACGCTCTTGCTGCACCAGATATAAGTGACCAAAAGACTCGAGTAACACCTGGCGCTCGGCAAGCGTAAATTCTTTAAAAAACGCTAAGCGATTGATGATCTCTAGTTGTTTAAACAGTGGGACATTTTCAAGCAGTTTCACAGGCTTACATAAGTTAGTACATTGTCTTTATTAAATAGTGGCGACTTTTTTTGATTAGAGCAATGATTTTTTATTGTCGCTTACACCAATCTACTTGATTATGTCGCCAACTATTTATGTGGATTGGTATATAACGATAAGCGACATGAGTTAAATCATTCTAGCAAGCGGGATCGTACGGCGAAGTAGGGCATGTCATCCCCTGATAGCTGATACAGCCTTTATTGTGTGGTGAGGTAACATCATAACCACCAGCAGCTTGCGGTGTAAGCTCATTTGCTAGCTTCTTGCTGTTAGATAAATGTTTTAGTGGTTTTTTATTCAATGTAATTTTCATAGCGATTCCTTTACAAAATGTAAGTTATGCCGAGTCACAAGATACGGCATAGTCCAAGCTACTGGTTGTTTGTGTGATTTTCAATCAGATATTATTCATTTTGGGAACTGGAGTGGTAGGGGAAAAGCTGAGTCATAATACTCAGCTTGTCGTCTAATCTTGAATATTTCTCTCTTTTAGCTTTCTGGTCAACGTATTGCGCCCCCAACCTATCTTTAACGCCGCATCTTGCTTATGACCATGGCAGGCATTGAGTGCGGATTTGATCAGTCGTGTTTCTAATTGTGCCTGTACATCGGGCCAAATATGGTCTTTTCCTTTACGTAACTCTGAGTCTAACCAAGTTTGGAATGCGTCCAGCCAATTGCCATGCTCTAAGGCGTCAATCTGTTGTGGTTTTTCTAGCTCTTCGGGCAGATCCGCTGGGGTAACAAGTTCGCCCGGCGCCATTACCGTTAACCAACGGCAGGTGTTTTCCAGTTGTCTAACGTTGCCTGGCCAATGATACGCTTGCATTTTTTGCAGGGCATGTTTGGAGATGATTTTTGGCTCGGCTTTTAGCTCCTTTGCGCTTTTTGCAAGAAAGTGATCGCACAGTGCGGCGATATCTTCAGGGCGTTCACGTAAGGCTGGTAGTTTTAACCTGACTACATTTAGACGGTGAAACAAGTCTTCACGAAATTTACCTTGCTTGACCAGTGTCTCTAAGTCTTGATGGGTAGCCGCGACAATACGGACATCGACTTTCACGCTGTTGTGACCACCAACCCGATAAAACTCACCATCGGCGAGTACGCGCAATAGCCGAGTTTGTACGTCCAGTGGCATATCACCGATCTCATCTAAAAATAAGGTGCCACCGTCGGCTTGCTCAAAGCGGCCACGGCGCATACTGTCAGCACCAGTAAAAGCGCCTTTTTCATGGCCGAACAACTCAGACTCAACGAGATCTTTGGGGATGGCGGCCATATTGAGCGCAATAAAAGAAGCGTCTTTGCGCGGGCTGTGATTGTGCAGCGCGCCTGCCACAAGCTCTTTACCCGTGCCCGATTCGCCGTTAATCAATACACTCATGCTTGAAGCGGAAAGTTTACCAATGGCGCGGAACACCTCCTGCATCGCCGGGGCTTCACCAATAATGTCGGGGCTATTGGCTTTTTCACTGTGGCGCTTTTGCTTTTTAGTTTGCTGGCCTGCACGAAATGCACGTTGTACAAGGGAAACGGCCTCGTTTAAGTCGAAAGGTTTGGCGAGGTATTCAAACGCCCCTTTTTTAAATGCGTTGACCGCAGAGTCTAAGTCCGAGTGCGCGGTCATAATGATCACCGGCAGGTTAGGGTAGAGCCCTGCTATTTTATCTAGTAAGGCCATGCCATCGATACCAGGCATACGTACATCTGAGATAAGCACCGCAGGTTGCTCATATTCAAGCGCCGTCAATACATCTTGACCACTGGCGAAGCTCTCGGTTTCAAACTCAGCTCGCTTTAATGCCTTTTCTAAAACAAATCGGATTGAAGCGTCATCATCGACTAACCAAACTGATTTCATTGCACGTTTCCTGTTTCGGTGTTGTCAAAGGGAAGGTAGATACTGAACTCAGTGTGTCCTGGCCAACTATCGCATTCGATAAACCCTTGGTGTTGCTCTACCAAAGTTTGTGCGATAGAGAGCCCAAGTCCAGAGCCTCCTTCTTTATTTGTGATCATCGGAAAGAACAATGTCTCTTTTACCTCATCGGCGATCCCCGGACCGTTGTCGCTGATACGGATGAGTAAAGCTTTTTTCAATAGTCGCTCACCATGATGAAGACGGTGTTTAATGCGCGTTGTTATGGTGATCGTACCGTCATGTTGTAGTGCTTGTTGAGCATTGCGCAGCATATTCAGCAGAACCTGCTGAATTTTGGCTTGATCTATCACGATGGCCGGAATACTGGGATCATAATCTTTTACCAAGGTGATATCCGCATCACGCTCCAAGGTGGTTAACTTAATCACCGATTCTAACGCCTGATGGATATTACACGGCTCTTTTTGTGGTAACTGATTGGGTCCAAGCAATCTATCTACCAACTCGCGCAATCTATCTGCTTGCTCAATAATGAGCGTGGCACATTCTTCCCGTTCTTGTTGATCAGTTTCGTACTGCAATAATTGCGCCGCACCGCGGATCCCACCAAGTGGATTTTTTATTTCATGGGCAAGACCGCGAATGAGGTTTCGAGCTGCCTGAAATTGGTGCATTTGATTGGATGCTTGGTCATAACGCAGGGCATCATCAACACGGCGACATTCCACTAAAATATACGCCTTTTCTGCAAGGTAAACTCGTCTGGCATGCAGACTTAGTGTCGCGACACGATTATCTACAAATACCACGTCTACCCTGTGTTGCTGGCAGTCTACGCCATCTTGTAACACGTATTTAGAGAGCCGTGGCAGGTCTATATGATGATGATTAAACACACTATCAATTGCCAGTCCAACAAGCCGTTTAGTGCTTAGTCCCAGCAGTTCACTACTGCTGTAATTGGCATAGTGGATCAATAAATTTTGATCGAGCACTAAAATCGCGGTTGAGAGAGATTGCCAAACTTTATCCAAGTCAATCGAGTTATGTTGATCCATATATGTTCACCGTGCACCAATGTGGTGCAATGAGAATAGCATAGCTTTGCATCCATTGAAGTAAATTATTACCTAAGCTCAGAAACTAGGGGTTTTCGAACTCGTATCCTAAACTTGTTATTAATAAAGCATGCCAACTCTAAGGTGCCCACATTATTAATGCTTTGTTTCAAAAAATACATCTAGCTCGCGTTTGCGGGGGGAGCCTTTTTGTCGCGTTCTGCATGAGCGGTTGTGACTTTCAAAGCGCTAAGTACGTTACCGAACAGATTGACTGCTTCCCTCCTCAAATCGCTAATTTACATCGGTCTATGAATAGCGAGAAAACCACCCTTACAGGTAGGATGCGGGTCGTCCAACCTAACTGGCGAGATAAATATTTATTGCGAACAAAGGCTGAGGCCTACTATCAAGTTCAGGTTGGTGAGCAAAGGTTGTGGATTGAACACAATGAAATGTCGAGTTTGGCCTCCTCAATACCAGAGGGAATGAGTATGGTGTGTTTGCAACTACTGATTGAAAGTCAGTGTAGGTAAGCAATATCATTTTAATTATTCACGGTATTGCGGTGCAAAAAGAACTTATGAGCATCGCTTTGGGCAACTAACGTACCTTTTTGATTAAACACTTTCATAACCACAGAATGTTCGCCGCGATCAATGCCCCGCAAAGAAAACTGAGTATTACTTTGTTTTGGCCCTGTGGCTGTTCCATTGAGAAAGAGTTGCACGCTTAATCCTTGGGTAAATCTTGGCTCTATGGTGCCTGTTACGTATACGCTGCCGCTATTATCACGGATAGTTTGCTCGTGCTCAGGAGAAGTGATTTTAGCTGTATATTGGATAGTTGGTGTCGTGCCCGTTTGCTCAAGAATTTTAGTATCAACACTTGGCATGGTTAAGGCATTGGCATTGAGTTTGACTTCTTTCGAACCAGGCTGCGGGACGTCCGAATAGACCCAATGACCGTTTTTGTCTTTCCAGCGATAGATTTTTGGATTGGACTCTGCTGCAGCATCAATGCTTGTTAGGGCTAGCGTCATGCTAACCGACATTATAAGAAACCACTGACGCACCACAACTCTCCACAGTAAACTACTGTTCATACTTTAGTATAGTGTTGTTGGAATTGCGAGTTACAAATGAGTAACTCCGATAATAAATTTATTCGAGATATTTAATTTAACCTTTTGAATTAAATTAAATTAAATTAAAAAAGCCCGTAATTACGGGCTTGAGAACACATATGATTAAGAGTGCCAGAAACGCATAATGAGTTTTGGCTCTACAAGCTCAATACCGAAGTACTGAGCGTAGTAGTCTGTTAGCGATTAAACGCTATAGTACATTTCGAACTCAACTGGGTGAGTTGTCATGTTTAATTTTTCAACTTCTTTCGACTTAAGTGTGATGTACGCATCGATTAGGTCGTCAGTGAATACGCCACCTTGAGTTAAGAACTCACGGTCAGCATCTAGAGAAGCAAGGGCTTCATCAAGTGATGCTGCAACAGTTGGGATTTCTGCTGCTTCTTCCGCTGGTAGGTCGTATAAATCTTTATCCATTGCATCACCAGGGTGGATCTTGTTGCGGATACCGTCAAGACCAGCCATCAACTGCGCTGCGAAAGCTAGGTATGGGTTAGCCGCAGGATCTGGGAAGCGTACTTCGATACGACGACCTTTCTCTGATGGGATCACAGGGATACGGATTGATGCTGAGCGGTTACGTGCTGAGTATGCAAGCATAACTGGCGCTTCAAACCCTGGTACTAGACGCTTATAAGAGTTTGTTGCTGGGTTAGTGAATGCATTGATTGCTTTAGCATGCTTAATGATACCACCAATGTAGTATAGCGCTTCTTCAGATAGACCGCCGTACTTGTCGCCTGCGAAGATGTTCTTGCCGTCTTTAGCAAGTGATTGGTGGCAGTGCATGCCTGACCCGTTATCACCAACGATTGGCTTAGGCATAAAGGTTGCTGTCTTACCGTATAGGTGAGCCATGTTGTGGATAACGTACTTCATCTCTTGGATTTCGTCTGCTTTAGTCACCATAGTATTAAAGCGAGTAGCAATCTCATTTTGACCAGCAGTTGCTACTTCGTGGTGGTGCGCTTCAACAACGTGGCCCATTTCTTCAAGTACTAAACAAGTAGCTGCACGCCAATCATTAGACGAATCTACTGGTGCTACTGGGAAGTAACCACCTTTTACGCCAGGACGGTGACCTGTGTTGCCGCCTTCGTAGTGCTTGTCTGAGTTCCAAGCTGCTTCTTCAGCATCGATTTTGTACATTGAGCCAGACATGTCAGTTTTAAATTTAACATCGTCAAACAAGAAGAACTCTGGCTCTGGACCGAATAATACGGTGTCTGCAATACCCGTTGAACGCATGAACTCTTCAGCGCGTTTAGCTACTGAACGTGGGTCACGCTCGTAACCTTGGTGTGTGTTTGGTTCAACCACGTCACAACGGACGATAAGGGTTGTTTCTTCTGCGAATGGGTCTAGTTTAGCACTTTCTGCGTCAGGCATAAGTACCATGTCAGATTCGTTGATGCCTTTCCAACCAGCGATAGATGAGCCATCAAACATTTTGCCGTCTTCAAAGAAGTCTTCATCGGCTTGATGATGCGGGATCGATACGTGTTGTTCTTTACCTTTTGTATCTGTGAAACGTAAATCAACAAATTTTACGTCGTGCTCTTTAATAAAATCTAAAACCGATTGTGACATGTGTCCTCCGACTCGTTGGGTTATTTTTTGCTGCAATGTACTGCAATTGCACACAGATAAGCTTGATCTGTGCCATGTTTTTAAGTTTTTGATAAATATTGATTTTTAACTTTTTGGAAATTTACGGGTTAGCTTGGTGCACTAATTTGGTGCGTAAATGTTTCATTATGGTGCGCAATGTTGGTGCAAGCGATTCTCTGCGATAGTCACTTTATCTTCGAGTAAGTGTTTGGAGTATTGGTATAGATTATGAAGTGCAACAAAGCAAAAATTAATTTAATCCGATAGCTGGGATCAGGGTCGTGTTTTAATAAAAAAAGCAAGGCGCCTTGAGGGAGACGCTCTGCCTTCAGGGAGTTAATTTTATCGAAGCTAGTGACTTCTCAGCGAGTATAATGCGGGTTTGGTAATAACCCCGCTGGCTGCTAATACAGTTGTTGCAGCGGTAATTCCGATGATAAGCGACAGCGGCAATACGAATCCAAGCAGGGAGACACTAAACATGACCTCCGAGCTTGCCAGCCAAGCCATCGCTGCAACGGTTGCAAATGTCACACATCCAAGAGCCGTACAGATCACTTTGGTATTTTCTCCTAGTAATCCCAGTACAATACTTTTTGGCGACGCACCAATTGCTATACGCACTCCGAGTTCATAGCGACGCATAGAAACACCGTAATTAAGTACGCCATATATGCCAATTAGTGCGATCAGTAAGGTGATCCCCCAGTGTTGAGCATCACGGCGTTGAAATGAATAATAATCCCAAGGCAACCATACGTCAGTCAGACGGCCCGGAGTAAGCATTTCAGGTTCGCGATTTTGCTCTGATAGCACACCAATGATTTTAAAATTCACTTGGTCTATTTGAATAGATTGTCCGACGATATCGGCTGCTTGACCATAATATTTTTGCCAAGCTTGATAGGACAATACCGCGACTGGCTGCATTGAGTTAAGGCCTTCGTCTGTGCTCGGTCCACGACCTAAGTGAAAGGTAAATCCAAGCATCGGCATAAATTCAGGGGTGGTGTAAGTGGTATTGACTTGCGGCGTTTCAACTTTACTTCTAATCACTTCTTCGGAGTAGCCAAATAGGGCGGTTTGTGACTCCGGCGTTTTTTCATTTTCATAGATCTCAAGCAGCATAGGTATCGGAGTGAAATCATCAAACTCCACTCTATCCTTGATATAGTGCACTGTTTTTGAAACGTAAAGCTGCTCAGCATTGAGGTAAGGCAACGACGCAGAGAGAATAGTAAAGTTTAAATTAAACATCGCCACGAGCGTACCTAGTGTGAGTGCTAGCGTAGAGATAATCGTGATGGTAAATACTTTTACTTTACTCAGAGAGTACAGACTGGCACTCATGTCTTTGACAAGCATATTACTTTCCTCGTTTCCATCATGGACTAAAACGTGTCAACGACTGCGTTGGCGTTAGCGTGTGATTGAGGGGCCAGTATTTTGCCATCTAGAAGGTGTAGTTTGCGTGTCGCCATATCGGCATATCTAGGGTCGTGCGTCACCATACATAATGTGGTCCCTTCTAGGTTTAGCGTTTTCAACATGTCCATAACGGCATCACCATTTTTTGAGTCAAGGTTACCTGTAGGTTCGTCAACAAGCAGTAATGCGGGGTTGCCGACGAGTGCACGGGCAATAGCAATCCTTTGCTGTTGCCCGCCTGAGAGCTGGTTTGGGCGATGTTTTGCGCGGTGTGCCATATCTACTTTTGTCAGACAACTCATTACAGCGTGATCAATATCGGCATTGCTCATCGGGGTTTTACGATAACGCAATGGCAGCGCGATATTATCGTAGACTGTCAGCTCATCAATTAAGTTGAATGACTGAAAGATAAAGCCAATTTTTTCGTTTCGAATATGTGCAGCAGCCGCTAAAGTTAATTGGCTAACCTCAAGATCTTCAATTTTATAGCTACCATCTGTTGGCATGTCTAGCAGACCAAGAATTGACAGCAGGGTAGATTTACCACATCCAGAAGGGCCACAAATTGACACGAAATCACCCTTATATATTTCCAAGTCAATCCCACGCAATGCGTGAGTTTCCATTTCTTCGGTACTAAAAACTTTGGTGATCCCTGACATGGTTAAAATAGTTTCTTTCATAATCGTATCCTAATGATGATTTATTATTGAATGATCCGTACTTGTTTAGCGTTTTTATAAGTACTTGTATCAGAGAGTATGATTTGTTGATTTGGGGTGACACCGCTTTCAATTTGCAAGAATTTGCCTGCATCAATACCAAATGACACTATCTGAGGGGTTGCGATGTCATTGTTTAACACAAAGAGCGTCTGCTGGCTGTGTGATTGAGTGTTACTTGGACGTTCAACATACAGTGCGTTCTTCAACTGATGTGTGCTAATTTGCGCATCTACGTTAAGTTCTGGACGCGCAGAATCAGGAACGCCATTGACAAAAGTGAGCTCAACTTCAATGGTGCCCTCTTGTACTTGCGGGCTGATCCTTGTGACTTTTGCTGGCACTTGTTCGCGGCGTGTATTGACCATAGCAAATTGACCTACCTGAATTTGTTCTGCTTTAGACTGAGATACTCTGACCAGTGCTTGAAGGTCGTTGGTACTACCAACTTGAGCAAGTTCTTGGCCGGCTACAACACTTTGTCCAAGTTCAACTGCGAGCCGTTGCAACACGCCTTCTGTACCTGCTCGGACTGTTAGTTTCGCTTCTCTTTCTTTTAACCGGGCGAAAAGAGACTGAGCTTGGTTGATCAGTTCTTGCGAGATGGTTAAATCTTCTGAATGTAATAGCTTTAGCTGTTCTATACGTGTTTGCTGTAGTTGTACTCTTTCTGACAGCTGCTGTTCTTCAAGCTCTGCGGTTTTTACATCAATGGCGGGGACAACGCCTTGGTCTCTGAGTGTTTGCTGAGCTTCTCGGCGCATGACTAACGATTGATGCTCACTGGTAAGTTCGGCAAGGGTGGCGACTTCCATTAATAACTCGCGCTGGTTTGCGAGCTTTTGTCTGCGAAAGTTTGCTTGTTGACGGTTTAGCTCCATTTCAGCACTTTCTAATTGCTGTAAGAGATCAGGGTCTTGCATCTTCAAAATGATGGTATCAGGCTGAACTTCACCACCGGGGCGTACTAAGATTTCATAGACCGTAGCTGGGTCTTGTGTGGTGATCAGTTTTTGTTTATTAGAGCGAAGCACACCATAGCCGTCAACGCTAACATCTAAATCACCTTGCTTAACTTGTCCAACAATGATCGCTTGTCTTGGTAATTTGAACTCGTCCGATGTTGAGAATAGCTTAAGGCTAAGCCAAGCGAATATCAGCACTAGGGGGATTGCGATTACAAGTCCTAGCTTATGTAGCGGCTTCGCTTGTTTTTGTTTTAATACGTCCATCATCAGTTACCTTACTTTAATCGGTTAACTAATGAGAGCAAACGATATGCCAAATTTTATCCTATTGTTTTTATTGGTATTTAATGTTTTTGTTTTACCGAAAGGTCCGATTGTGGACTTGAGAATTCAAAAACTGGACTGAGCATATAGGGTCAGTTAAGTTGCACAGGAAAGGCGAGTTGGCAAATCGCTCCCTGTTTATCCTGACGATTGGTTAGGCTAATGGAGCCAGACATTTGCTCGACAAAATAGCGGCTAAGATAAAGGCCAATACCTTCCCCCGTTTGTTTGGTGGAGTAAAATGGCACAAATAAGTTATCGTGGTTGGCAACGCCGGTACCTTCATCAAGCACCTCCAAGATAGCAATATTGTCTTTGGTATATAGCTTCAGTGTAAGCACAGAGCCCGCGGGGCTCGCTTCTATGGCGTTCTTGATGATATTGATTAGCACTTGATTAAATAGGGTTGGGTCAACATGGAAGTAGACCGGAGAAAGTTCAATTTGCCACGCTACATCTGTGAAAAGGCCTTGAACGGTTTTGCTTACTTCTAACCCCGACAGACGTTTGATCTCTACTTTTATTGGTTGGTTGAGCTGGCTGTACTTATGGATAAAATCCTGCAAATGGAAGCACCGCTCAAGTACGATATTAAATGCTTCGTGATCCCTTGGGTCTTTTGCGCGAGTTTGTAGGCGTTCCAATATGGCAGACACTGGGGTGAGGGAATTTCTTATTTCATGGCTAATCACTCGGATCAAGCGTTGCCAAGCTTGAAGCTCCTGATCGCGCAGTGCTTGCTGAATATCGATACAGACGACAAGATGATATGACTGACTCTGCTGAGTAAAGGTGCTGTGTCTCACTTGCCAGCGCTTGTTGTTCTGTATATCGATAAAGTGCCACTGTGGAGAAGGAGTTAACCCTATCGCCTCTGGGTGGCTATATCGTAGGGTTTGCCATGGCCTTTGAAATAATTGAAAGCAGGCGTCATTGCCAAAGCACAGTTGCATACGCTGGTCGAAAATAAGCATCGGGGTATTTAACACGCTGATCAGTTCAGCAACGAGGAAAGATTGCATATCTTCATCGGTTTTTTCATTTTGTAGCATATCGGAGAGCGCATTCAGCTGATTGTGCAGCTGGGCGACAACGCCCGAAGAAAATGTCGGTTTGGCTTTTAGGCTAAAGTCGCGCTTAAGCCACGCTTCGGCTTGGTAGCCACAGCGTTCAAACGATAGCTTACAACGATTGTAAAGCTGTTTTAGTAATAGTCCTTGGCAGACAATCAGGCCAACGATTAAGAGTAAGGTGGGTAGAGGCATGGAAATAGGTATGTTAACTCCCATTTGCCAACTGACGACACACACTCCCGCAATTTCGATGGCGATGAGTAGCAAAAACTTACCTACGAAATAGCGCGCCAAGGGTTCTTTAAATAAGTGCATATTTTTCAAGGCGTCGGTAGAGTGATTGCTTGGTGATCCCCAGTAACTCAGCTGCTTGTTGTTTGTTTCCTGCCGTATTAGTCAAAGCCTGAGCAATCAGTTGTTGTTCTGCTTGCTCCAATGTGATGAGTGGCAGCGACATGGAATTATTCGCACTTGGCTGTGAAGGCGTGCTCATATGTAATTGCTCGGGGCCGATTTCACCCGTTTGTGTTAGTAGCACGGCGCGTTCGAGCAAGTGACCAAGCTCTCTGGTATTACCTGGCCAATCGTACTGTTTTAGCTGATTTAGTGCCGTGGGTGTGAGCCAGCATTGTGTTTTTCCATATCGCTGACCATGGGTTTTGATAAAGTGTTCCGCTAATAATTCAATGTCTTCAGGGCGTGTACGCAAGGGGGGGATTTCGATTGTGAAGGTATTGATGCGGTAGAAAAGATCTTGGCGAAATTCTGCTTGAGCGATTAACTGCTCTAATTTTGCATTCGTTGCACTGATGAGCCTCACGTCTGCGACTTCAGTGATGCTTGAGCCGACTGCTTCATATTCTCGAGACTCTAGCACCCGCAGCAACTTACTTTGTTGTGCAAGCGGAAGAGTGCCAATTTCATCCAAAAATAAGGTACCAAGATCCGCCAATTTAAACCGTCCTGCACGGTCTGATTTGGCGTCAGTAAATGCGCCTTTGGTATGACCAAAAAGCTCACTCTCAAACAGTTGCTCAGGGATGGTTGCCATGTTGACGGAAATAAATGGCTGCGCTGCTCGCAGCGAGTGTTGATGTACCCATTGGGCTATTAAGCTTTTGCCAACTCCATTCTCTCCGGTTAACAGAATATTGGCATCCGTGGGAGCCATGACTTCTAATTGCGTCATCAGGTGTTGCATGGCTTTGCTGCGCCATAACACAGGTTTAGCATCTCCAGCGAGTGCATGCTGAAGAGCTTGGCTTTTATTTTTTAGTTTATTGAGTTGTAACTGGCCCCTAATAACTTGTTCAAAGCGCTGGTTTTTCCATGGCTTTTCTAGAAAATCTGCCGCGCCCAGTTGCATGGCTTGAACCACAAGCTCAGTATGTGACCATGCCGTCATAGCTACAATAGGGGTGGTATTGCCATGTTGCTGTTGCTGTCGTAGAAACCTGAGTCCCTCTTGCCCCGATGTAGAGTCTAACTCAAAGTTCATATCGAGTAGGATCAAGCTAGGCTGGTGTTGTTCAAGAAAGCTGAGTGCTTGCACTGGATTTTCGACTTCTTCGACGGCTAGACCTAAATCTTCCAATACAAATCGCGCAGCTAATCTTACTTCTCTGTTGTCTTCTATCAGCAATATTTGTGGTTTAGCACTCACAGTAAGCTTCCTTGATTTATTATTATCATCTCAATCGCTCTATTACTCTCCGCGTAGTGCATGTAATGCAGGGCGGGCAATAATATTTCTTGAAGATAGTAGCGTAACACCTGTGACTAAGGTGATAACAGTGGCAAGTGAAATTAACCAGTGGATAGCGCTATCTAGTGTAATAGGTACAAGCGTATCTTGAAGTATCGCAATACTCAATAACACCAAGATAGAAGCGCACGATGCTGCAATAACAGGGCGCAAATTATCTTGTAATACCAGTTTAAACACGGCAAACGGTGTTGCACCAACCGACATTCTCACGCCTAACTCAAACCGACGTAACGCTACGCTGTACTTACATACACCGTAAATACCAAGTGCCGCAAGCGCAAGTGCAAATATCGATAGCATCAAAGTGAACATGCTAATGACACGAGCTTGCTGTAAGTGCGTAGCTAAAAGCATGGTCGTGGACTGAAAGTTATAGACGCGCATTTGCGGGTGGATACCTGTGAGTGCCTGATTTATTTCCGCTCGACTAATTGTGGTATGTGCGTGAGTTTCAATTAACACAAAGGGGTAACCAGTTGGCACTGAGGGGATGAAAACCCTTGCAATATTAGATTGTTTGGGAAGATAAATATCCTCGACAACACCAATCACCTCAACGCTTTGTTGGCCATTTCGGGGGTATAGTTTGGCGCCCAATACTTGCCCTTGCTGGCGTAATTGCGTCGCTAGGGTCTGATTGACAATGACAACGGGCGCATTATTAATGGCTTCCTCATGAGTAAAAGCCCTACCGTCGATAAGTGTTGCCCCAAAAGTATCAAAGTATGGCCAAGTACCAGCCGTACTTTGATATTCAAACGAGTTTTTTTCTATACCTGGTTCAAATTGCATTTGACGATTTGAAAAGCCCGGCAGCCAATAGGAAAAAGGGGGGTAGCCGCCAATGCCTACTTTGGTTACCTGCGGTAACTTTGCTAACGAGTCAACGGCAGATAAAAGCAGTTGTGAACGCTCCTCGCGGCTCATCTGCTGTAGCAAAGTACCTAAGTTTAGTGCTACTTGATAGGTATTGTGTTCTCGTATCCCTGTATCACGCTGCAAATTTTGCCAGCTTGTTTGGAGTATCCCAAGACAAACAGTGAGTAGTGACAGGCAAACAAATAATTGGAATGATATTAATAAAGTGCGGGTCATCGCGGAAATCTGAACGCCAGTGCCTTTACCACTGCTTTGCAGCTGTTGAATAATATGACGGTAGTTAAGTTGACGGCTTACTATCCAAGAAAGTAATAAACATAATAAGGTACTGACGGTAAAGGCGAAAGCAATAGTATGTGCTTCGAGTTGTAGCTCTTGCAACCGAGCGAGCGGGCCGACAACCCCTGATTTTAGTAGCCCTATGACCCCCTCTGCGATTAAAAGCGATAATGCTGCTGCGCTGATGAATAACAGCCCTAATTCTATCGCAATGTGGAAAAATAGATGATTAGGCTTGGCACCCAAAGCGGCCTGAACGGCAAAGCTTTTTTGTTGCTCGGCGGCACGTGAAAGCACTAAATTACAAATATTACTTAATGCGATTAATAGTAATACTGTGCTTCCGAGTAGCATCATTATACTCACTTGTGATGCTTCACCAATTATACGAGTTTTTATCGGTACAAATTCAAGTTGTACTTTACTATTAGCGAAAGTTTGCTCGCCAGCGGTTTGTTGTTGTAGTTGTTCATTCAGCCAGTTTTCAAGAGAAAGCTTTGCACGACGTGCATGTTGCAAATCATGTAACTTTAGCAATTGATATGTCTGGATATTATTCCTTTGCCATGTTGGCGTTGGAGAATCATTATAGTCGTAACTGATCCATACATCAGTGTGCCAGTTTGGTGTGGATAATACCGGTTCAATGAATCGCTCGCCGGTGACGCCAACAATTTTGAAACTCACCCCTTTAAATACCAATGTTTGGTCTAGAACGTTTGTATTTCCGCCGAAATAACGTTGCCACACTTGGTACGAAACGATCGCGACAGGTTGTTGGCTATCTATCCCTTCATCTACTGAAAAGTACCGTCCCAATGCCAGTGGTACATTGAGTATCGACATAAACTCGGGGGTGATCGCGCCAGTATTAAATGTTGGGCTGCTCGGTAAACTTTGTTCAACATCAATACTGATATTCTGAATAGCCATCACTTCGATATCAGAAAATTGTGCTTGCTTGTCATACGCCTCTATGCTGCCTGCATGAGGAATAAAATTGCTTTGCTTAACTTCATTATTGTCATCAACCAACGCGCCACGCATTAATACCAAGCGCTCTGCATCTGGATATGGGAGCGGAGCTGCGAGCAATTGATAGTTTAGGTTATACATCGCTACCAGCGCACCGAGTGTCAGCGCGAGAGTAATTATTATTGTTAGGGTGTAACTGACATGGCAGCGCAGTTTTTGCCAGGCCATTTTAAGTGAATGTGTTACCATGTTTACTCCAAATCCGCTCACCTTGTGTATCGGTATGCTGTGATAATTATTCTACTCTACAGGGGAAACAGCAACGCCTATGCCAAACTTACCTTATTGATATTAATGACATTTGTATTTTATTTACAGGTGTTCAGTCCATAATCGGACGATAAAAGGCCATAAATGGACTATAGCCGCAATAGGGTTGTGCTGAAGCGACTCTAGGTTGTTGATTTATGCGCGCTCCGATCAGGATTATTGAAAAAAATGTTGGATAAACTTTCATCTGTCACATTAATAGTAGATAATACGCGACCTTTAATTCTCAATCGGGCAATCTCAACGCGCATTTTTGCGTAGATCGACTAGGATCACTGAGGGCCAACTTCACTGAGTAATAATATGAGCATCGAAAAGTTAAGAAATATCGCGATTATCGCGCACGTAGACCACGGTAAAACAACGCTTGTAGACAAGCTACTTGAGCAATCAGGTACACTACAGCAGCGCGGTGGTAATGAAGAGCGAGTGATGGACTCAAACGATCTTGAAAGAGAGCGTGGTATCACCATCCTTGCAAAAAATACCGCAATCAAGTGGAACGACTACCGTATCAATATCGTAGATACTCCGGGACACGCCGATTTCGGTGGTGAAGTAGAACGTGTTCTTTCGATGGCTGACTCAGTATTACTACTAGTTGACGCACAAGAAGGTCCGATGCCACAAACGCGTTTCGTAACGCAAAAGGCGTTTGCTCAGGGTCTTAAGCCAATTGTTGTAATCAACAAAATCGACAAGCCGGGCGCTCGTCCTGATTGGGTAATGGATCAAGTTTTCGATCTATTTGATAACTTAGGTGCAACTGACGAACAGCTAGACTTTAAAGTGATCTACGCATCAGCAATCAACGGCTGGGCAACACTTGACCTAGATGAGCCGTCTGACAACATGGAACCAATGTTCAAGGCTATCGTAGACGAAGTTGAAGCGCCTAACGCGGATCCTGAAGGTCCGTTCCAGATGCAAATTTCTCAGCTTGATTACAACTCATATGTTGGTGTTATCGGTGTTGGCCGTGTCACGCGTGGTTCAGTTAAACCTAACCAACAAGTGACTATCGTGGGAGCTGATGGTAAGACGCGTAACGGTAAAGTTGGCCAAGTACTGGGTTACTTAGGTCTTGACCGTCACGAAGTTGAGCTAGCAACGGCGGGTGATATCATCGCAATCACAGGTCTTGGTGAGCTGAAAATCTCTGACACTATCTGTTGTCAGAATAATGTTGAAGCACTACCACCACTGTCTGTTGATGAACCAACAGTAACAATGACTTTCTCTGTAAACACGTCTCCATTCTCAGGCCAAGAAGGTAAATACGTAACTTCTCGTAATATCCTTGAGCGTCTAGAAGCAGAGCTTGTGCACAACGTTGCATTACGTGTTGAAGAAACGGATAACCCAGATAGCTTCCGTGTATCTGGTCGTGGTGAACTTCACTTAGGTATTCTTATTGAGAACATGCGTCGTGAAGGCTACGAGATTGCTGTATCTCGTCCAGAAGTAATCTTGCGCCATGTTGATGGTCAGCTAGAAGAACCTTACGAAACAGTGACAATTGACTGTCAAGACGAGCACCAAGGTTCTATCATGGAACAGCTTGGTCTGCGTAAAGCAGAAATGACTGACATGTCTCCAGACGGCAAAGGCCGTGTGCGTATGGACTTCATGATGCCTGCACGTGGTCTAATTGGTTTCCAAACTGAATTTATGACGTTAACGTCTGGTTCTGGTTTGATGTACCACACGTTCTCACATTACGGTCCACACAAAGGCGGTAACATCGGCCAGCGTAAGAACGGTGTACTAATCGCTAACGCAGCAGGTAAAGCGCTAACAAACGCACTATTTAACCTACAAGAGCGTGGTCGCCTATTCATCGGTCACGGTGTTGAAGTGTACGAAGGTATGGTTATTGGTATTCACAGCCGTGATAACGACCTAACGGTAAACGCGCTTAAAGGTAAGCAGTTAACCAACGTACGTGCATCTGGTACTGATGAAGCACAAAACCTTGTGCCACCTGTTGTTATGTCTTTAGAGCAAGCGCTTGAGTTCATCGATGACGACGAGCTTGTAGAAGTAACGCCTGAAAGCATCCGTATTCGTAAGAAATTATTGACTGAAAGCGAGCGTAAACGCGCAAGCCGCCAAGCTAAGTAACCTGAGCTTCGGATAATTAATGCCTTTCTAGCAGCCAGTTTTAGCGCTAACTGCGTTGAATTCACTTCCAATAGCCAGCTATTGGTGCGTAAATTCGCCTTGTTATCCCCAAAACTCTCTGGCTAGATAAGGGTATAATTTAATGTGGGCTTAAAAACAATGAGTTAGCTCATTCCTTATCCAAACCTCAGGTTAAGTAATAGTTGACCTTGACTTGGGGTAACAACTTATCTCAAGAACGGGTTACTTAGAATACAAAAAACGCCGCAATTTTTGTGGCGTTTTTTTTGTGCTCCATTTACTAACTCTAAAACAAGCCGTACTCTTCCGTTTCTTCTGGCTCATAATTTTGTAAATGTTCAGGGCGGAAAATGGCGCTAGGGTCAATCAATACGCTGTGGCGTTTACCCATCTTGACCAAGCCTTTCATCAATTTTTTGGTTTGGGCATCTATTTCAAAACCAATACTGGTCATTTCCTGCAGTGATTTAATATCGCTTTCGTCACAGTGAACGTTATCTTCTACCTTATCGACAAGCAAACCGATATGCGGACTTTGACCATCTTGAGTGGTAAAGACGATGATAGGTTTATGGTCGAGCATGATCTGATCACGAGCGGATTCAAATAATCGCATGAGTTTATTAAAAGTGGTGCTCTTTTCACGAGCGAGAGTATCTATAGCCTCTTGCTTATGTCCCTGTGTGCACATCAATAATAGTTTATCTGCTAATGAATGTAGTTTTGCATGCGGTTCTTCGAAGCGTTTTAGGAGCGCTTTGAGGTCATCATTTTCAGTTTTGAAGCCGTAATACCACTGCCCAAAAGCACATTGTTTTGGATCTTTGGCTTTAGTGAAGGGGACATCGTTAAAAATGCTTGCTTCGAGTGCGGCAAGCCATTCTTTATGATCTTGCTCTCGCTGCTTTAGCATGCTGACCAATTCTTGATTGGTTTCATAGGACGAGCGTTTGTTCAATATGATCCCTAAATCAAAAATAGGGGTCGGTACGCCCATGTAATCTTTGACGCCCAAAAAGCTGGGGTTGTCATTGGGTAAATCCGTTAAATTTTCTTCGTAGCGTTCAGTTAATAGAATATCGAGGATTTGCAGTGATATTGTTTTTTTCCCGACGCGAAAGTTAATTAAATCCATGTCAGCCTCGCATATGGTCAGTATCAACTAAGCATAGAACATTATTGGAAAAAGGAACGGTAAACTGGCAATTTCTTTTGCGCTGGCTGGAGCATAAATACTTCCCGAATAACAGTGTTATGCTCCAACTCCTGTTGTAATGCGTTTAGCAGACAATCACTATCAATGGGCAGCTCACATTGCTGGATAGCAGTCGTCAATAAATAGGCATTGAGATAGCCCTCAAAAACCTGTTCGTTATGGGAAAGCGTGGAATTGCGAACTGCCTCGCGGAAAGTATCACAAAGCTTGCCTTTGCAAATCACAGGGTCGGGTACAACTTCGGTGACTAAAACTTTGGGCTTACCTTTGAGTCTAGCAAACAGCTCATTTGAGGAAGCAAATGAAACTGTTGCGTATTGTGTTTCAAGGCCAACCTCCATGGCACGATTAATAAACTTAGACAGTGGCGTATAGGTGCCAACCATAGCCAAGCCTTCAATTTTATAACGCTGCGCTTGTTCAAGCGCTCGTTCAATATCATCAGTATTACGTCTAAAGCGTGTTATTACAACGGGCTTAAATCCACGTTCCGCAAGCGCGTTGGTGAGGCTTTTTTCTACGGTTAGACCAAATTCATCGGCTTGTATGAGCAAAGCCACCCGCTTTAATTTTTGTTCATCGACAAAGTAGCGGACGATATCTTGTGCTTCTTTATTGTAGCTAGTGCGGAGGTTGAAGACGTTAAATGTATGCGGTTCTTGAAGAAACTCAGCGCCAGTATATGGCATAAGAAAGGGAACCTTAGAGTGCTCTAAAATCGGCTTTATGGCATAAGACGTGGGCGTGCCCATTACGCCAAACAATGCATCGACCTTATTTTCGTATACCAGCTTACGCGCATTGGTTACGGTTTTGTGTGGCTCATAGCTATCATCCAACACCTGCAACTCAATCGTAGCTGCGTCATCCGCTTTGTGCTGGTTATAAAAGTTAAAATGTAGTTCGGCCCCCGCTTTTAGTTGTTGACCAATCTCTTTTGCAGGCCCTGAGAGTGCGGTAGACATGCCAATTTTTACCACAGGTTGAGCGGATGCTGTAAAATTCAGTACAGTAGAAGCAAACACTAATAATAGTAAAAATTTAACACCGAAAATACTCATATACTTGCTGCACTGTCTCTCTTAGCGTTGTGGTGAGGGCTTTTTTACCTGATATTCCAAGCAAATTAAGTACGACTTGGGTCGAATGTTGCTGTAATATTAGACGAATTACTAACGCTTTGGAAACTTTAGTTAAGTTTTTAAGCAATCGAGGATCGGTTGTGATCAGCTGCCATATAAAAGGACATACTTGTTGCTCAACCGGATTGCTGTTACGTAAATACTGCAAATAATCCAGCTGCTCGTTAGTTATGTGTTCAAAGGGCAAGGTCGCCAATATAGCGGTAACCACCTCAGTATCTAGTTGTTGATAGTGCGAGCGTAACTGATAGAAAAAAGCTTGTTTGAATACTCGAGTATAGCTGTTGTCTAAGTCGCCTCGGACTTTTTTAAGCATCAAAACCGCATACTCGCCACTGGCCTTATCTTGCTTAAACCCCAGTTTCATTGGCTGATAGTGTCGTTGCGACCAAAACGAAAGTAATGACGCTGTGAGGCCAAAACTGGTTCCTATGTAACTGATATCTTCTGGTAATGTGGTTTCAAAGGACGTCAGTAGGCGGCGGCCAATTCCTTGCTGTTGTACATTCGGGTGTACGGCTATTCTAACGATTCTTGCGCTTTTTTCGGTGACAAACTGGCTATCACCAAAGCTTGTCGTTAGCTGCTGCGCCATGAGATGACCTGCGGGTCTTCGCTTTCCTGCTAGAATATCTTCTGCGAGATCTGAAGCGAGTCCGCCTTCGATGACAGCAAGGCAAATTCCTACTAGCTCGTTATTGCAAAATGCACCTCGTAAGTACAGATCGGGTGCATCTAACAATTGCCTTAAATCATCCACGCTGGTTTGATAATGCGCTAATACGAGCAGTGAAAAAACTTGCTCAAGTAACGGACTATTTTCTACCAACTCACTCTGGGAAATAGCACGCATTGTGGTCGGTGAAGTGAGTATGGGTGATGTCGCTTTGCACTCGAGTACAAATAAATCTCTGATCTGCTGCTCCAGTGGATCATTCGATGCGTAGCGAATAGGAGTCGACAAGGTGAAATCAAGATAACTTGGGTAATGTGATTCTAAGTAGCGTTTAAACCGTAACGTGTAGCCTCTACCATTACCCTCATAACCTACTAAGGTGCTGGAAAAAATGCAGCGAAAACCAAGTTGAGCAACTTGTATTAAAAATGGAACTGGCAGGGCGGCTGCCTCATCCACCAAAATAACCGTATTGCTATCAAGTGTAGAGGCTTGTTGTAGTAACGCATCTGGCGCCATATAGCTGAGATTAGCCAGCTTCTTCGTTTTTACATCAACCTCGGTATTGAATGCTTGAGCAAGCATGCTAAAGCAACTATGCAGAGCATGAAAATGGCGGCTACAAATAACAAATTGTTGCGTAGGGTGCTTTGATGCCAAGAGGCCCAATAACGCGCTCTTCCCCCGACCCCTATCTGCGCTCAGTAATACAGGTGTTTGCTGGTTTTCTAATGTTGTGGAGAGTTGTGCCAGTACGTTTTGTTGCTCCTCAACACCGCAAACCGCCGAACTTGCAGCAAGATACGCTGAGGGCAGTTGAACCCCAAAGTGTTCACTGATATGCCAAGCTGGTTGTTGCTGCCAGAGTTGCTGCCACCTTTTTAAAAAATAGCTGTGTTTGGGCGTTTGCCCCTCTGAGCACCAGCGGGTAATTGCAGGGTCTAGCCAGTGGTCGAGTTCATCTAATTCGGGAAGTAACAATAGGAGTAAGCCGCCTGCTTTTACCGTGCCCGCTGCCGCTGCGATTTTGTTAGGCACAATACCACTAAAGCCGTCGTAGACTAGGTTGCTAAATTCTTGTCCGAGTATTTGGTGTAAATGCTCGGGCCAAACGGCATTTTCTAATGTCTTACTGCTACTTAGGATAAGATTATCGTTTGAGTTTGCTAATAGCTGCTGACACTGTGTGTAACACCAAGCTTGGCTGCCAGTGATAAGCAAGAGTTGCCGATGGTGTGCATCGGCAAGCTGAGAGAGTAATAGTGGCAGATTAGAGTGCTTGAAGTCTTGCATAGGCGGTAACTAACCACTTACTACCAACATCATCAAAGCTAACTTGGATGCGTGACTGAGCACCTGCACCTTCATAGTTAAGCACTGTGCCTGCACCAAATTTGGCATGGAGGACACGCTGGCCTAAATTAAAGCCACTATCTTCAAAGGTCGCGTGACTGATTGATGGGCTGAATCGACCCGAGTTAGCCGGACGAGAAATTTGCGTTTTAATCCGAATTTCTTCCATACAATCTTCAGGAATTTCACGTAAGAACCTTGAAGGGCTGTGATGTTTTTCTTGACCATACAAGCGACGACTTTCTGCGTGGCTAATGTAAAGCTTATCCATGGCACGCGTCATACCGACGTAGCACAAGCGGCGCTCTTCTTCCAAGCGACCCGACTCTTCATTACTTTGCTGTGATGGGAACATACCTTCTTCCACCCCAACCATAAAGACCAATGGGAATTCGAGACCTTTGGCCGAGTGCAGCGTCATCATTTGTACCGCATCTTCGTGCTCGTCAGCCTGGCCTTCGCCTGCCTCCAAAGAGGTATAGGCTAAAAAGCCTTGTAATGGTGAAGTGAAATCTTCATCGATAGGCAGCTCATACTGACCACAAGCACTGATCAATTCTTCCAAGTTTTCCACTCGAGCGCGGCCTTTTTCGCCCTTTTCGGCTTGATACATTGCCATGAGACCTGACTGCTCAATGGCTGTCTGCGCTTGTTGTGCCAGTTCAAGCTCGGCAATTTTATCGTCGAGCTGCTCGACTAATTCAATAAATTTTGTCACCGCGGTAGCTGCTCTTCCCGCTAAATGCTTTTGCGCAAGCACGGCTTTGGCAGCATCCCAAAGTGAGAGTGATTCGTGACGCGCACAATCGCGAATATGGCTTAACGTTTTATCACCAATACCACGGGCAGGCGTGTTTATCACACGCTCAAATGCCGCGTCATCATTGCGATTGCTGATTATACGAAGGTAAGACAGGGCATCTTTAATCTCTTGGCGCTCGAAGAAGCGCATACCGCCATAAATACGGTATTTTAACCCTTCTTGAAGTAGGGCTTCTTCTAACACGCGGGACTGTGCGTTGTTTCTGTAGAGTACGGCGCTGTCGCTGAGCGCATTGCCAGACTGTAGCCAAGATTTAATTTTGCCAACCACAAAGCGTGCTTCATCAAGTTCATTAAAAGCGGCGTAAATTGAAATTGGCTCGCCTTGGTTACCGTCGGTCCAGAGACTTTTACCCATTCGCTCCGCGTTGTTTTCAATGAGCGCATTGGATGCTTTTAGAATGGTTGCGGTAGAACGATAATTTTGTTCAAGACGGATCGTTTCGGCGCTAAAGTCGTCCAGAAAACGTTTGATGTTTTCTATTTTTGCACCACGCCAGCCGTAAATACTCTGGTCGTCATCCCCTACGATCATGATATTGTTGTCACTACCTGCAAGCAGGCGTAGCCACAAATATTGAATGCTGTTGGTATCTTGGAACTCGTCCACTAGCATATGGCGGAAGCGTTGTTGGTAGTGGCGCAGTAAGGTAGGTTGTTGCTGTAATAACTCGTAGCAGCGCAATAGGATCTCAGCAAAGTCAACAAGACCGGCTCTATCACAGGCATCTTGGTAAGCACTATATACATTCAACATCAGCTGTTCATTGACATCGTATGCTTGGATATCTTTTGGTCTTAATCCTTCGTCTTTACGCGCGCTGATGTACCAGCTTAGTTGCTTTGGTGGCCACTTTTTTTCATCGATATTCATGGCTTTGAGCAAGCGGCGGATCATCCGTTGCTGATCATCGCTATCTAGAATTTGAAATGATTCTGGTAATTTAGCTTCACGGTGATGGGCGCGTAACATGCGGTGGGCAAGGCCGTGGAAGGTGCCTATCCACATGCCACCAACAGGGCCATTGAGCGTTGCTTCAACACGAGCACGCATTTCTTTGGCTGCCTTATTGGTAAAGGTTACCGCGAAGATACTAAATGGAGAGGCGTGCTCAACTTGCATAAGCCAAGCAATACGATGAACGAGTACTCGTGTTTTACCTGACCCCGCACCTGCGAGCACTAACATGTTTTGCAGAGGCGCGGCGACTGCATCGCGCTGTTTGTCGTTGAGGCCGTCGAGTAATTCTGATACGTCCATTGCTTTGCCTATTTGCTCAAATGATGGCAAGTATACCGAGTCGTTGCCGTAAATCCCAGCATATCGCAAAGCAAACCTAACCGAGTAAAGGTAAGATTATGATTTATAAAGAAACATAAACTGGTTTTTTATACAGTGTTTATATTTATTTTTGCAAAACGTCCTTCAACCGATTTTGTACCTCCGTTACCAATAAATCGGGTTGGAATTTTGATAAAAACGCATTACAACCCACTTTTTCGACCATGGCATGATTAAAGCTGCCACTGAGTGAGGTATTGAGAATGACATAAAGGTCTTTTAGGCGACTGTCGTTGCGAATTTCATAGGTGAGTCGATAACCATCCATAACTGGCATTTCGGCATCGGTGATCACCGCAAGTAATTCTTTTTGTACGTCGATACCTTCGTCAGCCCAGTGCTTTAACACATTGAGCGCCTCTTGGCCGTCAGTTGCTGGGATGATTTCTATGCCCAATTGTGCCAAGGTATCGGCAACTTGACGACGAGCGGTCGGCGAGTCATCGGCATGTAGAATTTTGCGGCCATGAAACTCGTTGATGATATCTTTATCTAGAATGTCTTGCGGGATCTCAACTTTGTACTCAACGATTTCGGCAAGTACCTTTTCTACATCGATAATTTCAACGATGTGTTCAACGCCATCACGTTTGATTTTGGTCAGTGCGGTGAGGTAGTGATTGCGGCCAACAGACTTAGGGGTTGGCATAATATCGGACCACGTAGTATTGACGATTTGGTCAACTTTACCAACTAAGAAGGCCTGCACTGAGCGATTGTATTCTGTGATCACTAGGTTGCAGTCTTTGTCTCGGTCGCATGGCGGCATGCATATCGCTTGTCGTAAATCGATAACCGGAATAGACTCGCCACGAATATTGGTTACCCCACATACTTTAGGGTGTGCATTGGGCATTTTGTTAAGATGAGGGAGTTTAACAACTTCTTTTACTTTGAAGACGTTGAGCGCAAAAAAGTGGCGGCTATGAAGATGAAACAATAGCAACTCAAGGCGGTTTTCACCCACCAGTTGTGTGCGTTGATCTACTGAGGCCAATACGCCAGCCATGTTAACCCCTCATTACTTCTTGTAACCTTTTCTAAGACTATATCAAAGAAGTCGATATGTCGTGTTGTTTTTTGGCTAAAATTTGCAGTAAGGTAGCAGTATGTATTTGATAGGGAAGCAATATGCCTATAATTTTTAAGCATTTAGTTGTTTTGATGCGGGCTCATGTGGATAAGGCCAGCTGGCAACTGTTATTTATGGCAACGCTCATTCATATGTCGGTGACTTGGGGGTTGTTATGGCTCAGCAATGAATCGGCATTATTGCCACTGAGCACGTTCTTTTATTACTACGTAGTGACGACTTCAACAGTTGGCTACGGAGACTTTAGTGCAACAACGGATTTTGGTCGTTTAGTCGTTGCCATTATACAGATCCCATTTGGCCTTGCGCTATTTGGTGTGTTATTGGGAAAAGCAGGACAATTTGTGACGTATTGGGTGAGAAGAGGCATGACAGGGGAAAAAGACTTTGCACATTTGCAAAACCACATCGTAATTTTTGGTTGGCATGATGTGAGAACGAAAAAAATGGTGGACTACATTTTAGGTGACAATAAACGCGAAGATAGAAAAATCGTATTGGCCGTCACCGAGGCCATGGAGCATCCGCTGTTGAGTTATCCGGAAGTCGCATTTGCGCGTTTAACCAGCTTTACTGATGACGAACAGTTAAGTCGGATTAACATCGAGCGGGCTGACAAAATCATCATTGATGGCGATGATGACAACCAGACATTTACTACCGCGCTAAAGCTTAGCCGGGTAGTAAAACCCGAAGCGCATATTAGCGCGCACTTCTTGGACGATAGCAAAGCACTTCTTTTAAGAGAGCATTGTAAAAATGTTGAATGCTCTGCATCTATGTCTGCGGAAATCTTAGTGCGGGCCATGCAAGACCCTGGCTCAAGCCGAGTACAAGAGGAATTACTGTCGACGCTACACGGCGATACGCAATTCAGCTTAGCCTTACCTGCAGAGGTAAGCTGTTTAACCTTTGGTGATATTTTTGGTTATTTTAAACAGCATCATGATGCGACGTTGCTCGGTGTTGCGCACGATATAAATGCGCTAGACATGGATCTAAACCCACCTTTGGATTACAACATCACAGGGGGAGATATTTTGCACTATATTGCACCACAGCGAGTGCTTGCATCAGAAGTTGACTGGTCATCACTATGTTCGAAGAACTCTTCTTGATGATTGCCGTTGTGTGCGCTTACTTACTTCCTGTAGCTTTAGTTGCTGGAAGCAAGCGCAGCAAAGGGCATGAAAAAAACGGCTGGCTGATAGGAACGCTACTATTTTCTTGGGTCGCTTTGCTGCTATATATCAGCATTGTGCCTAAACAAGGGCGACAAAAAGGCAAAGCAAAACGTTAGCTTTGCCCCGACATCTCTAAAATAACCTGCCACTCAGGTTCGATGATGGGCATGATGGATAATCTCCCCCCTTTTTTTAGAGCCAGCTCTGTGAGCGCAGTGTTGGCTTTTATCGCCTGCAGGGTCACCGGGCGTAGGTGCTGCTCGTATGCTAGAGTGACGCCTACCCAGCGAGGGTTATCGGTGCTTGATTTGGCATCATAATAATCACTGCTTAAGTCAAATTGGTATGGATCTGGCTCTGCTGCTTTCACTACTTTGGCAATACCGACAACCGCAGGTACTTTACAGCTTGAGTGATAAATAAACACTGAGTCACCCACCTTAACCTCGTCGCGCAGGAAGTTTCTTGCCTGATAATTACGAATTCCTTCCCAAAAAGTTTGCTGCTCAGGCGCGTTTTTTAAGTCATCAATGGAAAATGCATCGGGTTCTGTTTTAAACAGCCAATAAGCCATATGGGTTAGTCCAATAGTTTGAGTTATGATGTATTATACTCATTTGAGCAATGTACTTGGTTTGCTACCAGTCCGTGTCTTACTTGGATTTGGTAAAAGTATTATCTCATTATAACGACTATCGCCAGTTCTACTAGACGTTCGGAGTGCAACATGAGTCAAGTGTTACAAAATCTGTTGGATTTACTCAGCCTTGAAGAAATTGAGCAAGGGATATATCGAGGTCAAAGCCAAGACCTTGGTTTTCCTCAAGTGTTTGGAGGTCAGGTGATGGGGCAGGCGTTGTCCGCAGCAAAATACACCTTACCAGAAGGGCGCTTTGTTAACTCGCTGCACTCTTACTTTTTGCGTCCTGGTGATGCGAGCAAGCCCATTGTCTACGATGTCGAAAACATTCGTGATGGTCGCAGTTTTAGCACTCGTAGGATCAGTGCCATTCAATATGGTAAGCCGATATTTTACATGACAGCCTCTTTCCAAGGGGATGAGCCGGGCGTTTCTCATCAATCTTTGATGCCGGATGTGCCAGAGCCTGAAACGTTAAAGTCATCACTCCACTTTTATCAAGAACATGCAGACCTCATTCCAGAATCACTTCGAGCTAAATTTACGCAAGAAATGCCGCTGGATATGCGTCCTGTAAACTTTCAAAATCCATTCAAACCCAAAAAACAGGACCCGGTGAGAAATGTTTGGTTTAAAGCCAATGGTGACATGCCGGACGACAGAAGGATCCACAACTATTTGCTGGCTTATGCCTCTGATTTTGAATTTTTACCAACAGCACTACAACCACATGGTTTGTCGTTTATGCAGTCGAATATGCAAGTCGCGACAATAGACCACGCGATGTGGTTCCATCGTCCGTTTAGAATGGATGAATGGATTTTATATAGCGTTGATAGTCCGAGCGCGTCTAATGGCCGAGGCCTAGTACGTGGCCAATTTTTCAACCGCCAAGGTGAGTTAGTTGCGTCAACTATTCAAGAAGGCGTGATGCGTCAACGCTAATTTGTTGGAAAGTGTATGGCGCTTTTTAACAGTAATCTTGCTTGGTGCTTTGTGCAGCACTAAGCAAATCATAAAATTATAACTGTTTGTTTATAAAGGGGTTGTCGGTTTGTTTATGGCCGTTCCTAAAGTTGTCTGCACTACTTTTTCCGGTGCTGTACTCGGTTTGATTTTGCACTATCTTTAAAATTCTATTTAGATGTAGCGTGATTGCATTTTTCCCAAACAAAAATTAACACTAAAGTCAGCTAAATTTATCTACATTGTTATTAACAAAACGAATCGTCGCGTCACAGACAGACGCATATGACT
Organism: Pseudoalteromonas sp. GCY; assembly: GCF_016695175.1. NCBI lineage: Bacteria > Pseudomonadati > Pseudomonadota > Gammaproteobacteria > Alteromonadales > Pseudoalteromonadaceae > Pseudoalteromonas > Pseudoalteromonas sp. GCY. The sequence goes on from NZ_CP068023.1 coordinate 224,002, forward strand.
CTAGGAGAATGATAATGAATAAACCGCTCGCCACAGTAATTGCATTGACGTTTGTCGGATTAACCGCGGGTTGCGCAACGGAAGCATCAAGAACGGTAGAAGCACCAAAAGTGGCCTCATATAATCAAGCTTACAATGGCCCAAAAAGTCAGTTAGCGGTTGGTAAATTACAAAACCGTTCAGCTTTTCACAATGGTGTATTTAGTTCAGGACCGGACCGCTTGGGCTCTCAGGCAAAAACTATTCTGACCACCCATTTACAGCAGAGTAATCGCTTTATTGTTTTAGATAGAGAAAACATGACAGAGATTGCCCAAGAAGCTGGATTTGCTGGCGCAAAACAAAGTATTAAGGGTGCTAACTTTGTGATCACGGGAGATGTTTCTGAGTTTGGTCGAAAAGAAGTAGGTGATAAACAATTATTCGGCATTCTAGGTAAAGGAAAATCGCAAATTGCTTACGCTAAGGTAAATCTGAATATTGTTGATGTGACTAGTTCAGAAGTTGTTTACTCAGTGCAAGGTGCTGGAGAATACAGTTTATCTAATCGCGAAGTGGTTGGTTTTGGTGGCACTGCGGGGTATGACTCAACGCTAAATGGCAAGGTACTTGATTTAGCCATTCGTGAGGCCGTCAATAACTTGGTTAGCGGCATCGAGAAAGGCGACTGGAAGCCTTTATAGACAATCCCACAGCTAATTTATACCTCAGGTAAATTATGAAGCAAACGATATTTGTGGCGACTTTACTGTTAATATTGTCTGGGTGTCAGAATACGACACCACAATATTATTACGGTTCTTACGAACGTAACCTCTATGAGTTCTTTCGAGGTGATGGGCAGTCCCTTGAGGAGCAGATCAGTCAGTTAGAGTCAAGCATAGCGCGCGCCGAAGTAAAGCAGATCAGTCCAGCACCAGGCATGTATGCGCATCTCGGTTACTTATACTTGATGCAAGGGGATAATGGCAAAGGGGTTGCGTATTTTGAACAGGAAAAACAACTGTATCCTGAGTCTCGGCAATATATCGACTTTTTACTAAAAAATGCGCAGGGAGAGTAAGATGAAATGGATTAAAGCGAGCTTGGTGCTTTTGACTTTTGCCTTATTGAATGGCTGTGCGACAGCGCCTAAACAGGATTATAGTGCCTTTATCCAAAGCGATCCCAAGTCGATACTGGTGTTACCGCCTATCAATAATTCCAATGAAGTTGTTGCACCTTTTGGGGTAATGGCGACGGTGGTGAAGCCACTTACAGACTCTGGCTATTATGTTTTTCCAGTGTCTTTGGTAAATGAGACTTTTAAAAATAATGGCTTAAGTGTGGCTCATGATGTTCACAATGTCGCGATAGACAAGCTCTATGAAATCTTTGCTGCCGACGCTGCTTTATACATAGAGATTCAAGATTATGGTACGTCATACGTTGTATTAGATAGTGACACTACCGTAGCGCTATCGGCAAGGTTGGTTGATTTAAAAACTGGCCAAGTAATTTGGCGTGGTAAGTCAAAAGCGTCAAGTAGTGAAGACAGAGATGACCGTGATAACAGTTTGGCTGGAGCATTGATTGGCGCGGTACTAAATCAAGTGATTGAAAGCACTTCTGATAAAGGTTTTGAGGTGTCACAGAAAGCATCACAAAGATTATTATCAGCGGACTCAAGCAATGGTTTGCTTTATGGCGTGCGCTCACCTAAGTATGGGCAAATTGAAAAATAAGCCATATTTTGACTATGCTTTCTTATCGGCTGATTGCTGCTATATTCATTAGACTTTGATTGACAGGTGATCCCCATGGCAATAATTAGTGAATTTAGAACCGGTTATTTTTGTTGGATTGAATTGTGTTCAAGCGACTGGCAGTCAGCAAAGCCCTTCTATAGCCAACTATTTGATTGGCAAATTCTTGACCAACCCATTGGTGAAGATTGTTATTACACCATGTTGCAAAAAGAAGCCGATGATGTTGCAGCTATGTATCAGATGACCGCTGAGCAACAACAAGGAGGCATGCCTAGTCACTGGCTTGCTTATGTGGCGGTAGACAATGTCGATGAATGTCTAAACAAAGCCAACGAACTCGGTGCTGAAGTGCTTGCAGGCCCTCACGATGTCACAGGGGCAGGGCGGATGGTAATGTTAAAGGAGCCAGGTGGAGCGGTTTTTGCGTTATGGCAAGAGGGTGGCCATATTGGGACGCAACGTCATCTTGAAGCGAATACCCCTTATTGGTTTGAACTAGTGAGTAAAAACAGCGCCAAAAGTCGAGACTTTTATTCTGTATTATTTGGGTGGCAGGTTGAAGTCAAAGACATGGGAAATATGGACTACACCTTGTTCAAAGTAAATGAGCAACCCGTCGCTGGCATGTTAGAAATGACGGCAGAGTGGGGTGAAGACATCCCTCCGCACTGGATGATTTACATTGCGGTATTGGACTGCGATAGTAAAGCTGAATATGCCCAAAAACTTGGCGGAGAAATTTGTGTACCGCCGACAGATATACCAGAAGTAGGTCGCTTTAGCGTGATAACCGACCCTCAAGGGGCGGTATTCTCTATCATAGAATCTGCTATGGATGATATTTCAACTTAATGCATTTCTAATTCAATTACTTTGCCATGGCAAGTGGCAAAGTGGTCAGAGAGGCGGTTTAGAATAGTATCGCGCTCGCCACTACTATTTAGCTGCTTGATAGACGCTGTTAATTTCGACAGTAGGTCTTGGTGTTTGCGATTGATATAGTGATAAATAGGATAACTTGCATCTCGTAGCCTACGCACATAAACCGCGGCGAGTCCTGACTGACATAGCGCACCAAGCGCAAATAAGTCATCAGCTAAAATTTGTTCTACATGACCTTTTTCAAGCGCTTGAAACGCAGAAACGTCGTTAGAGACCGCATTACAGGTCAATTTTTTACGCTGACAAACTTGCTCCGTTATTAAACTGCCTTGTATTACCACATAGTCTTGCCGGGTCGACAAAGTACAATGCTCCTTCTTGAGACAAAACACGGCCATTTGCACGGTTGCAAGTGGTTCGGGTATTTGCAGTAAGTTAGGATAGGCATTTGCAATAGCGCTAGTGCGTCCTGCTTCCGCATCATAAAACCCTTGATCTACATATTCTAATCCGCGCTCACTAGGTAACACGACAAGTGTGGGCGTGATATCCAAAGGTGCGTATATCTTTTGCATGAGTTGTGCGATTTGCTGTTGGCCAAGCTGATAAGCGACCAGCTCACTGACATTGATTTGGTAGGCGAACGCCGCCTTGTGGATAAAGAAAAGCAAGAGGGTGCTAAGTGTGAGTTTCACAACATATCCTTACGGTTGTCAGAGTTATAACTGTAGCAAAGTTGTCAGAAAGTGAAAAAGGCGCGTAATAAAAATGAATTCAGTTAGGATTGACCTTGAGTTTAGTAAACTTATACCAATTGTAATAGTTTGAGCATAGAAATCGTGAGGAGAAGGATATGACACTACATGTTTTGGTGACCGGTGCTAACCGTGGGATCGGATTAGAATTTTGTAAGCAGTACCAATCTCTAGGCTGTAAAGTGACTGCGGTTGTTCGCAAAGCGTCGGCAGAACTAGAATCTCTAGGCGTGGATATCATTGAAGATATAGATGTTGCAACAGAAAATGGCGCGAAAAAGCTGTTAGCGGCATTGGGCACGGAGAAAATAGACATTCTTATTAATAACGCTGGGGTATTTCACAATGAAACGCTAGCGGAAATGGATTTTGAAAATATCGACCACCAGTTTAGTGTTAATGCGTTAGGACCAATTCGAGTCACCCATGCACTACTCGATAACCTCAAAGCAGGTAGTAAAGTTGCCATGATCACAAGTCGTATGGGCTCGATTGCAGATAATGGTTCTGGTGGTTACATTGGCTATAGAATGTCGAAGGCCGCGCTGAACGCGGCGAGTGTGAGTATGGCTCACGAGCTGAAAAACCAAGATATCGCTGTTGGACTATTCCATCCTGGCTTTGTACAAACGCAGATGGTGGGATTTGCAGGTGATATTGGTCCAGATGTTGCGGCGGAACGTTTAATTAAGAGAATTGAACACCTAACTATCGAAAACAGTGGTGGCTTTTGGCACTCCAATGGAGACACGCTTCCTTGGTAATCAAGTTGGGCGCATCGTCGCCCCTTTTCAGCCATCAGCCATCTAACTGTGCTAATATAAAGCAAATACTCAGATGGTAACCTTTGATGGAATTACAACAAGATACCCCATTATCACTGCCACTTTTTTTGTTAGACGACAACATCGAAAATCGTGATATCGACTCTCCAGATGCTGAAGTATCAGTGATGTTGAGTGAGAACCTCCTTGCTCATTTGTGCCAAAACCCAAAAGAAGATGAGAATATTAGCTTGCATATTGATGACTATGCGCTCAACAACATTAGTACGACAGTGACTGAGTTGATAGGGGCAGAGCATCAGTTGCAATTGCTCATTAATCGTGGACCGATTCTCAGTGCTGTGCTGAGTACCAGTAGCGATGCATTGTTTGTCTCGCCTCCAGTAGAAATGATGCCGACTTTTGATCTTGGGCTAGATGACGACGAGGACGAGTAAATGTCTAAACGTGCATTGTTTTGTGCGGTGGTTGTCGCCGTGCTTTCTGGCTGTGTGGCTTTGGGCGTGTCTAAATATGATGATATGTTTGGACCAGAGCAACCCCAAGCACGAATCGAACAATATCACCAAGGCGGTGCACGTTACTTACAAAGCGTGAAGCCCATTTTGGAGTCGCGTTGTGTGGTTTGCCATGGTTGTTATGATGCACCCTGCCAGCTCAAACTGTCATCTCCAGAAGGAATAGATAGGGGATTGTCGAAGGAATTAGTGTATGACGGCACGCGGTTGTTAGCACAAACACCAACCCGACTGTTATTCGACGCCCAAACCACGACACAGTGGCGTGAGCGTGGTTTTACCCCAGTGCTGAATGAGCGCCATCAATCTGAATACAACAACCTAGCTGGAAGTGTGCTTTATAATAGCTTGCTGTTAAAAATGTCTCATCGTTTTCCTGAGCAAGGCATCTTGGGTAAAGAGTTTGATTTCTCTTTAGATCGAACGCAGTCTTGCCCAACCATGGATGAATTTTCTAGCCTTGCGAAACAACAGCCTCATGCGGGTATGCCCTACGGCTTACCAGCGCTCACGCATGATGAATTCAAAACCTTGGAAGCATGGCTGCAAAGTGGCAGTAAAATGAGCCAGATTGCGAAGCCAAGTGTTGCAGCACAAAAAGAAGTGAAAAAGTGGGAACAATTTCTTAATCAGGACTCCAATAAACACCGCCTTGCCGCGCGTTATATATTTGAGCATTGGTATTTAGCCCATATCCACTTCCCTCATCTGGATGATCCTGCGTTTTTTCAATTGGTACGCTCAAGCACGCCGCCTGGCCAGCCAATCGCACTGGTGAGCTCGGTACGTCCGTTTGACGATCCTGAGATCGATAGGGTGTATTATCGATTGATGCAAGTGCGTAGTACCATTTTGTCAAAAACTCACATGCCACTGGCATTGAACGACGCTAAGCTATCACGGTTACATCAGCAATTTTATGCAGCGGATTATCACGTGGATGAACTGCCAGGTTATGAGCCAGAGCTTGCAGCAAACCCATTTAAGGTATTCAAAGATATTCCGGTTAATTCTCGTTATCAATTTATGCTGGATGAGGCCGAGTTAATTGTAAAAGGCTTTATCAAAGGCCCTGTATGTCGAGGCCAAATAGCGCTTAACGTCATTAACGACCATTTTTGGGTGGCGTTTGTTGATCCTGAAAAAAATAGCAATGAAGCGGTGAACCAGCTGCTGCTTAAACATGATGAAGATTTGGTGCTACCTGCGGCTGAGCAAAGTAATGCGTTACCACTTTCCAGTTGGGCTAAATATGCCACTAAGCAGCAGGATTACTTACGTGCTAAAACAGAGCTTGCAGATAAGATGTTTGCCGATGGGAAACGTCTCAATATGGACTTGATTTGGCGTGGTGAGGGGGAAAACCCGAATGCAGCATTAACTATCTTCCGTCATTTTGATAGCGCAACGGTGGTTAAAGGTTTTATTGGCCAGCCTCCCAAAACAGCTTGGGTATTAGACTATGCCTTGTTCGAGCGCATTCATTACTTGCTGGTGGCGGGCTTTGACGTGTATGGCAACATTGGTCATCAGCTGATCACACGCTTATATATGGACTTTTTGAGGCTTGAAGGTGAGCAAAACTTTTTAAATCTGTTGCCACTTAGTCATCGTCAGGAAATTAAACGCTATTGGTATCGTAAGTCACACTTGAGCTTAAGTGAGTTTATCAATCGCAAATCACTAATCGGTGCGCCAACGGGGATAAAATACGAAACGGACGATCCAAAGCAAGAGTTGTATGACAAACTGCATGCTGTGCTTAAGCCCGTTCTAAATAGGGATTATGACTATCAAGCCGTCGGCAAGCCACTACAGGCACTCAATAGCATGTCCGTTAGGGCGATTAATTTGCTTCCTCAGGTCTCGTTTATTATTACTAAACAAAGCGACGGCTCACATCAAGCATTCTCGCTATTACACCATAATGCCCACTACAACATCTCCAGTTTGTTAAATGAAGAAGGGCAAAGAGCGTATACCGAAGACACAGCGACGATTGTGCCAGGCTTTATCGGAGATTATCCAGAGGCAATTTGGTATTTAGAAAGCGAGGCGGCACAAGAGGACTTCGTCTCGTCATTTAGCCAAATGAATAGTGAGTCGGATTACCGAGCGCTACGAGCGCAATATGGGATCCGCAGGACTCACCCAGAGTTTTGGCGTTACAGTGATTTAATCCACGATATTGCCAAGCAAACACGTGGCGTTGAATATGGTTTATTTGACTATAACCGGTTAGAAAACCGCTAAAAAATGGAGTCTTCGGACTCCATTTTTTTATGTGCTTTTCCTATAGTTGACTAGCTGCTTTTACCGCAGCTAGTAGCACGCTTTCATCCAATCTCACTTTGTAATTTGGGTTTGCGTATTGAAATTGGATCAAGCCTTTCTTATCGACTACAAATACCGCCGGCACCGGCAAGGCAACTTTATCGTTCCCCTCAAAATCAACAAAATTTACGCCCAACTTGTTGCGATAAGCAAGGGCTGTTTTATCATCAAGGAAATAGGCGAGGCCTAACGCTTGACTCATACGCATTTCGTTATCAGACAACAGTTGGTAGTGAGGGGATTCAATTGTACTTTTTGCCAGCGCCTCAGGTGAGTCTGGTGCGATAGCAATAATTTGTGCTCCCATTTTAACAAGCTGTGGTTCAATTTCTTGGATCCCCGCGAGCTGTCTTGAACAGTATGGACACCAGCCACCACGATAAACTACTAGTACGGTGATATTTTCTTTATAGCGTGTCGCGAGGTCGACAGTTTTACCCGACTTATCTTTGAGTTGTAATGCGGGGGCATCCATGCCTGGAAGGAGTGGGCTCACTTGCTCAGGTGCTGCGGCGATATTAGTGATTTCAGCTGCGCTGACAAAGGCTGAACAAGCCAAAGCGAGCGATAAAATAAAATGACGCATAAAAAGTTCCTAGGGTTTCAAGTTGATATCGACTCAGAAGACCTAAGCGCTGGCGAAAATCTTTCACTTCGGTATGATATCGCTCGTAATTGATTTCCATGAAGAGAGAGCACAATGTCTGCAAACATCACTAAGCTTGTGGTTATGCTAGAAATGCAACATGCCATGAATACCAAAGTACACCAACAATGGTTTGAACAAGGGTTTGAATGGTACCGCGCAATTTGGGTTGAGTGTGCAGAAATGCTAGACCACTACGGTTGGAAATGGTGGAAAAAGCAAACGCCAGATACTGAGCAAGTGATTTTGGAGCTAGTGGATATTTTTCATTTTGGCTTATCTTTACGTATCGATGGCGAAACGTCATTTGAGCAACTAGCGACTCAATTAGAGGCTGAATTGGCAAAACCAACTACGGCAGAAGACTTCAAGGAAACCCTTGAATTACTTGCAAGTGCGGCTGTGACCAAACGCGAGTTTGATGCTCATGCGTTTGCGGGATGTATGCAGCAAATCGGGATGTCTATTGACGATCTATACCGTGGATATGTCGGTAAAAACACGCTTAACTTCTTCCGCCAAGACCATGGCTATAAAGATGGTTCTTACATCAAGGTATGGAATGGCCAAGAAGATAACGAGCACTTAGTCGAAGTGGTGAAAAGTCTTGATACAGCACACCCAGACTTTAAAACACAGGTGTACGACGGCTTAAAAGCTCGCTACCCAGCTTAATCTATAATAGGTAGCAAGGTACGGTAATCGGAGACTGAGAGGTATTCAGTGATCTCTCGCTCTGGTTGCCGACTATCAGGATTAGCAACGGCAAGCAAATGGCCAATACCAAACTCTTTCGCAGCATTTAACACGCTAATGCTATCGTCCACAAATAAAGTGCGGGACTTATCAAAGCCCAAATCACGCTCTACCTGTTGCCACAACATCTGACTTTCCTTACTTACGCCATATTCATGGGTTGAAACCAATTTGTCGAGATACTTATCGAATTGGGTACGCTCAACTTTCAAACTTAGACTGTTTGGGTGAGCGTTGGTTAACAAAATAAGCTGTTTTCCACTCTCTCTTAAGGCCTCTAAAAACGCTGGTACATCCTCACGAATTGAGATCAAGTGTTGTACTTCACGTTTAAGCTCCATAATGGGTAGCTGTAGTTGCTCCTGCCAATAATCTAGGCAATACCATTCTATCTGGCCCATTACCGCGTCATAACGCGCGAGGATGTCGGCCCTTACAGCCTCAAGGGTTAAGCCTTGACGTTTTGCATGTGCCTTAGGCACGACGTCGAGAAAAAAGTGATTATCAAAATGGAGGTCGAGTAATGTGCCATCCATATCTAACAAAACGGTATCGATATTTGACCAATTTAGCATAGGCATTTAACTTCAAAGGCTTTATGATTAAGTTATTCGCCATGATAGCAAATAATGATCTATGTCACATAAAAAGCATCCCACACCACCAGAAATTTTAGCTTGCGACGTCGTGGCTAAAAGCAAATTGTTCACGGTAGAAGCACTTTCGTTATCTTTTTCGAATGGCGAGCAACGAGAATACGAAAGAGTCCGTGGCGGTGGCCGTGGCGCAGTAATGATCGTGCCCATAACTGCTGATAATGAGCTATTATTAGTGAGAGAATACTGTGCAGGAACACATGACTATCAACTCGGCTTTCCCAAAGGGCTAATTGACCCTGGCGAAACCCCGGTGGAAGCGGGTAACCGAGAGCTAAAAGAAGAAGTGGGTTTTGGTGCAAATGCTTTCTCTGAACTCAAAGTAGTGTCACTGGCACCGAGTTACTTTAATGCCAAAATGCATATTTTGGTCGCTAGTGAACTTTACCCTGAACAGCTTGAAGGTGATGAGCCAGAGCCTCTGGTAGTAGTGAAGTGGCCGCTAGACAAACTATATGACCTGTTACAGCAAGAGGACTTTACTGAAGCAAGAAGTGTCGCGGCACTACTGTTATTAAAAGCACATTTGAATCTGGAGGCGTAAATTGCAGTCCTATTTAGAGCCTTGCATCGCACTGGCAAAACGTGCCGGTGAAGCCATTATGGCAATCTATCAAGCTGATGATATTGGTAAAAAAGAAAAGTCTGACCAGACTCCTGTCACTGCAGCAGATTTGGCATCTAATGAGATCTTAATGGCGGGTCTTGCTGAAATAGCACCTGACATTCCGGTAATGTCTGAAGAAACACCAATTCCACCATTGAGTGAGCGACAAAGTTGGCAGCGCTACTGGTTACTCGATCCTATGGATGGCACTGGGGAGTTTATTCTTGAAAGCGGTGACTTTGCCGTCAATATTGCGCTAATCGAAAATAATCATCCTGTGTTAGGGGTCATTTATTGGCCATCTCAAGGGCTGACATATTACGCCAGCAAAGATGAAGGTGCGTTTAAACGTAGTGACTCAGGTGAAAGTAAACGTATTTTCGTCTCGCCAAGAGAAACGCTCACATTGGCTGTAAGTCGTAGACAAAAGCTTGAAGCGGTAAGTCAGTACTTGAATAGTCAGTTCGACACTGTTGCACTCGGGTCATGTTCATTAAAAGCCTGCATTATCGCAGAAGGTAAGGCGGATTGTTTTTTACGAGTAGGACCAACGGGTGAGTGGGATACAGGCGCGTCACAAATCATCGTCGAAGAAGCCGGAGGTTGTATTACCGATGCTGAGTTTAACCCGCTGACCTACAATCGACGAGAAACTACCGAAAACCCAGACTTTATTGTTATGGGGCACCCCGATTGGCAATGGCAAAAGTTGATCAGTCCACATCATCGAACGATAGAATAAATAACGGTTTAAGTTGAAGGTTGTGGGATTTTTGCGCACTTGAATTGTTTTAAGCATTAAATCCCTTGCAATAAAATTTTAATCCATTATTATAGCGGCCTCTTGAAAGGGAAGTCCTTTTTAAGAATATACAGGCGCGGGATGGAGCAGAATGATAAATCATTCGTCGGACTCGCTAAACCTGGAAAGAATCGAAGGTCGTCGGTCCCCGACGAAGAATAGATTCACAAAAAAATACAGGCGCGGGATGGAGCAGCCTGGTAGCTCGTCGGGCTCATAACCCGAAGGTCGTCGGTTCAAATCCGGCTCCCGCAACCAATACTTATTTGGCTTTAAAACCAGTATTTGTTGGATGTATAAAGTCTCAAGTACAAGACTCAAAATTAAGTACAAATACAGGCGCGGGATAAAGCAGAATGATAAATCATTCGTCGGACTCGCTAAACCTGGAAAGAATCGAAGGTCGTCGGTCCCCGACGAAGAATAGATTCACAAAATATACAGGCGCGGGATGGAGCAGCCTGGTAGCTCGTCGGGCTCATAACCCGAAGGTCGTCGGTTCAAATCCGGCTCCCGCAACCAATACTTATTTGGTTTTAAAACCATTATTTATTGGATGTATAAAGTCTCAAGTACAAGACTAAAAATTAAGTACAAATACAGGCGCGGGATGGAGCAGAATGATAAATCATTCGTCGGACTCGCTAAACCTGGAAAGAATCGAAGGTCGTCGGTACCCGACGAAGAATAGATTCACAAAATATACAGGCGCGGGATGGAGCAGCCTGGTAGCTCGTCGGGCTCATAACCCGAAGGTCGTCGGTTCAAATCCGGCTCCCGCAACCAATTCTTAATTGGACTGCACAATCTAAAACTCCCAAAACTTAATTCTATTGATTCTGAAACTGAGTATTTACTCACTAGATCATCGCCTCAAAATAGATCACTTACTTAAGCTAATTGGTATTACGAATATTTGTCTATAAATCTTTATATGGTCTAGGCTTTTACTATTCCTTATTTGAGGTGTATAAAGATGGATTTACATAGTATTCGAGTCAAAAGTTCGTTGCCTACGGCTATGTTGACAATAGTGCTGTTATTTGTGTTTTTTGGTTTTTCAGTGTTGCTCAATAAAGTGCAATCGGCACTTGAGATCCAAACCGAAAACTATTTAAAAGCCGTGTCAGTGGTACTCAATGCAGATAGAGACTTTTATCAAGCTCAAGAAGCCTACCTAAGATTGTTAGCTGGTGAAGATAAGTGGGCGGATTTCGAAGAAAACGCCGAGCAGGTTAAACAGCGCTATCAAAAGTATATTCAGTTTATGTCACTCCACCAAAGTGAGATTGGTAGTTTTGCAACTTTTGATGCAGATTTTCAAAGTTGGTATCGTGTGACTGTAGCGAGTATTGAGGCGCCGGCAGATAAAGCACTCCAAACTGAGTCGGCTAAGTTATTTAGTGCAGTTCGGGATGTGCTTGATAAAGCAGGTGAATTAGCCGATGAAAAATCTGCTGCAAGTCGTGCGATGGTGGTTTCTGAGGTCACCCAAATAAAGTGGGGACTTGGCGTTGGTGCCTTGAGCCTACTTGGTATTGCTTGTTGGATTGCCTATCGGATCCCTCGCCAGTTAGCAAAGCAGATAAATTTTGTGTCGGATAGGATCTCTGAAATAGCCTCTGGGGACGGAGATTTAACTGGTCGCATTGAAATTAAAGGAAATGATGAGTTCGCAAAGTTGTCGCTAAACTTTAATCATTTTCTCGAAAGTTTACAGGCAATGGTCACTGCACTTGTGAAAGATGGTGGCGAGCTGTCGAGTTTGTCGTCAAAACTCAGTCATTATGCCACGCAGTGTCATGATTTAATCGACTCGCTTGGTAAGTCATCCCATACCATTGTTAGCGCGGTGCATCAACTAAGCCACTCAAGCCAAGAAGTCTCGTCGGTAGCAGAAAACTCATTGAAAGAAGCTGAAGCTTCACATCGCTACGCAGCACAAGGTAAAACGGTGTTGGCAGATTCAAAACAAAAAATCACTCATCTTGCTAATAATATGGAAGCGGCACTTTCAAGTTCGTTAGCTTTACAAAAGAACTCTGAAAACATTAACCAAGTACTCGATGTCATTCGCGGGATCGCTGAGCAAACCAATTTATTAGCACTCAACGCGGCAATCGAAGCGGCAAGGGCTGGTGAGCAAGGTCGTGGATTCGCAGTGGTAGCTGATGAGGTTAGGTCATTGGCCACTCGAACACAAGACAGCACCAATGATATTCAGAAGATGTTGGAAGCATTCTCACATAGCGTAGAAGATTCGCAAAAGACCATTGAAGATGGCAAGCAGTATGTTGATGTTGCGGTCGAAAGTTTTGTGAAGGCAACGGAGTTATTGGAGTTGATTGCGCAAAGTGCGGTAAAAGTGACTGAACTTTCCGAGCAAACAGCCCATGCAACTCAGCAGCAAAATGCTGTATCTACCGAGATTAGCTGTAATCTCACGGATTTAAATGACAGGGCATTGGATGGCGAGCGGTTGTCTGGAGAAACGCACCAAATTTCGGATGATGTGCTGCGAGTCACCAGTAAATTGGTGGATGAATTATCTCAGTTTAAAGTCTAAGGTATCATAAGGTGTGCCGTGCGGTACACCTTATGAAATTACAGGTTTGAGCAGTTATTTAGCAAACTTATTTGCGTAAGCCTCGGCTTGTTTCCACACGCGCAGGGTATTGCCACCTAAAATCTTTTTGATATCAGCGTCGCTGTAGCCTCTATCCAAGAGACCTTGCACAAGATTTGGATACGTTGATACGTCTTTCAGGCCAACCGGTAGTGAGTCACCCACACCATCGTAATCTGAACCAATGCCTACATGATCTATCCCTATCAACTTAACGACGTGGTCAATGTGATCTAGCACTTGATCAAGTGTGGCAAATGGGAACGGATTTTTTGCTCTAAACGCGGCTCTGAAGTCGGTGCGATCTTTGTCTTTGTCTTTGGCTTCTTTTTGTGCTTCGTCACGCTTGTCATACCAAGCACCAGCTTTTGCCGTCACAAAGCTCGAGCCAAAGTTAATTTGGATCACACCGCCATTTTTTGCCAAGGCCTTTAGCATTTCGTCATCCATATTGCGTTCGAATCCTGGGGTGTATTTACGCAGGGATGAATGTGAAGCAACGACCGGTACTTTTGAAATGTCCATTACCTGATAAAAGGCGTCATCGGAAATATGTGATACATCAATGAGCATACCAATTTTGTTCATTTCAACCACAAGTTCTTTACCAAAGGGGCTTAAGCCTTTCCATTTACGGCGTACGTCATAAGAAGAGTCAGAAATATGGTTGCTTTGCGAGTGTGCTAAGGTGATATAGCGTACGCCACGGGCATAAAAATGTTTAAGGTTTTTCATCTCACCTTCAATGGGCGAGCCATTTTCCATACCCATCGCGATAGACATAATACCATTGTCAAATTGTGCATAAATGTCGTCGGTATTGTAAGCCATTGCAAATTTATCTGGTGCGCGATGCGCTAAGGCTTCCATACCGTCAATCAGTTGGTTGGCGAGTTGATAGCTTTTACCCTTACCTTCAAATTCTAAATTAGCTGGAATATAAATAGACATAAATGGCGCATTAAGACCGCCTTTTACCGCGCGAGGGTAATCAAAATCACCGCCTTCGGTTGCTTGACTAACATCATCCCATTTACTTTGGATGCGGTATGGAACGTCGATGTGTGTATCAATTAGGATGTTATCGTGAGCGAGTTTAACCGCGCGCTCAGAGGCTTTGTATTCAGTTGCATAAGCTGTAGAAACAGCCAGCGCTAGGGCGCAAAGAGCAGTGCCGAGCTTCATAAAATTGCCTTTCCTTTATAGTTATAGAAATTTGATTGTAACAACTCCTGTCACTTCGACAACTGTTTACGATTAGCGCTAAATACAAAGAAAGCTGAAGGTTTTTTAATACTCGTAATCTTCTTGTGCTTGCATTGCTTGAAATTGTTGTTTGCTAACAATATTCACAGATTCATGTAATTCCGAGAAAACGATCAGCGCTTCTCCTGATTTTAGCTGTGCTTTCACTTGTGCTACTTTGCTCTCGGTACTGACTTCAGTATCACCATAGTCTGTTCCTTCACGCAGCACATAGTGTTCAATAAGATTGTCTAGCGTCTCTTGTGGAAGTTGTTGATAGGGAATGAGCATACTACTTAGCCTTACTATAAATTTGCTGTAAATATTGTGGGATAACGCTTTCTAGCCAAAACTTGGGTTTAAGGGGGTTACTCCCTGAAATAAAACCTACGTGACCACCGTGTTGACTCACTGCGAGTGTCACTGGTGAATTAACCTGAGCGGCTGTAGGCACGGCTTGCGATGATAGCATGGGGTCATCTTCGGCGTGGATCAGGAGCGTTGGTGTCGTGATTTGGGTTAAATAGGGCTGTGAACTTGCTTGCGCGTAATAGTCTTCCGCACCGTTAAAACCATGTAGAGGTGCAGTTATCTTATCGTCAAATTGCCATAGGTCGTCAATGGCATAAAGGGCAGGCTTGTCTATCTTAATTTGCGACTGGATGGTGTCTAGCTTACGTGAAAATGACTTCTTCATCCTGTCTAGCAAGTATTTTTGATAGAGCTTGAAGCAGCTCTTTCTGATCACCTGACAAGAGGAAGAAAGGTGATAAGGCGCTGAGACAACGACGCCAGCCTCAAGACCGCTTTGCGATTTGGTTTCTCCCAAGTATTTGGCAAGTACATTACCGCCGAGCGAAAAGCCAACCGCAAATAATGGCCGTTTAGGAAAACGGGCTTTTAGCGTGTCTATAAAAAAGCCAAGATCTGAGGTTTCGCCGCTATGATAAGCTCTGGCTTGGCGATTTACTTCACGTGAGCAGTTGCGAAAGTGCATCAGTACGGCATCAAAACCATGGTGTACCAACGCTTTTAATAGGCCTTTTGCATAAAAGCTGTTGATATTGCCTTCTAGCCCATGCAATACCACAACCAACGGTGCCGATTTATCGCCGTGTTTTGCCCATGCAAGTTCTAGAAAATCATCGTCTGGTGTGTCTAGTGTTTCATAGTCGACGGGCACCTGTAATCTGGGCCTAAAGAATCGCGGAAGTATGGTTTGGGCGTGGCGGTTGCGCATCCACCAAGCGGGTTTAAATTCGTAATTATCGGCTGTTATTGTTTTCATGGCTTGATTCATAATAGAAACTGCGTCTTTTTGAGGGTTGCTCGCAAAGCAAAGAAAGGAAGCTATCCAGTTGCAAAACACGTTTTAGCCAGTTTAACGTATTATCAGGTGAGGGTTAAGCAAATAAAAAGCACCCGACCAGTAAACTGATAAGGTGCTTTGTGCGTCGTGCTTAATTCTGCAAGTTGGGGAACTACGTTGAGCCGATCTTTTACTACTTATTCTTCAATCGCCCCAAGGTAATACATTTAAATCTGTTCTATTGTTCGTTAGGTACTTCAGCGTCCATGACTTTTTTAATGAAAAAGTAGACGTAATAACAGCACAGCAAAATTACAATCCCTAAAAAGCCAAAAGACAGAAACAACACAGGGTCGGAAAAAAAGTCTCTAAAGAATACGTTCATGGCTGTGCCTCCTAATTTGTCGATGAGTAAATAGTAGTGGAGGTCTGGGGTGCTTGATATGATCAAGATCAAGTTTCAATCCTGAGTGAAATTAAACCTAGGCAAAGGCTTGATCTCGATCAGGTTTTATATCTGAGTTGGGTAAATAACAGGGCTTATATTGATTTAATGGCTTAGAAGTCAGTCGTATTGAATAAAGCGTCGTACTCACTCTGGCTCAAATAGAGCAGCACATTGCTACTTAATTGCAATGGCGCAAACGAAAAGCGTTTTAATGTCTCCAATAATAGCGCTTGCTGGCGCTTTTCAAGCTCAAGCTCTGCAGCCAGCATCGCTGAACGCAACTTTTTGTAGTCTTGGTAGTCTTGATGATGTGCTTTTAGGGTATGGCGGATCGCGCGTTGAGGTTGTAACACCGCTTGGTCAAATTGCTTAGCAGTCTGTACCAGCGCGGCTAGGGTGTCGGGGGTAATCGTCAGTGCTAAAGTGTCGAGGTAACAAAGTAACAGGCACAGGTTGATATTTTTGCCTGCAGCATCTTGCAAATTCAGCAGCCGCGATTGCATCTGCGGGCGGCTGTAGAATTCACAGGCAAACTGCCAAAAGTCTTCACGACTTAGCATATCTCTCCAGTCTCATCGAAATGGTTTTGCTTTTCTTCTAACTCTTCCAGTGCCATTAATAAGTTTTCTTCTGTGTCATTAAGCTCAGGGGTTATCTTGGCTTGTTTTGCCAGTAAGTCACTTAATTTTGCTTTGTTCTCGTCCGTGTATAGGTTGTTGTCAGCCAAAGCTTGCTCAATTTCGTCTGCTTGCTCAGTGAGTTTGTCGAGCTGTTTTTCGAGCTTTTCAATCGACTTTTTCAACGGCTGAATGGTTTTTCTGAATTCGGCTTCGAGACGCTTTTGCTCTTTACGATTGGCATTAGAGTTTTGCTTTGGTTCAGCCTCTGAGCCACTTGGTTTCGCTTGCTCTTTATTGGCATTCATGAGCCATTGGTAATAAGCATCTAAGTCATAGCCGAACTGAGAAACGGTTCCATTATCAACTAAATAGTACTCGTCAGCGGTATTTTTCAGCATGTGGCGATCGTGGGAAACCGTTACCATTGCACCCTCAAAACCTTGCAAGGCCATCACAAGTGCGTGTCGCATTTCTAAATCCAAGTGGTTAGTCGGCTCATCGAGTAACAGCAAGTTCGGCTTTTGATACACCAACATAGCGAGTACGAGTCGTGCTTTTTCGCCACCAGAAAACGGCGCAACGGGTTCTAGGGCCTTATCACCATGAAAAGCAAAACCGCCCAAGAAATCACGAATAAGCTGCTCTGGCACTTTAGGGTCTAGACGCTGAATGTGGGTAACCGCACTGGCTTCAAGATCGAGAGATTCAAGCTGATGCTGAGCAAAATAGCCAACATTTAACCCTTGGTGTTGAAACACTTCACCAGCTTGTGGGGTTAAATCGCCGGCAAGTAACTTGATTAGGGTCGATTTACCAGCGCCGTTACGGCCAAGTAACGCAATACGGCTACCTGGGACCAGATTAAGCTTGATGTCATGCAAAATGGTAACGTCACCATAGCCCGCTTTGGCTTGCTCTAGTGTCATCAATGGATTAGGCAAGCTTGTTGGATCTGCAAATTCAAAATTAAATGGTGAATCTGCATGAGCGGGCGCGAGCATTTCCATGCGTTCAAGGGCCTTCACACGACTTTGCGCTTGTTTTGCTTTACTCGCTTTCGCTTTAAAGCGGGTAATAAACTTCTCTAAATGTGCAATCGTTTCTTGTTGCTTCTCGTAAAGCGCTTGGTGCTGTGCCATGCGCTCTGCTTTTTGACGCTCAAACTGAGAATAGTGACCTTTATAAACATTGATCTGCTGTTGGTCGATATGCCAAATCTCGCCAACAACCGCATCTAAAAATTCGCGGTCGTGAGAAATAAGCACTAATGTACCCTGATAGGCGCGCAAAAAGCGTTCTAGCCAATAAACAGCGTCCAAGTCCAAGTGGTTGGTTGGCTCATCCAGAAGCAATAAATCGGCATCGCGGATCAGCGCTTGCGCAAGGTTCAAGCGCATGCGCCAACCACCAGAAAAGTCGCTAACGGCAAACTCAATCTGTTCATTGCTAAAACCAAGGCCATGGAGTAGTTCACCCGCTTTGGCTTCAATACTATACCCTTTGATGTTCTCTAGCTGTTGGTGTGCTTTTGCTTGTAGTTCACCATCACCGTCCTGCTCCGCTTGTTGTAGCTGCGTTCTCAACACATAGTATTCGGGGTGTCCCTGTAGTACATATTCGAGGGCGCTAATGGAGAGTGCTGGGGTTTCTTGTTTTACAGATGCAATAGACCAATCTTTTGGAATAGAAAAATCACCAGAATCGAGTTGCAGCTCACCTTTTAGTAGCGCAAAGAGAGATGATTTACCACAGCCATTGGCACCGACAAGGCCCGCCTTATGTTGTGGATAAAGCGTTGCATTTGCTTGTTTTAGCAGTGTTTTACTGCCACGAAGTAGCTCGATATCAGAAAGTTGGATCATAATTCTAAAAGTCTGTCTAAATTGCGCGCATGATAGCATGGATCCAATCCCTTACTCCAAGCGTATCATGACAAATAAAATTAGGATAAAATGACAAACCTTAAACTCGGTGTTCATTAGAGGTGTAGAGTTGAAAGTTAAGAAGCGTTTTATTGCAGGGGCAAGTTGTCCAGAATGCCAAAAAATCGACGTAATGATGCTCTACAAAGAGCATGATGTCGAAAAAGTTGAATGTGTTGAGTGTGGCCACGTAATGTCACAGCCGAAAGACGCAGTACAGGCTTCTACACGCCAGTTTGAGCAAGTCATTGGGGTGTTCAAACCGGAGTGAGTGTTCACCCCGGTTTTCAATTTATTTGTTAGTAGTGCGGTGGCGGTGGCTCTTGGTGCTGAGGCATTAAACCTGGGTCGCGGCCTTCCTTCATTTTCTCTGCCAATAGCTCAATTTGTCGTTGCATTTTAGCCAAGCGTTGCTGATGTGCCTTTAGCTCTTCATTTAAGGTTTCGATTGTATCTTCTTGAAAGGCAAGCTTAGCCTCAAGCTCAGTAATTCTGTTTTCGATTTCATTCATGGCTTTTTCACCTGCGCAAATTTTTCCAGTAGTCCGCTGGAACTTTCGGTTAACAATGCAGTGTCTTGGTCTTGAAAAGCAACGTCAAATACAACCGCAGACTTGGGGCGGCTGCCTTCTCGGGGTTGTACACGCCAAGTTTGCAATCGTTCACCATCACTCACTTGCCATAAAATAAGCTCGCGGTTAGGTGAGCCGGTAGCCAAGAGCGTAGCGTCTTGATTAAAGCGCACTGCACTGAAAATTTTCTGGCGAGCAATATACTGTAATTGTGCTTTGAGATCACCAGAAGTTAATTGCCAAATGCTCGCTTTTTTCATGCTATCGGCGGTAAAGGCAAATCTTCCTTGGTCATCTAACGCAACTTTAGTCACGCGACTTGGGTGGTTAAAACGATGGATCACTTGCCCCGTTCTAGTATCCCAAAAGTAAGCGGTGTAGTCGTTGCCTCCGCTTAAGGCAAAGTGACCATTGGGAGACATGGCAATAGAATTGATATTTTCTTGATGTCCAAGGAACTCTATCCGCCTTCCACTCTCTAAGTCGAGGTGAACGACAACGTTATCACTGCGGGCATAGAGTAAATATCGGCCCGTATTGCTAATTGCGATATCTCGAATAGTGCCAGACTCGATCTCGAAATAACCTAGGTTTTGACCGTTTTCGACACTCCAGATGGCGAATGTCTTATCAGTGGCCGTGACAGCAGTAGAGTTGTCATTAGCTAAAGCCAGTGAGTGAATGAGATCATCGGATGCATCGGAGTGGCGCCATTGAAATTTGAGGCCTTGCTCTTGATTATCCCAAAGTACGGCCCCATGCTCTATTGAAGAAACAAGGCTGTAGTGGCCATCCGCAGAGATTGCTGCAGAAAATGCGCCTCTGCTGGCATGTTCTACGGTCATAACGGCTTTTGAAGTGTCAGGGCCACAGCCGGTTAAGGTGAAGCAACTGAGCATCGCGCATGCAAAGAGGAGACTTGTCCACTTAATGTTGACGAGTTTGACCATAAACTAGGTAAATCCTCCTTAACTCCGAAGTCTACAACAGGTAGACTAAAGGCACTAAAAACAAGATATTATTTTGATATTAGCGTATTAAAAGCGTAATGTCGTTACGCGATAATGGCAAGCAAATGCATATTGGCATTCTGATCAGAGAATGTTAATGTGGCTAGCACCTTTTCTTATTAATATAAAATTAACAATGGCACCGCATATCAAGCTCTCTTGCGCGAGCATTGGTGTTTTGATAGTAGGGACTGTCGGAGAGTTGAGAATGAAACAGACGATTAAACTGTCACTCGTTGCTGCTTCAGTGTTAGCACTAGTAGCGTGTAATAAAAAAACAGAAGAGCAGAAGCCTGCTGAGGTTAAGCTAGATACAGAGGTACAACAGCAAGCATACGGTATCGGTGCTTCTGTCGGTAACTTCTTGCAAAAAGACTTGGCGGATAAAAAAGAGCTAGGCATTGAACTTGATCAAGAGTTACTAATGCGTGGTTTTAAAGATGCACTTGCTGGTGAAGCTAAGTTAGATGAAGCAAAAATTCGTGAAGTACTAACGGCACTTGATTCTTCTGTTCGTGAAAAGCAAGCTGCTAAAGCTGAAGCTGACGCGAAGAAAAATAAAGAAGAAGGCGACAAGTATCTAGCTGAGAACGCGAAAAAAGAAGGCGTTCAGGTGACTGAGTCAGGTCTTCAGTATGAAGTGCTAAGCGAAGGCGATGGTAAAAAGCCAGTCGCAACAGACAAGGTGACAGTACATTATAAAGGTACGTTGCTAGATGGTTCTGAGTTCGATAGTTCCTACGCACGTAATGAACCTGCCACTTTCAACCTAAATCAAGTTATTGCAGGTTGGACTGAAGGTCTACAATTAATGAACACTGGCGCTAAGTATAAGTTTACTATTCCTGCGGAGCTTGCATACGGCACTCGTAACCTTGGTAAAATTCCAGCTAACTCAACACTGGTATTTGAAGTTGAGCTGCTAGGTATTGAAGACGAAGCTGAAGAAGCTGCTGAATAACTTGGCAGTTTCTGTAAAGGAAAAGGTGAGATAGCTATCTCACCTTTTTTTATACTTTGGTGCCCGCAAATTTAGACTATTCAGTGTGATTAGAATAAAGGTTATCGATAAGTTCATCTTCCAATTGGAAGCGCAACTCAAGCGTTTCACCTAACACAGACAAGTCGTTATCGAAGTCTGCTAATTCTTGTGTTTCTTGATTTACTTCAGCGTATTTGTCGTTGAAATCAAGTGCGGTATCAGTCGTATCTGTGATCCGAGGGTACAGTGACTGAGCCAATTTTGCGCTTTCAGGGCCTTTTTCTTGGCAGGCCTCAACAATGTTGTCATAAATTTCAAAATGACCAGCTGAAAGGTAGTCCATCAAAATCTGGCAGAATGACTGAATGTCAACTTGCTCAGGAAGTGCTTTACCATTTCGAGTTGGTGAGCATCCTGCAACTTTATAATATAAAACCAATAGTTCCTGACGCTCTGCTAACCATGCATCAATAACACTATGGCTACCTCCCCATTTCTGTTGGGCTTGTTCTAACTGCGAAAGCATAGTGATTCTCCTTAAGCGGGTTACCTACCCCTATGGAAAGGGAAAGCGCGCAAAAGGTCAACTAATTTTTTCTGTAAAAGCGTAAAAAGATCAAAAGATTATTGGTTTGATTATCGGGAATGTTAACAAATTCAGGGGGATAAAAATAAAAAACCACCGAGAGAAACTCAAGGTGGTTCAAAATAGCAGTTTAGCTTGTTGCGTAATGTTGTTATTTTTCTAATTGAAGGTGTTTTGTTGTTATTTTTCTAACGCGGTAATTTTATACCAACCTTTTAATCGTGTTGCAAACAGTTTAATCGCTTGTTTCGGTAATTTTTACACAAGCTTATGAATTTGTTCCTAATAAAGTGAGGTTTAATCTAGATCATAACGAGGCGCTGGCAAGGATAGTTTAGATAGTGCCCATGTGCACTTAGTGATACAATCCGCACAATTGAATTTAAGTATTGGAATAGAGACGCTATGAGCGAATTAAAAAACGATCGTTATTTACGAGCGCTATTAAAACAACCAGTTGACGTCACACCAGTATGGATGATGCGCCAAGCTGGTCGTTATCTACCAGAGTATCGTGCCACCAGAGCACAAGCTGGTGACTTTATGAGCCTTTGTAAAAATGCAGAGCTGGCATGTGAAGTGACATTACAGCCGCTTCGTCGTTATCCACTAGATGCGGCGATTCTGTTTAGCGATATTTTGACTATTCCAGATGCAATGGGACTTGGACTTTACTTTGAAACCGGTGAAGGTCCAAAGTTTGAGCGTCCTATCCAATCGTTAGACGATGTTAAAAAGCTACCTAAATTAGATCCAACCGATGAGCTTGGTTATGTAATGAATGCGGTGAGCACAATTCGTCGTGAGCTTAAAGGTGATGTACCACTTATTGGTTTCTCTGGCTCACCATGGACGCTAGCGACTTACATGATTGAAGGCGGTAGCAGCAAAACATTCGGTAAGATTAAAAAGATGGCGTTTGCGGAGCCGCAGACACTGCACCTACTGCTAGATAAAGTGGCTGATTCGGTTATCGATTACCTAAATGCGCAAGTAAAAGCTGGTGCTCAATCGCTAATGATCTTCGACTCTTGGGGTGGGGTGTTAAGCCCACGTGATTACAAAGAGTTTTCACTACAATATATGCACAAAATTGTAGACGGTCTTATTCGTGAAAACGATGGTCGTAAAGTACCCGTGACATTATTCACGAAGAACGGCGGTCAATGGATTGAAGCAATTGCGGCTACTGGGTGTGATGCAGTTGGCCTTGATTGGACGATTGACATCGCCGATGCTAAACGTCGTGTAGGCGATAAAGTCGCACTACAAGGTAATATGGATCCTTCAATGCTACACGGTACCCATGAGCGTATTCGTGAAGAAGTACAGCATATCTTAGCTGGCTTTGGCGAAGGTAATGGTCATGTCTTTAACTTAGGCCATGGCATTACACCAGATGTTGACCCTGAAAATGCAGGTGTTTTCATCAATGCGGTTCACGAATTTAGCCGTCAATATCACAAGTAACTTAAGTTTGAACTTAAACTTAAAATAGAGAAGAGCGCTTATTGAAGCGCTCTTTTTGTTTTTGAAATGTATTATTCAAATAAGGCGTCGATGGTGCCTTGAGCAAGCGGGTGGTATCCCGGACGTGCTTGTTGGTAAACACGGTAAGCCCAGTCACGTTTGCCATTCTTAATGAGTGACTTGTATAAATTCACAATAAGCTTGCGACGACCAATACTTACCAGATGCTTTTCAAGGTCTGGGTAAATTGCCTGATAGCCGTTACCCACAGCTAGCATATACCAAGCAAATGCACGTTCTGCGTTGGTCGATTGCGTCAGCTTAAAAGCTTTGTCCAATGCTTCCATACGCTCAATGGCGAGATCTCTTGGTAAGTTATTAATAAAGTGTAGCCATTCATGTACCGTCCAAGCGTCGGTCGGTAAGTCTGCAAGTGTTTTTTCATCTTTTAGCCAAGCTTGAGTTAGCGCATCCACTTTTTCAAAAGCATCAGAAGTTGGGTTCGGTGCGTCGCTTGGCAAACCTGGCTCATAAATCCATTCTTTGGCTTTTTCTAAGCTCACGATACCAGGATATTGCTGTAGCAAGTTTTTGTCTAAGTACGCGACAAATTCATCGGTAGTCAGAGATTTAAAAGAGAACGTTTTAAAGTAGGTTTTAACAAACTTGTCGAACTTGTCACGACCAAACTTTTCTTCTAGATAAATAAGGAATAATTGACCTTTAGTGTAAGGTACAGAGCTAAACGCATCGTCAGGATCGCGGCCATTAAGCTCTAAATTCATGCGCGTATCAGGAGCGGCGATAGTGTTAAGTTGTGCACGTAGGCCAGCAGCGTCAAGCGCTTGCTCCATCACCGCGCGGTCACGACCAAACACTTCTTCCATAATACGGTTTTCAACGTAAGAGGTGAAACCCTCATTTAGCCATAGGTCTTCCCATGTCGCGTTGGTCACTAAGTTTCCAGACCAAGAGTGCGCTAACTCATGGGCGATAAGGTTTACTAAACTTTTGTCACCGGCAACTACGGTTGGCGTGATAAATGACAGGCGTGGATTTTCCATACCACCAAACGGGAAGCTAGGCGGCAACATGAGCAGATCGTATCTACCCCAAGCGTATTCACCATACATGGCATTGGTTTTGTCGATCATCGCTTGTGTATCGTTAAACTCTGCAACAGAGGCATCGAGGATTTGCGGTTCTGCAAAAATCGCAGTTTGGTGCGACATCTCTTTATATTCAAGATTACCTGCACCAATTGCAATTAGGTATGGTGGGATAGCTTGTGGCATATCAAACCAATAATCGCCATCTTTGATCAATGCGCCGGTATTGTCCGCACTCATTACCGCACGCACATCTTTAGGTGTATGTACGCGAGCAGAGTAAGTCACACGCATTGCTGGCGTATCCTGCACAGGGATCCAACTACGAGCATGAATAGCTTGAGACTGGCTATACATAAATGGGTGAGATTTACTTGCGGTTTGCTGCGGTGTTAACCACTGTAGACCTGATGCTACTGGCAAGCTGTTGTAATAAATACGTGCTTTTTTTGCTTGCTCTTTAAAGTGAATAGTTAACTTAGCACCTTTCACATCATCGCGCTTGGCAAGATCAAACTTGGCGGTATGCCATTTATCATCTTTACCTTGATACATCACTTTGTCGATTTCGAGGTCACGCGTATCTAGCACCAGCGTTCTTGCTTGGCGGTTCTGCCAATCTAGTGTGTGTTCAACAAAACCTTCTAGTTGCTTATCTTCAAAGTCAACGTCTAGGTCTAAATGCAAGTGTGTGGTAATAACATCGTTAAGATTAGCGTAAGTGTGTTGGTCAACGGCTGCGTTTACATCAGCAGTGTGGACAAGGCCAGCCATGGCGAGGCTGAGCGTAAGTGCCGAAAGTTTCATCATAATGCTGCTCTTATAAAAAGAATATTCCCAATTAGAACGGCTAACATAACTAATTTCTAACCATTTAAACAGTATAAGCCGATGGGTTACATAAAATGGTGGGCAAGATGACGTTAATGCGTAAGTCAGGGCAATGCGCTACACTAGCGCCAGTTTAGTTAATATTGGCAAGGTGCTGCAGTGACTAGTTTGCAGTCTTATCACACTTTTTCGCTGCCGTCGTGTTGCGAGTCCCTTATTGTTATCACAGATCCACATGCGCTGGTTGAGCTCGATTTCAGTCGTCCTTTCTTTTTAATTGGGGAAGGGAGTAATACCATTTTTCTGGAAGACTATGCTGGAACCGTTATTAAGCTTGCGACCTTAGGTGTCGATATTGATCAACAAGGTGATAGTTATGTCGTTACAGTCGCAGCTGGAGAAAACTGGCACCAGCTCGTTACAAAGCTGCTTGATAACGGAATTGATGGGTTAGAAAACCTCGCATTGATCCCTGGCACCGTTGGTGCGGCACCGGTACAAAATATCGGCGCCTACGGCGTTGAAGTATCACAATTTATCACTGCCGTTAGAGGATTTGATATCGCCGAGCGGCGCTTCACTACATTAACAAATGCAGAGTGTGAATTTGGCTATCGAGATTCAGTCTTTAAACACCGCCTAAAAGATCAGTTAGTGATTACTGAAGTGACATTTACTTTGCCTAAACGTTGGCAGCCAACGTTAAGTTATGGCCCTCTACAAAGCTTGAGTGATACAGCAACCGCGCAAGAGATTTGTGAAGCGGTGATAGTTACCCGAAACAGTAAATTGCCCGATCCTGCGACGCTTGCAAATGCTGGGAGCTTTTTTAAAAACCCAGTGGTTGATAGGGCGTTTGCAGCTCAGTTGCAAAGTAAATTTCCTGAGGTGCCAGCGTTTGATGTGGACAATGACCATGTAAAACTTGCGGCTGGCTGGTTAATTGACAAAGCGGGTCTAAAAGGCTGCCACCGTGGAGCCATTCGTGTGTATGAGAAACAAGCGCTGGTACTTGTTCATAGTGGTGGCAGCACTGGTGAAGATTTAAAACAGTTAGTGAGCCATATTCAGCAAACCGTTTGGCAAAAATTTGCTGTGTTACTTGAGCATGAAGTGCGCCTTATAACAAAGCATGGTGAATGTCAGTTGCAAAGTGTGGAATGCCATGAAAACGCCTGATCATAAGAAGCAAACGATTTTAGCGGCCTTGAACAAAGGAGAATTTGTCTCAGGGCAAGAACTGGGAGAGCAATTAGGTATTAGTCGCGCGGCTATTGCAAAGCATATAGCAGCGTTGCAAGAGATGGGCGTGGATATATTTCGAGTCAATGGCCGCGGCTATAAACTCAATTATAGCTTACCGCTTATTCATCAAAGTAAGTTGAATACTCTATGGCGACAGCAGTTTCAAAGTGAGTGTCCAATCGAATATCACGCAATTATAGACTCAACGAATAGCGAGCTAATGCGCCGCTTGCAGGACAAACAGAATATGGGGTCAGGCCATGTCTTGGTGGCTGAAATGCAGCAAGCTGGCAGAGGGCGCAGAGGTCGGGTATGGCAATCGCCCTTTGGCGCTAACCTTTATTACAGCTATTACTGGCAGTTTGACGCTGGTATGCAAGCCGCGATGGGCTTATCTATTGCTGTAGGACTTGCGGTATATGATGCGTTAAAGGTCCTTTATGGTATTTCCGTTGAATTAAAATGGCCAAACGACATTTATCTCAACCAGCAAAAACTGGCGGGGATCTTGGTTGAGCTAGAGGGGCAAGTGGAAGGGCCTTGCCATCTCGTGATTGGGATCGGGCTAAATATATGCATGCCAGAATCTGCCTCTAAACACATCGACCAAGCT
Organism: Pseudoalteromonas sp. GCY; assembly: GCF_016695175.1. Lineage (NCBI taxonomy): Bacteria > Pseudomonadati > Pseudomonadota > Gammaproteobacteria > Alteromonadales > Pseudoalteromonadaceae > Pseudoalteromonas > Pseudoalteromonas sp. GCY. Next base: position 251,079 of record NZ_CP068023.1, read on the forward strand.
TGGACAGATCTACAAACGCACTTAGGTCAAATTGATAAAAATCAGTTAGTGGTGCAGCTCACTCACTCTTTGTATGAGCGTCTTGCGCAGTATAAAGAGTCTGGACTGAGCGAAATGGTGACCGAGTGGAATAGTCTAAATGCCTTTAAAGGTGATGCAGTGACCTTGAGTACAGGGCAAAGAGAATGGCGTGGGATCTGTGAAGGCATCGATATGCAAGGCGGCTTATTACTTAGGCAAGATGGTGAGCTTAAAGCTTTTTATGGCGGTGAAATTTCGTTAAGAAAGGTGATATCGTGAAACTGCTAATTGACGTAGGTAATACCGCAGTTAAATATGCACTTGAGCATGAAGGCCGTATTAGTCCTGTAAAAGAAAGTGATATTGAATGGCAAAAGCTAACCGCAATTGTCTGCTCTCAGGTTGGTAAGGGAACAAGATTACAGTGGGTGGAAAGTCGCGCCTCTGAGTTTGGTCTTGTGCTAGAGCAAGCACATGTATCGCCAAGGCGAGCTGGGGTAACTTGCGCCTATCCTAGTTTTAAAAATTTGGGAATTGATAGGTGGCTCGCTGTACTTGCCGCACATGCTCTATATCCAACACAAGATATTATCGTGATTGATTCAGGCACTGCGACCACGGTTGATGTAGTGACTGCACAAGGGATACACATGGGTGGGTGGATTTTGTCAGGTATCGATCTCATGATTTCCAGTATTACCGCGCGTGCAGAGCGGGTATTTTGTGATGAGAACACTCCGTTTGCCGCGGAATTTGCTAAAAATACACCAGAAGCGGTGAAAAATGGTGCGTTAGCAGCAACGCTTGGACTCGTACATAGTGCAAAACAGCAGCTTAATAATGAATCTGCGTTGGTATTGTGCGCAGGTGGATATGGCGAGTTAATAAAAAACCATATCGAGTCAGCAGTTTTTGATGACCTTTTGGTATTCAAAGGGCTGTCAGTTTGGTGGAAAAACCCACAATAACTGTAAAAATGTCATGGGATTGGCTTAAAACTGAGCGTTTGAACAATAAATTTAAATTTTTTTGCATATTCCTGTTGCATCAAGTCAATGGTTGCTCTAATATCTCGCCCCGTACTAAAGCAGTGCCGACTTAGCTCAGTTGGTAGAGCAACTGACTTGTAATCAGTAGGTCATCCGTTCGACTCGGATAGTCGGCACCATCTTTTTACCCTATCTTGTATAGGATGCTTTAGGAAAGAATTTTACGTGGAGGGGTTCCCGAGCGGCCAAAGGGATCAGACTGTAAATCTGACGGCTCAGCCTTCGCTGGTTCGAATCCAGCTCCCTCCACCACTTTATTCTTGACGGTTAGAGGTAGTTAAGAACAGGTTCCTAAAGCGGGCATCGTATAATGGCTATTACCTCAGCCTTCCAAGCTGATGATGCGGGTTCGATTCCCGCTGCCCGCTCCAGTTCGTCTGGCGTGCTGATATAGCTCAGTTGGTAGAGCGCACCCTTGGTAAGGGTGAGGTCGGCAGTTCAAATCTGCCTATCAGCACCAGTCTCCGAAGAATCTTCTCAAATACTTCCTTTGAATTGTCGAAAAAATATTTATAATAGACTGAATAATTCTAATCCACACTCGTCGTGGATTATTTTTATATGTAATCTAGATACACAAAACTTATAGGTTTCGTCATGGCAAAAGAAAAGTTTGAACGCGTAAAACCGCACGTAAACGTTGGTACTATCGGCCACGTTGACCACGGTAAAACAACTCTAACTGCAGCAATCACTAACGTACTTGCAAAAGTATACGGTGGTACAGCAAAAGACTTCGCATCAATCGATAACGCTCCAGAAGAGCGTGAGCGTGGTATCACAATCTCAACTTCACACGTTGAGTATGACACACCAACTCGTCACTATGCACACGTAGACTGTCCAGGACACGCTGACTATGTTAAAAACATGATCACAGGTGCTGCACAGATGGATGGCGCGATCCTAGTAGTTGCTGCTACTGACGGTCCTATGCCTCAAACACGTGAGCACATCCTACTTTCTCGTCAGGTTGGTGTACCTTACATCATCGTATTCATGAACAAATGTGACATGGTTGACGACGAAGAGCTACTAGAGCTAGTAGAGATGGAAGTTCGTGAACTACTTTCTGAGTACGACTTCCCAGGTGATGACCTACCACTAATCCAAGGTTCAGCGCTTAAAGCACTAGAAGGCGAAGAGCAGTGGGAAGCGAAGATCATTGAGCTTGCAGAAGCACTAGATACTTACATCCCAGAGCCAGAGCGTGACATCGATAAGCCATTCATCATGCCTATCGAAGACGTATTCTCAATCCAAGGTCGTGGTACAGTAGTAACAGGCCGTGTAGAAGCTGGTATCATCAACGTGAACGACGAAGTAGAAATCGTAGGTATTAAAGAAACTACGAAGACAACTTGTACGGGTGTTGAGATGTTCCGTAAGCTACTAGACGAAGGTCGTGCGGGTGAGAACATCGGTGCACTACTACGTGGTACTAAGCGTGATGAAGTTGAGCGTGGTCAAGTACTATGTAAGCCTGGTTCAATCAAGCCACACACAAAATTCACTTCAGAAGTATACGTACTTTCGAAAGATGAAGGTGGTCGTCACACTCCTTTCTTCAAAGGTTACCGTCCACAATTCTACTTCCGTACAACAGACGTAACTGGTGACATCCAGCTACCAGACGGCGTAGAAATGGTAATGCCTGGCGACAACATCAAGATGACTGTTGAGCTAATCGTACCAATCGCGATGGACGAAGGTCTACGTTTCGCTATCCGTGAAGGTGGCCGTACAGTAGGTGCTGGTGTTGTAGCAACAATCGAAGAGTAATCTGTAGATTGTCGTAACACACATAAAAAAAGGTCGCTTTGGCGGCCTTTTTTAATGGCTTGTAGCAGCGATTTTATATCGCGACAAATGAAAAGGGTCGTTCTCTGACAGGAGTTCGGCCTTTTTTAATGCTTTGTAGCAGCGATTTTATATCGCGACAAAGGAAAAGGGTCATTCTCATATAAAAGCATCATTTTTGTCGTTGTGATGTTTATAACTAACAACTCGATAATGTTCTTATATTTGCTTTCGACAGCTTAAAATCCATATTCTCACCATTTAATCTCCCTATTCTATATGCTGATATCCTGCCACCAGCTACGTAAAAATTTGGTTAATTGCGTAAAGGTGTGCACAATAAGCCCATATAAAACCTAAAATTAGGGAGTGAAAAGATGTTAGGTCTTTCGGCTCGAACAATTTCTGCTGTGCTCAGTATCACAATATCACTATGTACTTTTACAAGCTTTGCCAATGTAGATAAAGACAGATCCTATATTTTGGCGACAGCCTCATCTGGTGGCACTTTTTATCCAGTAGGTGTCGCGATTGCGACACTAACTAAGCTAAAAGTCACGCCGCAGCACGGTATGAGTGTGTCGGCCATTACCTCTGCCGGTTCTGGTGATAACCTCAAACTCATGCGTAATAAAGAAGCTGAACTGGCGATTCTACAAGGCCTTTACGGCGCGTGGGCGACGCAGGGGACGGGTGCAATGACACCCGTTGGCAAACAAGATTATCTGCGTTCTGTGACGATGTTGTGGCAAAACGTTGAGCACTTTGTCATTGCTAAGAAGTATGCCAAAACGGGCAACGTCTCAGATTTGAAAAACCTATATTCACAAGGGTTTGGCATTGGTAAGCGTAACTCTGGAACGGAAGGATCTGGAAAGCACATTATGGCTGCACTGGGCGTCGATAGTGACAAATTCACTTTGGTGCATAAAGGTTACGCGGGATCTTCTAGCGCCCTACAAAATGGTCAGATTGCTGGAATGAATATTCCAGCAGGAGTACCTGTCAGCGCTATCACAAGTGCTTATGCGGCCGATGCCAATGGTATCACTGTGCTGGATTTCACTGATGAGCAGCTAAATAAAGTCAACGCTGAGGTAGAGCTATGGTCACGCTTCGAGATCCCAGCTAACACTTACCCCGGCCAAACTAACGCAATCAAAACAATTGCGCAGCCAAACTTTCTTGCTGCACATAAAGATATGAGTGAGGAAGATGTATATCTACTCACCAAGGCAATTTATGAAAATTTAGTCTTTCTTCAAACCATCCATAAAGCGACTAAAGCCATGGCGATAGAAAAGGCACTTATGGGGCTGCCTGCCAAGCTACATCCCGGTGCGCTGAAGTATTATAAAGAAATAGGTATTTCCATACCTGCTCATCTGCAGTAACGCCGTCAACTAAGTAAAACGGGATAGTATCTATCAATGAGTAATAGTAGCAATGAGCAAAGCGCGTTAGTAGCACCAACAGCAGCTCGTAATCGGATCGCTTTTTATTTAGCGATACTCTCGAGTCTGTTGCACCTCTATTTTAACTTGGTCGCCACTTGGCCAGATAACTATATTTCTGCCATTCATTTCATGCTATTTGGTAGCATTATCTTGCTCACCTTGCCGCTTAGAGTTGGCAAATTAGCAGTGCTTTCTAGCGTTATTGATATCGGGCTGTTTATCGGTTTAATCGTGAGCTGCGGTTATCTTGTTCTGTACAGTGATGCGTTGGCTGCGCGTAATTATGAATTTGCTACGGCTGACTGGATAGCATCTTCCACCGCTGTGCTCCTCGCGCTTGAGTTGGTCCGGCGCTGTGTGGGCTGGTTTATCCCGGTGATGATCCTACTGGCGATGAGCTATGTGCTGTTTTTGGGACAGCATATTGATGGCGTGTTTCATTTTGCTGGTTTAAGCGCAGAAACTATTTTGTTTCGCAATTACTTTGATGACGGTTTGTTTGGACCTATTGCTAAAATTTCTTGGACGTTTGTTTTTATGTTTATCTTGTTTGGCGCATTTCTAGTCCAAGCAGGAACAGGGGATTTTATCATTCGCTTTGCCAATGCGCTTGTCGGTCGCATGGTTGGCGGGCAGGGACTTGTTGCTGTTGTGAGCTCGGGTATGATGGGCTCCGTATCGGGCTCTGCTATCGCGAATACAGCGGCGACTGGGGTGATCACCATTCCATTAATGAAGAAAGCTGGTTTTCCTGCAAAGTTTGCGGCAGCAGTTGAAGCCGGAGCATCGACGGGAGGTCAGCTGATCCCGCCGATTATGGGGGCTGGTGTATTTGTGATGGCCTCCTATACTCAAATTCCTTATCTTACGATAATTGCTGCGGCCTTTGTTCCCGCTCTGCTTTATTTCGCATCTATCGCCATCTTTGTACGTATTCAAGCTAAGCGTTTGAATATCCAGCCAGTATTAGAGCCCGAGCAATTAAGTGCTTGGCAAGAACTGAAGTCCGGTTGGCATCATTTATTGCCTATCGTGTTGCTCGTAACATTGATGATTTATGGCTTTACGCCAACTTATGCAGTCAGTATTGCGACGCTCAGTGTGTGTCTGTTTTCTTTGTTTTCACCTGCGCCGATGAGGTGGTCAAAGATTTTGGCTGCGCTTGCAAATGCAACTGAAAACAGCGCTAAGACAGCAATATTATTGGTTGCCATTGGCATGCTGGTTAATTGTATTTCAATCAGTTCCTTAGGCGTTACTTTTTCTCTAATGATAAATGAATGGGCGGGAGCAAGTTTGATACTGTTGTTGGTATTGATTGCGTTGGCCTCGTTAATTATCGGTATGGGACTGCCGGTGACGGCATCGTACATTGTGTTGGCAACGCTTTCTGCACCGGCTCTATATGGCTTGATCAGCCAGTCAGCACTGGTAGAGACCATAGTAAATGGTCAACTCAATGAAACTGCGACGATGATGATGAGTATGATGGCACCAGCACTTGGAGAGATATACAACCAGCCAAATATTACCGCGGCTCAAGTGTTTACTATTTTGGCAAGCTTGCCACCGGAGGCTATTGATATTATTCGCAGTAGCCAGTTTGATGCCACGCATTTAGCCATGATGCTACTCTCTGCCCATATGATAATTTTTTGGTTATCGCAAGACAGCAATGTGACACCGCCGGTGTGCTTGGTCGCTTTTACTGCCGCGGGCATTGCCAAAACACCGCCGATGGCAACAGGAATAGAAGCATGGAAAACGGCCAAAGCACTATACATCGTTCCCTTACTGTTTGCTTATACGCCGTTTATTGGGGGGAGTAACTTTGAGATCATGCAGGTTTTTTTTACCGCGCTTGTGGGAATGTACGCTTTGGTAGCAGCGATATACGGTTATGCGGAGGCGAAGCTCAATAAACCAATCAGGATGGTGTTAGCGCTTTTAGGTATCGCTTTAGTTTGGCCGCATCAAATAATCTCTGTAGATATAGCGGCGGCACTATGTGTTATTGCTGTTGTTACAAAGCAAGTAGTAGATAATCGTCTAACTTAAGCTTTGCTATGCACCATAAGGCCCCTAAATTGGGGCCTTATGGTATTAGACGATATGCTGAATAGACTGATGTATTCGTGCAGGTAGCAGGGCTTTTAAGTACTGCTCTAAAGTATGTAGTGATTCTGTGCCGCGAATGCCAGCGGCTTCATCTTGTTCTATAAAGCCTTGCTCTTTTAGGCTAGTGACAAATGCACTGAGCACTTTTTTGTCAAAAAACTCTGGGCTTTTGATACCATGCAAAGTTCCTAGTCGGTCGGCAAGAAGTGCACTTTCTTTTTCAAGCTCGCTACGACTTAATCCTTGATGACGCTTAACCAGGTTAATCGTGATTGCATAGCGTTCAAGCGTTAAGTGGATCACTTTACCTAGCATTTCTAATTGTGCCAACGCGCTACCATCTTTGTTAACCGAGGCTAAGTGACCATCAAAGGTGATCAGATCCTTAGCCGCAAAGTATTCAAAAATAGACTCTATATATCCTGTCTTAAGGTCTGTTAAGAACCACTCTTTTGCAAACAAGGGATACAAAAGCGCTACCTCTTTACGGCACTCATCAACAGTCAAGCTGTAGCGGTTGAAGAGTTGCTGAGCGATTAAGCTTGGTACGGCAAACAGGTGCAGAATATTGTTACGGTAATAATTAAGCAGAGCGCGTTCTTTTTCCTTAACACTAATGATGCTGCCGAAACTGTCTTCAATAATATCGAACTTATCAAGCTTAAGTGCATGATCGAGTAAGCCCTCAGAGCTCGAATCTGGCACCGTCGCATTGTCGTGATAAGGTGCATTTCTGTGTAGTCCAAGATACAAATCAAGCTGTTGTAGCAGTTGTGATTTAGGCAATGCAAATTGCTCGTTACTCAGCAAAATTGTCGCAAGCAAATTAACTGAGTTCAGTGCTGCTGAGTTATTTATCTCAGTCATGATGACATCAGCGAGATCGGCAACTTGCTTGTTCAGCCAAGCTGGCTTTTGAGTTTCGGTGGGGTGGATAGAATCACGCCAATCTGGTTGATGCTCATTCAAAAATTGGTTGACTGATATCGGATCGCCGAAATTTAAATACCCTCTACCATAGTTTTTAAGGTTCTTAATCGCCTTAAAAATACCAAAGATAGACTCATTTTTCTTACTGTTGCCAGCCAGCTCTTTGAGGTAGGTGTTGATCTCCATAACATGTTCATAGCCGAGATAAACGGGCACTAATGATATAGGTCTATCAATGCCGCGAAGCATGGATTGCAGTGTCATTGCCAACATCCCCGTTTTTGGTGGTAGAAGACGACCGGTACGACTGCGGCCACCTTCAGTATAAAACTTAACGGAATACCCTTTGATAAATAACTGGCTTAAATATTCCTTGAATACCGCGGAATAGAGTTTGTTGCCAGAAAAGGATCGGCGAATAAAGAAGGCACCACTACGGCGGAAAATAGGGCCCGCAGGGAAAAAGTTGAGATTAACGCCAGCTGCGATATGCGGTGGTACTAAACCCTGATGGTAAATGATATAAGTTAGAAGCAAGTAATCCATATGGCTACGATGACATGGCACGTAAATGATCTCGTGTCCTTTGTCTGCGAGTGCTTGTACTTTGTCTGAGTTATTAACTTCAATACCATTATAAAGCTTGTTCCACAGCCAAGTGAGCGCCCTGTCAGCTACGCGCACCATGGCGTCTGAATAGTTTGCGGCTATTTCGTCTAATAACCTAAGTGCTTGTAATCTTGCTTCTTCCTGACTTAGACCTTTTGTCTTTGCTTCGTCAGCAATGGCCTTTTTAATGCTTTGCGACGCTAAGATAGAATTAAATAGCTGCTCACGTGATGGTAATTTGGGGCCGGTAGCGGCCAATTTTTGACGACGGAAATGTACGCGTGCAACGCGCAGCAGCTTATGTGGCAGCTCCTCAACGTCTGCTTTATCGTTTAACAATTGATTGAGTTCAATCGGGCGAGAAAATCGAACAAAGTTATCCCTGCCTGAAAACAAGATCACAAAGCATTTGCGTAGCCAGCTCGGTGTTAATGAGTTGGATAATAAGGTTCCTACACCAGGCTTTTCTTTACCAGGATTACGACCCCATAATATGGTGACCGGAATAACCTGCGCATCGGTATTGTCGTCATCTTTTAAGGCTTCAAAAATCGCTTTGCTATGTTCAAGCGCATCACTTGGTTTATGACTATTGCCAAAGACACTAGGCGGAGCCTGGATCCCAACAAAACGATTGAGTTCTCTATTGCCAATTCGCGCTTTTTGAGATGGTCTTGGTAAACCAAGCTTTTTACACATAACATCTAGCGCGACCATGTCTGATACCGAGTCGAGTCTCGCTACATAAAATGTGGGAATGCTGGAGTCTAGCTCATAATCCTCGATGGGATGCTCTGGTAACACTTTACTTTTAACAAAAAGCCAGTTGCTACAGCGAGCGATGGTTGTAAGCAAATAAGAAAAAATCTGCATGGGAATACCGAACAATTATCATTAGCCATAGAATACCAAGATTTAACTGGACTGACCATTTACAAAGGCGTCATCCATGTTTTCTTGTCGCAATATTTGCCTATAGAAGACTAACAGAAGCGAACGCTTGAGTAGAGTGAATTTTGTTCTATGTGGTTTTTGTGAGTGAAATATTGTGTATGTTCAAAGCGCTGTATCTGCGTGACAGCGCCTATGGAGCCTAGCGATAAAATTACTTTGTATTAGTTGTTGCATTTATCACCAATATCACTATAATATGCAGACTTTCTTGACCATAGCGTCTAGGAAAGTAAATGAAAGGTCTGGATTTCAGGCCCTATGAACAGGAACTCCAATTGTGAGTTCAACGGTAGAAATAAATTAACAGCCGACTCCTCAGGAATAATTGAGTTAGTCTCGGTCGTTTTTTTATGCTCTTTTTAAATGCTCTTTTTATTTTGAGGTTTAAGAATGTCAAATCAACGCATTCGTATTCGCCTAAAAGCTTTTGACCACCGTTTGATTGACCAATCAACGGCGGAAATCGTGGAAACAGCGAAGCGCACTGGTGCACAGGTTCGTGGTCCAATCCCACTACCTACGCGCAAAGAACGTTTCACAGTATTGATCTCTCCGCACGTAAACAAAGACGCGCGTGATCAGTATGAAATCCGCACCCACAAACGTCTGATCGACATCGTAGAACCAACTGACAAGACTGTAGACGCTCTAATGCGCCTAGACCTTGCTGCTGGTGTTGATGTTCAAATCAGCCTGGGTTAATCGGAAGATTAGAGAGGTTTTAGGAAAATGGCATTAGGTCTAGTCGGTCGTAAAGTGGGTATGACACGTATCTTCACTGAAGATGGTGTATCTATCCCTGTGACAGTTATCGAAGCGACTCCTAACCGTGTTACGCAGATCAAATCTGACGCAACTGACGGTTATAACGCGCTTCAAGTTACTGCAGGCGAGAAAAAAGCAAGCCGTGTAAACAAACCAGCAGCGGGTCACTTCGCTAAAGCTGGCGTTGAAGCGGGTCGCGGCCTGTGGGAATTCCGTCTTAACGGCGGTGAAGGTGAATTTGAAGTAGGTTCAGAGCTAACTGTTGAACTTTTCACTGAAGTGAAAAAAGTAGACGTTACTGGTACTTCAAAAGGTAAAGGTTTCCAAGGTGGTGTTAAGCGCTGGAACTTCAGCATGCAAGACGCAACTCACGGTAACTCTCTATCTCACCGTGCTCCTGGTTCAATCGGTCAAAACCAGTCTCCTGGTAAAGTTTTCAAAGGTAAGAAAATGGCCGGTCAAATGGGTAATGTTCGTTCAACGACACAGAACCTTGAACTAGTACGTGTTGACGCAGAGCGTAACTTGCTTTTAGTTAAAGGTGCAGTACCTGGCGCTATCGGCGGTGACGTTATCGTTAAACCAGCTGTTAAAGCATAAGTCCTGGAGATTTAGTGATGGAATTAGCAATTAAAGGCGCTGGCGCGCTTGAAGTTTCCGAAGCTACTTTTGGACGTGAGTTTAACGAAGCATTGGTACACCAAGTAGTTGTTGCTTATGCAGCAGGTGCTCGCCAAGGTACTCGTGCTCAATTGACACGTTCTGAAGTACGCGGTGGTGGTAAGAAACCATTCCGCCAAAAAGGTACTGGCCGTGCACGTGCTGGTACAATCCGCAGCCCAATCTGGCGCAGCGGTGGTGTGAGCTTTGCAGCTAAGCCGCAAGATCACAGCCAAAAAGTTAACCGTAAAATGTATCGCGGTGCGATCAAGAGCATTCTTTCTGAGCTTGTTCGTCAAGATCGTCTAGTAGTTGTTGAAAACTTTGGTCTAGAAGCACCAAAGACTAAAGAACTAGTAGCTAAGCTTAAAGAACTTGAGCTTAAAGACGTACTAATCGTGACTGAAGAAGTAGATGAGAATCTATTCCTTTCTGCACGTAACCTGTACAAGGTTGACACGCGTGACGTAGCTGGCATCGACCCAGTAAGCCTAATCGCTTTCGATAAGGTTCTGATTACTGCTGCTGCTGTTAAGCAACTTGAGGAGGCGCTAGCATGATCCGTGAAGAACGTCTTTTAAAAGTAATCCTTGCTCCACACATCTCTGAGAAGAGCACTGTATCTGCTGAAGAAAACAACACTATCGTTTTCAAAGTAGCTAAAGATGCAACTAAAGCTGAAGTTAAAGCAGCTGTAGAAAAGCTTTTCGAAGTAGAAGTAACTGGTGTTCGCACTCTAAATGTTAAGGGTAAGACAAAGCGTACTGGTATGCGTTTTGGCCGTCGTAGCGATTGGAAAAAAGCATACGTTACTCTTAAAGAAGGTAGCGAGCTAGACTTTGTCGGCGGCGCCGAGTAATAAGGGGAGTTAGAATTATGGCACTTCAAAAGTGTAAACCAACTTCTGCGGGTCGTCGTCACGTCGTTAAAGTGGTTAACCCTGATCTACACAAGGGTAAGCCTTACGCTCCGCTATTAGAGAAAAACTCTAAATCAGGTGGTCGTAACAACAACGGTCGTATCACGGTTCGTCACATCGGTGGTGGTCATAAGCAACACTACCGTGTAATCGACTTTACACGCACAAAAGATGGCATTCCAGCTAAAGTTGAGCGTCTAGAGTACGATCCAAACCGTAGCGCAAACATCGCTCTTGTATTATATGCAGACGGTGAGCGTCGTTACATTATTGCACCTAAGGGTCTTAAAGCAGGTGATGCAATCCAATCTGGTGTTGATGCACCAATCAAGGTTGGTAACACACTACCTATGCGTAATATCCCTGTAGGTTCTACTGTACACAACGTTGAACTTAAACCTGGCAAAGGTGCACAAATTGCACGTTCTGCTGGTGCTTACGTACAGATCCTTGCTCGTGAAGGTCAATACGTAACACTACGTCTTCGTTCTGGCGAAGTTCGTAAGGTTGAGTCTGATTGTCGTGCGACTCTTGGCGAAGTAGGTAACGCAGAACACATGCTACGTTCACTAGGTAAAGCTGGTGCAAATCGTTGGCGTGGTATCCGTCCTACAGTTCGTGGTGTTGCCATGAACCCGATTGACCACCCACACGGTGGTGGTGAAGGTCGTACTTCTGGTGGTCGTCACCCTGTATCTCCATGGGGCGTACCTACTAAAGGTTACAAGACTCGTAAGAACAAGCGTACTGATAAGTTTATCGTACGTCGTCGTACTAAATAATAGTTGAGGAATTGCCATGCCACGTTCTCTCAAGAAAGGTCCATTTATTGACCTACACTTGCTGAAGAAGGTAGAGAAAGCGTTGGAAAGCGGTGACAAGAAGCCAATTAAAACTTGGAGCCGTCGTTCAATGATCATACCTAACATGATCGGATTGACCATCGCTGTCCATAATGGTCGTCAGCACGTTCCTGTGTTCATCACAGACGAAATGATCGGTCACAAACTGGGTGAATTTGCACCTACACGTACTTACCGCGGTCACGCTGCGGATAAGAAAGCTAAGAAGCGTTAATCGGAGGGTATGATGGAAGCATTAGCTAAACACAAATTCGCCTCTGGTTCGGCGCAGAAAGCACGTCTAGTGGCAGATCAAATCCGTGGACTTCCGGTTGATCGCGCGCTAGAAATCCTGGCGTACAGCCCGAAGAAAGCGGCTGTATTAGTTAAGAAAGTACTTGAGTCTGCTATCGCGAACGCGGAGCACAACGAAGGTGCTGACATTGATGAGCTTAAAGTGGCTAAAGTATTTGTAGACGAAGGTCCTACAATGAAACGTATTATGCCACGTGCTAAAGGACGCGCAGACCGCATCCTTAAGCGTACAAGCCACATCACTGTTGTGGTATCGGATAGCTAGGAGATATAAGTAATGGGACAAAAAGTTCATCCTACTGGTATTCGCCTAGGTATCTCAAAGCCTTGGGTATCTACTTGGTACGCGAATACAAAAGATTTCTCTGAACAGCTTTTTGGCGATCACAAAGTACGTCAATACCTTACTAAGGAATTGAAAAGTGCTTCTGTAGCTAAGATCGTTATCGAGCGTCCAGCTAAATCAATCCGTGTAACAATTCACACAGCTCGTCCTGGTGTTGTTATCGGTAAAAAAGGTGAAGATGTTGAAAAGCTTCGCCAAGCTGTAACTAAGCTTGCTGGTGTACCTGCGCAAATCAACATCGCAGAAGTACGTAAGCCAGAGCTAGATGCACAGTTAGTTGCTGACGGTATCTCTTCTCAGCTAGAGCGTCGTGTTATGTTCCGTCGTGCTATGAAGCGCGCAGTACAAAACGCAATGCGCCTAGGTGCTAAGGGTATCAAAGTTGAAGTAAGCGGCCGTCTAGGCGGTGCTGAAATCGCACGTTCTGAGTGGTACCGTGAAGGTCGTGTACCTCTACACACTCTACGTGCTGATATCGACTACGCAACTTCAGAAGCTTTGACCACTTACGGTATCATCGGTGTTAAGGTTTGGATCTTCAAAGGCGAAGTAATTGGTGGTCTTCCACTAGTTCAAGAGCAAGAGAAGCCAGCTAAACGTGCGCCGAAGAAAGCTAAAAAAAGTGCTAAGTAAGAGGTAGCGACTAATGTTACAGCCAAAACGTACAAAATTCCGTAAGGTACACAAAGGCCGCAACCGTGGTCTGGCTACCAGCGGTAACAAAGTTAGCTTCGGTTCTTTCGGCTTGAAAGCGACTGGCCGTGGCCGTATGACTGCTCGTCAAATCGAAGCAGCTCGTCGTGCTATGACACGTCACGTCAAGCGTCAAGGTAAAATCTGGATCCGTGTATTCCCAGATAAGCCAATTACAGAGAAACCGCTTGAAGTTCGTATGGGTAAAGGTAAAGGTTCTGTTGAATACTGGGTTGCTGAAATTCAGCCTGGTAAAGTACTTTACGAGATGGAAGGTGTTTCAGAAGAGCTTGCTCGCGAAGCATTCGACCTAGCTGCTCGTAAATTACCTTTCAAAACAACATTTGTAACTCGGACGGTAATGTAATGAAAGCTAGCGAACTTAAAGACAAAAGCGTAGAAGAGCTAAATGCTGAACTTCTAGAGCTTCTTCGTGAGCAGTTCAACCTGCGCATGCAAGCGAGCACTGGTCAGCTAGCTCAAACTCACGAGCTTAAGAAAGTACGTCGCAATATTGCGCGTGTGAAAACGGTTATCAACCAGAAGGCAGGTGCATAATGAGCGATAAGATCCGTACTGTACAAGGTCGTGTAGTTAGCGACAAAATGGACAAGTCAATCGTTGTTGCTATCGAGCGTCAGGTTAAACACCCGATCTACGGTAAGTTCATCAAGCGTACAACTAAGTTGCACGCACACGATGAAAACAACACAGCACTAGCAGGTGACGTCGTGACTATTCGCGAATGTGCGCCAATCTCTAAGAAAAAATCTTGGACGCTAGTTGACGTGATTGAACGTCCTAAGAAAGCTTAATTTTAGTTTTTAACTAAATTAGACTTTTATAAAGCCCCAGCATCAGCTGGGGCTTTTGCGTTTATGGATAATTTTTATAAATAGCTATCAAACCTCAGGTTAAACATCCGATCTACGGTACTCTTTATAGAAAGAAAGCATCAAGCGTATAACTAAGTTGCACGTGCACGATGAGAGAGATATACCTACGCCTCCTGAGTTGCTTTTTAATCGGTACCTTTACTAAATGACGATTCACGTCAATGATTATTGTATTAAATACAAGTAGCATCAGCTCGTGCGTCTCGTGCAATTGCTACTAGACTATCCGTGAATGCGATGTTTAAGGTTGGTATATGCTTACAAAGTTAAAGTTAGGTCAGCAATTATCGGTTTCATTTGGCATTATGATTGCTCTAATGATCATGCTCTCTGGCGTGGCTTATGTTGGGTTAAGCGGTGGTTTTAGTAATTTTGTAGAATACCGAAGTTTAGCTAGAGCAAGTAACCTTGCGAGTAGTTTGGAAGCAAACTTGTTGTCAACCAGATTCAATGTCTTAAATTTCCTCAAACAGCAGTCTCAAGATGATGTACGTCAATTTGAACAAAAGACTGAGCAATTACATAAAGACTTCTTCGAGGCTAGAAAGATCCTAATCACACCTGAGTTGGTAGCGCTAGTAGAGAAAAGTGAGGAAGCTTTAACTGATTATGAAGCAACCTTCAAACAGATCTTAACGCTTTACCGTCGCAGAGATACAGTAGTTAACGATACATTGGATCAAATAGGTCCTCAAATGCGCAAAAATGTCACTCAGTTAATGGATTTAAGTGTCGAACATAATGATTTTCAAGGGTTAAATGTTGCTGCTCATATGCAGGAGAAATTGTTATTAGGGCGGCTATTTGTGAATAAGTTCCTAGTTAGTAACTTGTCTGAAGATTATGAAAGAGCAATGAAAGAGCTTAAGCAAGAGAAGGACTTACTAAACCAGTCTAAATCGGAGTTTATTGACGGCACGGCCAAGCAACTGCTTGCAAATACAGAGTCACTTGGAGAGCGTTACTCAGAGGGGGTAAACGAAGTTCAGCGAATTATCACTGAGAGGAATCAATTAATAGCCGAATCACTTAACAAAAATGGTCAAACTATTGCGGACTATTTAGCACGTATTAAGGCATCGATTAAAGATAAGCAAGACGAATTGGGGCCAGTTGTTCAAGCGCAAAGTGAAAACACAGTGAATACAATTATTGTCGTTGCAATAGCTGTAATCCTTTTGGGTTGCTTTCTGAGTTGGTATATCACTCGTTTAATCAAAACCCCTATTGGTGGGGAGCCAAAAGAAATCGCGGAAGTGGCATCAAGGATAGCCAGTGGCGACCTCACTATACAATTTGACAGGGGGGAATCGGTCAGCGGTATTTATTTGGCAATGCGTGATATGGCTGACAAACTAAAAGCCATCATTGCAGAAATCCAAAGCTCTACACATGCATTATCTTCCTCTTCGGAAACACTTAGTGCTATCACTGCCCAGTCTAAACAAGGGGCGGACAACCAAATGGAGCAACTCAGTCATAGTGCTGTTTCGATGAATGAAATGGCTGCTACGATTGCTGAGATAACCCAAAGTGCCCAACTCGCAGCGGATGCCGCGACTGATGCGGATTCTCAATCTAATTCAGGTGTTCAAGTTGTCGTTGCAACACAGCAAGCAATGGAGGGCCTCGTTGGTAAAATAGAAAATGTTAGCAAAACCATTGAGAATCTTGAACAAGAAACAGAGTCGGTAGGTTCTATTTTGGATGTTATCAGGGGTATCGCGGAACAAACTAATCTGTTGGCGCTCAACGCAGCAATTGAAGCCGCAAGGGCTGGTGAACAAGGGCGAGGCTTTGCTGTAGTGGCCGACGAGGTGAGAAGCCTTGCGAGTCGCACCCAAAAGAGCACGGACGAAATTCAGGAGATGATCTCTAAGTTGCAAAATGAAGCGAAGCGCTCCGTTGGCATGATGCGAGAGAATGTGAAAGATGCTAAAGATACAGCAGACAAATCAGCGAAAACGGATGAAGTGTTACAAGCGATTTCTTCCTCTGTGAGTACGATTAAAGATATGAATCTGCAAATAGCCAGTGCTTCTGAAGAGCAAAACACGGTTACACAGCAACTTTCGCAAAGTGTGACAGAAATCAGCGAAACCGCGCAAGAGACTGCAACCGGAGCCGAACGAGCGTCAGATGAAGCATTGTCGCTGCTGTCTTTATCCCGTGCACTGGATAAATCGGTGAGCAGTTTTAGATTATAAGTGATGATACTAAGCATTGGGGGGATAGCACTAAAGTGTGCTGTCTTTTTACAGTACAGCCGTTATGCTAGAGCAAACAATAAAAAATCATCACAGTTATGTTTTCTATCGGGCTGATCAGTCTTATTGCGCTGCTGTATTTAGCGCTTTTATTTACCATTGCATGGGGCGCAGATAGGGCGAGTACTAAATTTAGGTCTTATCGTGCCAAGCAAGTCACCTATGCTTTGTCACTAGGGGTGTATTGCACCTCTTGGGCGTTTTTTGGTACTACCGCGCAAGCTGCAAATAATGGCTGGTGGCTTGCCCCAACTTATGTTGGCACGATTTTACTTTTTATATTTGGTTGGCAAGTCTACACACGAATTGCTGAAATATGCCGCCAGCAGCAACTCACTTCCATGGCGGACTTTATTGCCACTCGTTACGGTAATTCTTCTAGTCTGTCTGGACTCATTTCTCTGATCTCTGTCATTGCGGTCGTGCCCTATATTGCCCTTCAGCTTAATGCTACCAGTGCCAGTATCGGTATGCTAACAAGCGACACCCAGCGGGTGAGTGTCGCGTTTTGGCAGGATAGTACTTTTTATATCACCTTGCTGTTAGCCCTGTTTGCTATTTTGTTTGGCACACGTAGGCTGAGACCCAGTGAGCATAACCCAGGGTTGATGACTGCAATCGCCTTTGAGTCATTAATTAAGTTGCTGGCGTTTATTGCCGTCGGTGTCTATGTCTGTTTTGTACTCTTTGAATCACCCACTCACTTATTTTACCAAGCGGAGCAGCAGGGAATTACCAAGCAAATAGAGGCAACCGCTAGCCCAACCTATGTTTATTTAGTTCATGTTCTTTTAGGGGTATTGGCAACGCTTTGTTTGCCGAGGCAGTTTCATACCTCTTTTATTGAATATGATGAACAAGACCAATTTAAGACCGCACGCTGGCTGTTTCCCGTTTATTTGTTACTGATTAATTTGTTTATTTTGCCAATCGCCTATGCTGGGCTGGTGTATTTTAATGGTCAAGATGTTGGCTACGATACGTTTGTGCTTGCCCTACCACTGGGATCTGATGCGCCTTTAGTCGCTTTGATAGCCTTTTTAGGAGGGTTCTCTGCGGCGACGAGCATGGTGATAGTCTCAGCCATCGTGCTATCTATTATGATCACCAATGACTTTATCAATCAATTTTTGTTGCGCCGCTCGCAGTTAAATTCGAGCCATCGGGGTTTATCTAAGTTTAATCTGCTCAATGCTCGACGGGTGGTCATTGTTGGCATTTTATTATTGAGTTATGCCAGTCATCGCGTGCTTGCTGAGGGCAACACGTTGGCCAATATGGGACTCATGTCATTTGCCTTGGTTGCGCAGTTTGCTCCCGCTATGGTGGTTGGTTTGTGGTGGCGTGGGGCTTCATGCTTAGGCGCGCAATTGGGGATTGTGACGGGTTTTGCTATTTGGTTTTACACGCTGTTGTTACCGAGCTTGATCAGTGGCTTTAATTTCGAAAGTCACTGGTTGAGCGCGGGGCCTATGAATATCGCATGGTTAGCACCTTTAGACTTTTTGGGTCTGGGGTTAGATAGTACGAGCCAATCCGTTCTGATCTCTTTAAGTGCAAATTTATTGGTTTATTTGCTGGTCCCGTTTATTTCATCTGCACGTCTTGCTGAGCGATTACAAAGCAATAAATTTGTAATGCCGTCCAAGTCTGCACAGTCCGCTAACACGGTATTGAGTTACCAAGACTTGGCAACATTACTGCAGCGCTTTAGCGAGCAAGCGCGTGCGCAGCAGCTTGTTGAGCTTCATTTTCCTAAAGAGCCTGCAAACTGGAAACTGCCAGCGCCATTGCAAGTGGAAAATATGATCGAGCGGGAGATGTCGACGCTCGTTGGAGGGGCATCTGCGAAACTGATTTTAGATGTCGCCAAAGATGAAAAACGCCAGCCTTTAGAGCAAGTTGCAGAATTTGTCGATGAAGCGTCACAGGTGCTACGTTTTAATCGAGATTTACTGCAGTCGACGATAGAAAATGTCAGTCAGGGAATAAGTGTAGTAGATAGCCAACTGCAATTGGTCGCTTGGAACCAGCGCTACGCAGAAATGTTTAATTATCCAGACAATGCGTTGTTTATCGGGCGTCCTGTGGCTGAGCTTATTCGTTACAATGCGCAGCGCGGGCTATTTGGTGATGCTGATGTCGAGCAGCAAGTAGAGAAGCGTCTATCACATTTACGACGAGGCAATGCGTATCGCTACCGCCGCGAGCATCACGATGGTCGAGTGTTTGAAATGCAAGGTAACCCATTGCCTGGAGGTGGATTTGTAACGACCTATACGGATATCACCGAGTTTGTAAAACAACAATCCTTACTAGAGCAAGTTAATGTAAATCTAGAAGAAACGGTCGCGGCAAGGACCAAAGAGTTGATAGACGCCAACCGTGCTTTATCTTCTGCGAAACGCCAAGCGGAGCATGCAACGGAGAGTAAGACCCGTTTTTTCGCCGCAGCAAGTCATGACCTGTTACAGCCATTCAACGCAGCGAGCCTGTTTTGCTCATTGATGAGTGAAAAGGCCCAAGGGACCGACTTAGCTGAGCTTTCGCAAAGCATCAAAAGTTCATTGGCAAGTGCTGAAGAACTGTTGTCGAGCATTCTTGAGCTAACAAAGTTAGAGGCTGGGGCGTTTAAGGTTAATCGCTCGCGCTTTGCGTTATCGTCACTGCTGGAACCATTGGAAAATGAATATGGGGCGGTTGCGAAAGACAAAGGATTAGCGTTTGCGGTGCGGGTTTGTGATGCCATGCTCTACACCGATAAAGCACTGCTAAAAAGGGTATTGGGAAACTTACTGAGTAACGCTATCCGTTACACTGAGTCTGGCACGGTGAGGCTTATCGCTGAATGTCAGGGGGAGAGTGTTTCTATCATTGTTGAAGACACTGGAGTGGGCATTGCAAAGCAAGATCAGGACGCCATATTTCAAGAGTTTAAACAGCTGCACAGTAAAGAACTGGCGCAGGGGTTAGGACTCGGACTTGCGATCAGTAAACGGATATGCGAAGTGTTGGAAATTCCCATCACCCTTGGCTCACAACTGAATAAAGGCACGCAATTTACCTTAACACTGCCAAGTTATGGAATGCAGACGGATCAAAAGGCCGAAGTAACCGCTGACAAACCCAGCGGTGATTCGCAATTATCGGGTCTGTCTATTTGGTTGCTAGATAATGATGCCAACGCACTTAATGCACTGTCTCAAGTATTACTGAGTTGGGGATGCCAAGTGGCTGTGGCGCGAGATGAAGCAGAGCTTAGTGCGCTGCAAGCAACGAGTCGGGCAGATATGCTGATCGCGGATTATCAGCTTGATCATGGTGTCACTGGACTTGAGGTAATAGCAGCGCTTAAGCTTGATGATATGCCAATCATTATCAACACCGCTAACCATGACGAGACCATCCGCGAGCGAGTGAGTGATGCAGGGATCCCATTACTTTATAAACCGCTTAAAACACCAGCCCTAAAGCGCATGATTAAGCGACTAATCTAATCAGAGTTAAGCACTCGCTTCATCGTCGAGATGTACATCCGTCGCCAGCTGATTAAATAGGATCCCAGCTTGGGTGCGGTTATACACATTGAGCTTTTTCAAAATAGCTGAAACATGCTGTTTGATGGTGGTCTCTTGAATCGACATTGCATACGCAATCTGCTTGTTCAAAAGGCCATCGGCAATCATCGTTAATACTCGATATTGCTGGGGAGTTAGCTTTTCTAAATTACGCGCAAATTGCGCTTGTTCGCTGTCATTTTCAGGCGCGAAATCCACGATTTCGGGTAACCAAGTTTCTCCTTCAATAACGAGCTTGATGGCATCACTGATCACCTCTAGTGAGGAAGACTTGGGAATATAAGCGCTTGCCCCGAGGGCAATGCATTGGCTAATAATGGCTGCCGATTCGTTGGCTGAAACCATGATCACTAATATGTCTGGGTATTGATTTCTTAACCGAGCAAGACCTTCGAGACCTTTCGCGCCAGGAATAGATAAGTCCAAAAATACTAGCTCTGTCTCAGGATGCGCGAGCAACATCTCGAATAAGCTGTCTAAGGTACTGGCTTCTTTGATGGGGTCATGACCAATCGCTTGTGCAGCCGCTTGTTTGAGTGCGCTGCGAAATAATGGGTGGTCATCAGCGATGATTGCTTGCACCTGAGACATCCTTAACTAACTCCTAGTATCCGTTGTTATAGGGTATTTCCAAAACTACATCAAGTGATTGAGATAGCGAGGCTCTCTTGCAGCCTCGCTTTTGGCGCTAAAATCGATAACCCACGGTAAGCGAAACGGTTCTTGGGTCGCCAAAGTAGCCTATCAAGGTATTATCACCACCAAGCCCCGGCGTGTACTTACTCACATTACTCGGATCGCTCGGGTCTGGTGTCACGAATTGATAGCCTCCTATCATATATTCTTCATCGGTCAGGTTTTTCCCATGAAGACCAACACGCCAATTGCCATCTGTGCTATACCAATTAATACTCAGATTGACTAAACCATAGCTATCCTGCGTCAGTAGGCTATCTTCCTCAAATAAGACATAATCACCACGATGGTAGTAGCTGGCATTGAATACCCAATCGCCAATATCACTGTAGAGCTTGTATGTCGCGCCAAGGTTAAAAGTTAAATCAGGGGTGTTAGAAATACTAAAGCGGTCTGATTTGTCAAATGTCGCGCCCGTGTCTGGGTTAGTATCGAGTACCTCTTCGAAGTCGCTGTCTATATATCCTATTGCGGCGTCAAAACTCAGCGCCTCTGTAGCGACATAGCTCAGCTCGGCTTCAATACCGTTTGCTGTAGACTTACCAATATTGCCAAGTCGTTGGTTTAGATCGGCAGAGGTTGCACCGGGCAACACGGAAATATATTGGCGGTCTTTGTGATCTAACGTGAATAGCGTGATATTGGCTCTTAGGTTATCGTGCCACTCGCTTTTCATACCGATTTCGAATGAATCTACGATTTCAGGATCTGCAGCAGGCTCCGCAGTGCTGGCTCTGGGGTTGAAGGTGCCGGATTTAAACCCTTGAGCATAGCTGGCAAAGAACATAATATCGCGGTTGTATTGATATTCCACTCCCACTCTTGGCGTAAACCGTGACCAATCTTCTTCATCATCGAGCACTGATGGTACGAGCTCACCTGCAGGCCGTGTATAACCTGGGATCCAATTTGATTCGGGATACACGACATCAAAGACCAAACCATTGCTGACTTGTGCCTCTTTGCTGTCTTTAGTGTAACGAGCGCCCAATGTGAGCGACCACTGCTCTGCTAAATCAATGGTGCCTTGAATATACGCGGCTTTACTATTTGAGTTGTTACAACCACTGACTTCTCGCGTAAGACCCGGTGCGCCCAAGCTTTGTCCTAATACTTCCAAAATTGCTTGGAATTGGCCGCATGACTTACCATCGTAATAATATAGACCTGAGACAAATTTATAGCCGTTACCTGCATGGCTTAGCTGTATCTCATGCGTGGTTTGCTCGTCATCATAAATGGCGGGTACATCAAAGATCCGTAATGGCGTATTATCAAAGTCGATATTGGTTGGGGAGTAACTATCTCGGCTAGCACCGATGTATTTTAATGTGGTGGCGTCAGAAAGATCCCAGCGAGCGGTCAAACTATATCCCTCAAGCTCTACTTTATTCCAGGTTGGCATACTGGTGTAAGAATCAAATACGCTGTCAGGCACGGGGGCGTCAGTCAGTAAGCTCGGCAACAACCGATAACCCCCTTTAGAGTTGGAGTCATCGTCGGTTTTATCCCATGCTAAACGGAAGAACAAATCATCGCTTGGACGATATTCCAAGGTTAACCGCGCAGCTTGAATTTCTTTATTGTAGTTTTCCTTATCTTGGCCGGGTAGCGTTGAAACCTTGAACTCGCCAAAGCCATCTCGATTTAAAGTAGCAAAGCCATAACCTAGGTAGAGTGTATCTTCCACGAGCGGCAATTGACCTGTGATCTTAAGATCGCGTTGATTATAGCTACCTACCGTCCCCTCCACGTTAAATGTCGCATCGCCAGACATTTCCTTAGTGACATATTTTATTGCGCCACCAATGGTGTTTTTGCCATATAGAGTTCCTTGCGGTCCACGTAGTACTTCAATCTGTTGTACATCAAGGAGGTCGAGTACAGCCCCTTGCGGCCTTGCCAAATAAATGTCATCGACGTAAATGCCGACACCGGGTTCATAACCCCATAATGGGTCTTGTTGTCCGACACCACGAATAAAGGCAGTGAGGGTAGAGTTAGTGCCCCGGCTAGCTTGAAGTGTGGTATTGGGTGAAAACTGCTGGACTTCAGAAAGTACTGAAATGCCATTTTCGAGTAGATCGGTTTCACCGATAGAAGTCACTGCAACTGGAACGGTTTGAAGGTTTTCTACCGTCTTACGCGCAGTGACTTCAATGCGCTCTAGCTTGCCTTCTGATTGTGTTGCTTGTTCTGCTGCCGCTGGGCTGACTTGAGTTGCGAGTGTAATAGCCAACGCGATAGCTGAATATCTAGGTTGGTAAATGTTCATCCTGTGGTCCCTATTATTGTCATTTTGGGTGCTTGTTGTCACACCAAAGCATAGGGGAGTTGTAAAGTTTTTCTATTAGTACCTTAGTACTAATGCCTTGATACGCTAGGATTAACACGGGGTGTAGGGCTTCTATAACCTTAGTACTATGGTTTTTATTGCGCCTGCACGCCACACTGATATTCATCAACAGTATGCCCAACATATCAACTTATAACGGGCATTAATAACAATAAAAGGAAGCCCTGATGCTCAGTATGCTTGGACTGGCAGGAGGACTTGGCCTGCTTATTTGGCTAACTCTCCGTGGCGTAAACTTGTTTATCGCTGCTCCACTTTGCGCTTTATTGGTCGCATTAACGAGTGGCGTTGCGCTATTTCCTACAGAAGCTGTAGAAAGCAGCTTTCTTACACTCTATATGGATGGCTTTGCTGGCTTTTTGAGTGCTTGGTTTTTCATGTTCTTGCTTGGCTCTTTGTTCGGTAAGTTCATGGAAGACAGCGGTGCTGCCGACAGCGTCGCACGCTATATTGTCGACAAATTAGGTATGAAACATGCGGTATTAGCGGTGGTGATTGCCTGTGCTGTGTTAACGTATGGCGGTGTGAGTGTTTTTATTGTGGCTTTCTCTGTCTATCCTATGGCGCTCAGCTTGTTTAAAGATGCCAATTTACCAAGGCGCTTTATTCCCGCAACTCTGGCTTTCGGCTCAGTCACCTTTACCATGACTTCGGCAGGCTCCCCTGAAATTCAAAACTGGATCCCAATAAAATATTTGGGTACTTCACCTTATGCGGCTTGGGAAGTCAGTCTAGTGGTCGCTACATTTATGGCTATTACGGGTTATTGGTGGTTGAAAAAGATGATAGCCAAAGCGGTAGCCAATGGTGAGCACTTTGAGGCGAAAGAAGACGACCCTGAAATCCATGAACGTAACTATCCTCATCCAATCACTGGGGTACTGCCTTTAATCGTGGTGTTGATTTTATCTTTTACACTTCATGATGTGCTGCAGCAAAGTGCACTTATTGTGGCGTTGCTAGGCGGTGTACTCAGTATTGTCGCGATTAACTTTAAGCATTTTCACAACATGGGGGCCGCGATTAACTTAGGCACAACTGGGGCGCTAGTTGCTATCGGTAATACCAGTGCCGTGGTTGGTTTTGGTGCGGTAGCAAAAAACACCGAGGCATTTCAATTAGCGGTCGAAATGATGACACAAATGCCGGGTAATGAACTGCTTGGTGCGGCTGTAGCAGTCAGTGTGATAGCCGGTTTAACCGGTTCGGCATCCGGTGGACAAGCCATTGCGCTACCTTTAGTGGCACCGCACTACATCGATGCGGGTGTCAATCCAGAACAATTACATCGTGTTGTGGCAATTAGCTCAGGCGCTTTGGATACCTTACCGCACAACGGTTATGTGGTCACAACCATTCGCGCCATCTGTAAAGAAACACATCAACGAGCATATTGGTCCATGGCTGCGTTGACTGCGGTCGTGCCGCTGGTGGGCGTTGCCCTCGCATTAACCCTATTCATCTTATTTTAACGGAGTGATACAGCAATGAAGCGGATTTTCCTGTTACTCTTGTTCGTTGCCAGCAATATTGTCTATGGCAGTGAGACAAGCAAACCTATGTTGGTTGAAAAGCGAGCATTTACACTCGCGCATTTTACTACGGAGTCTGGAACCAGCATTCCTGACGTTAAGGTCGGCTGGGAAAGCTATGGCAAATTAAATGCCGACAAAAGCAATGCGATTTTGATCACGCATTTCTTTTCAGGCACATCTCACGCCGCGGGTAAGTATCGAGAGTCTGACGTGTTGGCAGGTTACTGGGATGACATTATCGGTCCGGGCAAAGCGATAGATACTAACAAATACTTCGTGATAAGCGCAGATACTTTGGTCAATGCAAACTGGCATAGTAAAGATGTGATCACGACGGGCCCAGCTTCCATTAATCCAAAGACGGGCAAACCTTACGGTTTGGATTTTCCCGTGGTGACCATCGGTGATTTTGTTGAAGTGCAAAAGCAATTATTGGATAGCCTAGGTATCGACAAGCTACATGCGGTGATGGGCGCGTCTATGGGATCTTTCCAAGCGTTAGAATGGTCGGTGCGCTACCCCGAAAAAGTGTCACGTTTAATTCATGTGATTGGCGCTGCAAAGATGGATGCTTGGACCGTTGCTGCGTTAGAGAAATGGGCTTTACCTATCCGACTTGATCCAAATTGGCAGGGCGGGGACTACTACGACGGGGAAAGGCCGCTTGCTGGACTGACGGCCACGATGCTTAATATTACTCAAGACGCGATGCACCCCGCTATTTATAACGCCAGTTTTCCAGACTTTATTGTGCTTGATCCCAAAGCAAAACAAGATATTCGTCAGCTTCCTAAACTCAGCCAAACGCTAGCCACGCGCGCACGAGCGAGGGCTGAAACGCAAGATGCGAATTCTATCTTGTACTTAGTCCGTGCCTCGCAACTATATACCGCAGGCATGCAAGGTAATTTTGATAGCGCTATCGATAAAATCACAGCAAAGGTTTTATTGATGCCTGCAAGCAATGACTTGTTATTAAGGCCTGAGCCCATTCGTAAGCTAGCAGAAACCCTAAAAGCCAAGAATAAAGACGTGCAAATTTCAGAGATAGAAGGCGTTTGGGGGCATTTAGACGGTATTTTTTCAATTCAATCACAGGCTGACACCATTGCTCAGTTCTTAGCAAAATAATCAAGGAGTGACGATGAAGACGGCGTTGATCACAGGGGCTGCAAGTGGCATTGGTCGCTATATCGCGATGGCCCTGAGCAAACAAGGTTACAGCTTATTGCTCGTAGATTTGAACTTAGCGCAAGCACAGACGGTAGCCGAGTCTATCGTCAGTGAAGGAGGAAATGCACAAGCGTTTGCGCTCAATATTGCCAATAAGCAAGACATCGCTGACTTTGTCCGTCAGCACGATAACATTGATGTGCTTATCAATAACGCAGGCGTGCAACATGTTGAAGCACTGGAGCATTATCCAGAAGATAAATGGCAATTGCTGCAAGACGTGATGCTAACAGGCCCCGCCATGTTGTGTAAGGCGGTATTGCCGCATATGCGCAAAGGCGGCTTTGGCCGCATCGTCAATATTGGTTCTATCCATGCTTTAGTCGCTTCTAAATATAAGTCTGCTTATGTCGCTGCAAAACATGGGTTGATGGGATTTGGCAAAGTATTGGCGCTGGAAACCGCGGACTGCGATATCACCGTGAACACTATTTGCCCCGCTTATGTAAAAACCCCATTGGTAGAACAGCAAATTACCGCGCAAGCGAAACAGCATGGGATCAGCGAAGATGAAGTGATAAACAATATTATGTTGGCGCCAATGCCGAAAAAGGCGTTTATAGGGTTGGATGAGATTGCCCATGCTGTCAATTTTTTACTCGCAAATGAGTCTCGCAACATTACTGGCCAAGCCATTGTGCTGGACGGCGGCTGGACAGTGCAATAGGAGGAATGATGGCTGGATTTGATAAGGTAGTCGTAAGCTACGAAGAAGCAATGGCAGGACTTTGTGATGGCATGACCGTGATTGCGGGAGGCTTTGGTTTGTGCGGGATCCCAGAAGGTTTGATAAGCCAAATACGCCACATGGGCACAAAGGACTTAACCGTGGTTTCTAATAACTGCGGAGTAGACGGGTTTGGTTTAGGGATTTTGCTTGAGGACAAGCAGATCCGCAAAATGGTGGCTTCCTATGTGGGAGAAAACACATTGTTTGAGCAGCAGTTATTGAGCGGAGTATTGGAAGTTGAATTAACTCCACAAGGGACACTTGCAGAAAAGATGCGCGCAGGTGGAGCCGGGATCCCCGCGTTTTATACCGCAACAGGCGTTGGTACACCCGTCGCTGAGGGCAAAGAGGTAAAAACGTTTGGTGATAGAGAATACATTTTAGAGCCGAGTATCACGGGAGATTTTGCCATTGTAAAAGCATGGAAAGCAGACCGTTTTGGCAACTGTGTTTATCGCCACACCGCCATGAACTTTAATCCAATGGCCGCAACGGCTGGAAAAATTACCATCGTTGAAGTGGAAGAAATTGTAGAGCCTGGCGAAATCGAACCGAGCCAAATTCATACCCCCGGAATTTATATCGACAGAGTGATTCTAGGGCAGTTCGAAAAACGCATCGAAAAACGTACTGTGAAGGAGCAAGCATAATGGCATTAACCAGAGAACAAATGGCCATGCGAGTGGCACAGGAATTAAGAGATGGGTTTTATGTCAACCTTGGCATTGGGATCCCCACGCTGGTGGCCAATTATGTGCCACAGGGCATGGATGTTATGCTGCAATCGGAAAACGGTTTATTAGGTATGGGCGCTTATCCGACCGAACAGGAAGTGGATGCGGATATGATCAATGCGGGTAAGGAAACCGTTACGGCCCGTACGGGAGCCGCCATTTTTAGTTCTGCAGAAAGCTTTGCAATGATCCGTGGCGGTCATGTGGACCTGACGGTGCTTGGCGCTTTTGAAGTAGATCAGCAAGGTAATCTTGCCAGCTGGATGATCCCAGGTAAGCTTATCAAGGGCATGGGTGGCGCGATGGATCTTGTCGCTGGGGCTAAAAATATAATTTGCACCATGACGCATGCGAATAAACAAGGCGAGTCCAAGCTGCTACAGCACTGCAGTTTACCGCTCACCGGCGTAAACTGTATCAATAAGATAGTAACTGATCTTGCGCTGCTTGAAGTCAAAGAGGGGGCATTTCATTTACTTGAGCGAGCTCCTGGTGTTAGCGTCGCGGAAATACAAGCCAAAACCGCAGGTATATTGATTTGCCCAGATGACGTACCGGAGATGGCGTTTAGCTAGGATTGCACCAAAGCTGAGTTACCACGCTATGCATGCAGCTGGCTGTAACGCGAGCTGCGCTACATTTGTTATTCCACGCTGCTGTCACATGGTGGCTTGTAACCAACATACCTTCTCAGTTATCTAAAAAATCCTATTTTTCTCTTAATTATCCCTCAGCTGCTTAGTATAAAGAAAATGCACTTTTATCTAGTACTTTATTATTGATTGTGGTTGCGATTTGTCACATAATTTGCGCCGCGTTTCAACGCGCTCTCAGCTGGGTTGTCGAGAGTTAATAATCACGTAAAGGAACTATATAATGACAAAAAATATCGTGCGTTTAGCACTAGCCTCTCTATTTACTATTTCTTTGACTGCTTGTGTTTCTACTTCTACTGAGGTTAAACAAAATACGGCATATGAATTTCCAATCACACTCTCAGCTCAACAACCTGTATTGATATTCCCGGTTTCGCTACATGGTGTTCCAGGAAACGACCGTGAAGTGGGTTTAGCAATTACCGCTGGCGTAACGGGAAAACATGGTGCGTCTGTTGTTTCAAGCCAACAGTTATATGATGTGGTTGGTAACTTATCTTGGACTGTGGGTGAAAACATGCGTAGGCATGTTAATCAAGGAAATTATGCGCTTACAGGTTCGGCTCAGCGCATTGCAGATGATCTTACCGGTGCAATACAAAAGCTGACTAAGACGCTAAAGTCGACAGGAGTGATCAAGGATAAAGGGTTTAACTTTAACAGAGTGATCGTACTGCATGTTGATAGTTCTGGTGGGATCCCAGTACCGGGCGTAAATCGTGTAACGGCATTTGGCGGGATCATCGATCTGGAGAATCAAGCAGTGGTTTCTTACATAGAAAAAGACTTGGTATTGGCTGATGGATATGATGCTGTATTGGCGCAAATGCCAATGGAAATGAATGGCATCATTGAAGATCTTATCAATAAAGGTTAAGCGTCTGGCTTTACACACAAAATGACCACGATATCAGGAAGCAATTTCCTGATATCGTGAGATTTATCCTCGCTGATGCTATCTGTTACGCGCTGCGTGCATTCATCTCAGCAATAAACTTGTTCGAATCTTCAATAGAGCGGTTCATATCTGCGATTAGGGCGCTAATATCACGCTTTAACCCCGTAAACTCACCTTTAATAGCGCTTACCGCTTGTGCATTTAGGTTGTGCTTAAGGTACAGCACATTATCTTGTAGTGAGTCGAGCACGGGCTGCATTTTGGCTTCACTACTGCGCATTGAGCGAAGTAAGCGTTCAAATTGGCGTTGTGTTTGACTTAATTGCTTAGCACTCTCGCGTTTCAGGTTTGCACTCGAATATTGCTCAAGTTCATCTTGCCACTCGTCAAATAGTGCGTTTGCCACGTCTTCCACTTTGTCTATATTGCTACTTACTTCAGCTGCAGCGGCAAGGGATGATTGGTAGTCATCGTTAAGCAGGTTATAGGCTTCTTGTAATTCACCACCGTTAAAATTAATTAAGGTGGTGAGTCTTTCCAATGCCGATTGAAACTCTTTTTGCGATTCCTCTTGGGACTCCTTTGTTTCTTCGACACGATCAACCAATATCTCGCGTTTATGCACACCGAACTTTTCCATGGTGGCGTAATAGGCACTTTGGCAACCAGTAACGAGTAAAAGTAACACTGCGCTTAAGGTGAGTTTCTTCATTTGCACTCCCGGGCTCTAGAAGGTCAATAATCAGTAAGTGGCCATGTGACCATTTAGCACTATAAATTATGGCGGGGATTGTTATGATGTGTAAAGTGATCCATGAATATTAACTTGATTATGATGCAAAGAATAACCGAAATGAAGGTCGTAGCACTGCGATTCTTACATTCTCAGCCTAGCTGGTGGCGCCGCTATAGTAAGCGGTGTATTGAGGACCAGATCACGGTCAACGCCGGCTATTTAGCGTATGTCACTCTGTTATCCTTAGTTCCCTTAGTTGCGGTGGGTGTAGCAATTTTTTCGGCGTTTCCTGGATTTGAAGATACGCGTTTTGCAATTGAAAATTTTGTGTTCAATAATTTTGTGCCAACATCGACGGACACCATTAAAGAGCACATCAGTGCGTTTACTGGCAATGCGAATAAGATGACAGCTGTGGGGGTGAGCTTTTTGGCCGTCGTGGCTTTGTTACTTATTCGTAATGTTGACACCACACTCAACCGAATTTGGCGAGTGAAGCAAAAGCGTCCATTGATGATTTCGTTTGCGATTTATTGGATGGTGCTCACGCTTGGCCCTGTGCTATTGGGCGCGAGTATTGGTATGACATCTTATATCGTTTCTTTAGTGACATTTGCCGATCAAGGGATCCCAGGGTTTAGTGGTGCACTAATTAAGATGTTGCCCTATTTAATTTCTATGGTTGGCTTCATCATGCTCTATACTTTAGTACCAAATACCAGTGTGTCATTTCGAGCCGCGGTTCCTGGTGCTTTGTTTGCAGCTTTGTTATTTGAACTAACGAAAAAAGGCTTTGCATTATACATTAGCCATTTTCCCTCATACGAAGTTATCTACGGGGCGCTCGCAACAGTACCTATTCTTTTTGTTTGGGTATATTTATCTTGGATAGTGGTGTTGTTAGGCGCGGAGTTTACTGTGTGCTTAACCCAAGATATGGAAGCCGCAGGATTAGATACGAGCTCGGAGTTTGACCCACCAGACGCGCAGGGACTTTAGCTTTTACCGATAACGGTTAGCTTAAGCCCCCAAGGGGGAGTTATGAGCTTATTGTATCAACATGGCGATGCTTTGCGTCGCTTTCATCTCGCGGTAGGTGAAGGGCATCAATTGGGCATAGAGGAATATGGCTGCAGTGATGGCACACCACTTATCATGCTGCATGGTGGCCCAGGTCAGGGCCATTCTCGTAATGTACTTGGTTACTTCAATCCGCAAAAATACCGCATTATCCTGTTTAGTCAGCGAGGCTGTGGCAACTCAACCCCTACTGACTTTAGCAATATAAATACCGCGAACCTGCTGAAAGATATTCACACCATTCGTGCGCATTTAGGACTGCAAAAGATTGTACTCGCCGGGGAATCTTTCGGTGCCATGCTGGCACTTCTTTATGCTGAGCAGCATCGTGAAGATGTCTCGGGGATGGTGTTGTGGTCGAGTTTTTTGGGTAATGAGGCGGATCTTCATTGGCTTTATGGTAGCCAAGGTGCCCCCGCGCAAATTTATCCAGAGCAGTATCTTGCCTTTGCACAAGGTGCACAAACTGTGGAATCCTTGCTAGACCATTATCATTCGGCACTCTTTGGCGAGAATGAGTTACTCAAAAGAAAAGCGGCACAGCGCTGGTGTGAGTGGGATAACCTGATCACAACGGATAGCGATACACAAGGTATTAGGCTCTGCAAAGCAGACAAACAGCTCAGCAAAGCACAGCATATGGTGCATTTTTTTAGTCACCAGTGCTTTATTAAAACACAGCAAATTACAGCAGATGCACATCAGCTCAATCACTTACCTATCTGGTTTATTCACAGTCGGCATGATTTAATGTGTCGATACGCACCAGTTCATCAGTTAGCGCAAAGCATTAAGGCGCAGTTGCTGATTTTAAATGGGGTTGGGCATTGTTGTGCTAACCTCGTTTACGCAGAAGCAATAAGGCGAGCGGCTGATCTATTACTGTGCAAAATTCAGCATCATTAGCAGTCACAAGAGGTAGGTAGTGCAAGGACTAATTCAAAGGGTCAGCGAAGCAAAGGTAGAAGTAGAAGGTGAGGTTGTAGGTCAAATCGATCAGGGGATATTGTTATTATTAGGCGTTGAAAAGTCGGATACGGAGCAAACGGCGGACAAGTTACTGCACAAGGTAAGCAACTACCGTATTTTTACTGA
Organism: Pseudoalteromonas sp. GCY; assembly: GCF_016695175.1. Lineage (NCBI taxonomy): Bacteria > Pseudomonadati > Pseudomonadota > Gammaproteobacteria > Alteromonadales > Pseudoalteromonadaceae > Pseudoalteromonas > Pseudoalteromonas sp. GCY. Next base: position 283,047 of record NZ_CP068023.1, read on the forward strand.
CGACAAGGGGAAAATGAATTTAAGTTTAAAAGACATTGAAGGCGAACTATTGGTTGTATCGCAATTCACCTTGGCGGCAGACACCAAAAAAGGCATGAGGCCAAGTTTTTCGAGCGCAGGAACACCTGAGCAAGCGAATACACTCTACGAATACTTTGTGGCTCAAGCGAAGGCTGCAGGGTTGAAAGTCGCGACGGGACAATTTGCTGCGGATATGAAGGTGAGTTTACTGAATGACGGCCCTGTGACTTTTAATTTTAGTGTTGAATAGTGATTTGACGTAAAAGTCTAAGATCAACAAATGCTAGCGCTTAATTTCGATAATCATATTGGCGTAGTCTGGCACTTTTTCGATAAAGGGCTTTTTACCAAAGTTGGTAATTAATAAATGTTGAAGTTGCTTGAGCTGCGACTCATGCTCAGTTAAAAAGTTGATATACAGTCGGCCTCCATCATTAATGGCAGCTCTGAGTAGGCGATAAAACTGGTGCTGAAACAAGAAGATGGGAGGTTCAAGTTCGCTAAATAAGTCGAGCACAATCCAATCGTAGCGTTTGCCTTGTTGCAACGCTTTAAATACATCAACACAATTAACATCGCACAAAGGGTCGCCACCAAAGTAGCGTTTGTAACAATGGATCACATCAGGGTTGTTATCTATGGTGGTAATGTGACAATTTGGATAAGTGGCATTGAGGTAATCACGGATTGCACCTGCGCCAAGACCCAGCTCTAATACGCTGGTTGGCGGGGTGACTTGCTGCCAGCGACTGGCGAATGTTTTTAAATGAGGAAATAACAAGTGCTCCGGGTGGTTTAACTCCACAACGGATTGTAATGTGTTATTTATCAGAAGCCATCTTAACGATTTATCTTGGCGCACTTGGATGCTATTTCTGCCTTGTTTATGCCAATATAGCAAGTGTCCTAGCTGGTGGCTCCGGTCCACAAAATCGTTGCTGATAGTGCCTGAATGCGTAATAAATTCTCCCATGATAACATCAGCATAGACGAGGATTTTGTGAATGCCAGCTTGTCCATCAGTTTTTACACTAAAGGATAAGAGTTTTGGCGCATTTTATTCCCTACACTGAGCTTATCTTGTAGGGTGTATCCGTACTAGATTCAAAGTCGTTTAACAGGCTAATAACAAAACAGGAGTCAGTGATGTTTGAGGTAACTTCACCACAAAGCAGCGAAGATTGGCAAGCCTATTACCAGTTACGCTGGCAGGTGTTAAGAGCGCCATGGGATCAACCTCGTGGCAGCGAACAGGATGATTTAGAACAAGAAGCTGAACATCGCTACATTAAAAATAATGATGGTGAAGTGCTAGGCGTAGCTAGGCTCCATTTTAACAATCATAAGCAAGCACAAGTACGCTATATGGCCGTTGCAGAAGGGCATCGAGGTCATCACTTAGGTAGTCGTTTGCTACACGAGCTTGAGGTTATTGCTTGGACGCAAAAAGCAGAAGAGCTGGTTTTGTTCGCTCGCGAGCGCGCGTTATCATTTTACGAGCGTCATGGCTACGAAGTGGTTGAAAAGGCACATTTGGCCTATGGCGATGTGCAGCACTGGAAGATGGTAAAACAACGTCCTACGGAGCCAGGCTGGTTTAGGCAGCCAGATTGGACCCATGTATTACAAAATACTTGGCGTGAGTCTATTCCAATCAGTGATGCGATGGGGATTAAAGTAGAAAGCTATACAGACTGGCAGTTTTCCACTAAGGCTGACTTAAAAGCGAACCTTAACTTACACAACTCGATGTTTGCAGGCTCTATATATAGCATGGCGACGCTAACGGGCTGGGGGGCGACTTATTTAGCACTTAAAGAGCTTGGGTTAGAGGGAGATATTGTGTTGGCTGATGCCAATATTAAATATCTAAAACCTTTAACCACGGCACCAGCGGCAACGGTTACCATTGCGGACTGTGAAGGTGAATTGCAAGCGCTAGAGACGGCTAGCAAAGCAAAATATGTGGTGCCAGTGAATGTCTATGATGGTGACATGCTAGTTGCTAAATTTGAGGGACAGTTTGTGGTGATTAAACCGCAATAAGTAGAGAATTATTCTCAGCTTTCCAAACGAAAAAGCTCTGAGTGTTCAGAGCTTTTTTTGTATTCGAATGCGCTTAAAGAATATCAGTGAGCAGCACGCCAATACCAAGCCTTTGGGTATGTGTGTTGTAGTCTATTAAGCTTTCGCCGTAACCATTAAAGTATTGTGCGTAGCCGCGCAGTCTTCCCCAAATCGGGAATGACCAGTCTAGCTGAATTGCACCGCGATTATCACTGTTTAAGTTATTGCGCCACATAAAGCCAAACTCATGCTCCTCGTGACGATATACCCCGCTAAACTCGAAATGACCTAAGTACTCGTCGATGTTTGGGTTGTCGTCTCCGCGTGGATCCAAGGCATCTTCTTTGTCGTCTTCAGGTAAGCGATACCAAGGTTTAAAGCTGAATACAAAGCCTCGGTTTTCCCAGATAAAATTCGCATAGATACGATTCCAAGAGCGGGAGTTTGGTTGACTGCGACCGTTAGATTGATGGGAAATCCCAAGTACAAAGGCCATCTCATCGCCCCACAGCACGTTTTCATCATCTAAAAAGTTAATCCAAAAGATTTCTGGCTCATAGTTGGTTTCACGAAATGGCGAAGACACATCTTTGTTGTACAGCTGCCAATACGATTGCAGCGTAAAAGCAAAATAGATTGCCTGATCTTTATCCGAAAAGTTTTTATAAATAGGCGCTTTTAACGAGATTTGGTATTTGGCTTCAAAGTTGTCGATTGGCTCGCCGTCTTCATCGTCAATGGCTTTTAGACCGTCGAATGGTCTGCTGTTGACGTTGGTCATATAAGAAACTGGCAAAATATAGTTACGTTTATGTGGTGTTAATACATTACGGTTCTTTTCCGTTACACGTTCACGCGCCATGCGTTTATCTAATTGGCTTAAGGTTTTATCTGCATCAGCCTCGGCACATTCGGTACGGACCTGCTCTATGGTTTTATCTTTTTCTCCAGTTAATACCGCGTTTAGCACGCACTGTTTGACTAAATCGATTTCATCTTCCTGTTGGGCTTCTTGAGCGTAAAGTGGCAAGGTAAGTAAGGCCAAAGCCGGTATTGATAAGTGTGTAAGTTTCATCCTGTGTGCGCCGAGAGTAAGTACAATTGATTACATTATTAACCAATGATAATGAAAGGGAAATGAATCTAGAAGGTCAAAAATGTCAGAAAGAAAAATACGTACGGATAAGAAAAAGGTGGCGGCTATCGCCGCCATACCTTAGTAAGCGTTAAGCTAAACAAGCAGAGCTTATTTGCTTTGACTTACTCTCACGCAATAAAAGTACTCAAGTCAAAGTGTTTCAACTTGAGTAAAAAACTTATAAAGCTCAGTGCCTTGATTCACACTAGCAGAGGCAAAGTGCAAAATGGCGATGGCATCTTCGTCCAACTTGATCTCATTTAAAGGCGTTTCTGATAAATAGCGCTCCATTCTGAGAATTTTGGCGATGGTTTGGCCCGCCTTGATATGCTCTCCAAGCTTTGCCGTATATTCCACCATGCCTCCCATTGGGGCATAAAAGGCGCGATAATTTTCTAGTCGACAGACGTAACGGGTGATGTCTTGTGGCATAAAGTGCGCGTCTTGAAAGACCTGTTTATGGTTCAGGTAGCTCAAAATGCTATTAGCGTCATTCAATGCTTCCGCTAAATCAATTTTTTCTTGAGAGCCAAGCTCAACCGTAAACGCTTCGGTTAATACTGGGATCTCTCGGCCTACAGCCTGATAGGCTTGCTGTAAGTTCCACCATGGACAAAAACTGGCTTCATCCATTGCTCCATCAAAGTCATTTGGAATAAGTAACACATGTGGGATATCAAAATATCGAGCGCTGTCTTTTGCATACTCAGGACAATACAGGTGTTTTGCTGAAATTGGTCCCGTATGAAGGTCTAAAACAATGTCAGCCTCATGAGCTAGACGCTGTAAATTCAAGGCGATGCGCTTACCCGTTGTCAACCTATCTAAGGGCCCATCAAGTAGCGCTTGGGTGTGCTCAACTAATCGTTGGCGAAATTGCTGAGTGATTTCTGTAATTGAAAGCGTCGGATTTTGCTCCACAAACTCCGCAACCAACCCGGAATGGTTGATGTACATCCGATTCCAATTCGTGCCTGTAATTGGATCGAATCGACCTAAGGTAAACTCACCGGATTTCTGATTACAACCAATCGGGTTTGCGTAAGGCACTAAGGTGATGTCCGCTTTTAATGACAATTGCTTTAACTGTTCCAGCAGTTGATAAATTACTGCATTACCTTGCACTTCGGCGCCATGCATATTCGCTTGAATATACACCTTAGGCCCACTGCCATCGCCTTTGATGCGATAGACCGGAATAGTCAAGGGCAGGCCATTGGCAATTTCACCAACCTGAATATGTTGTTGTGTAATGGTATTCATGTTTACCTCAAATAACTTGAAGCGGGCTCTGCTTCACGGACACAGCTAATTTCTCCACCTGAGATGATGTACTCTGCTGGGAGCTCATGACATAAAAAGAACGGCATACTTTCGGTGTACCCGTAGGCGCCACACTGACTGAAAACAAGCCAATCGCCATCGGCACAGTCGCTTGGTAAGGCTAGAGTGCCTAACTTATCCAATGCTGTGCAAAGTGGGCCATGAATATGAAAATTTATGGTCTCAGCTTGAGACTGGCGTAACAATTCCGCTGGGAAAGCTTGTCCGGTAACGGCTGGACGCAGCAGATGATTGACACCACCTGCGACAATCAGTTGTTGTTCACCATAGTTTTGCTTTTGTTCCACCACAGGGTTGAGATAAAAACCACATTCGCCAACCGCATAGCGGCCTAACTCCATCCATAATTCTTCCACTTGCGTGGCGGATTTTATCAATGCGAGCGCGCCTAATAATTTCTGCCAATTGAGAGAAGGGCTTTGCCTATCATAGGGGATGCCAAGACCACCGCCTAAGTCGAGCACCTTTAGAGTAATACCTAAATCAGCAGCGAGCTGAACTAAAGGTGCAACCATAGCCTGCCAAAGTTCTGCTAGTGTATTGCTACAGAGCATGTTCCCCCATTGGAAAATATGCAGTCCGACAAAGTCTAGGTGGGTGTAGTCACTTAAGGTTAGAGCTTGCCACTGCTCAGCGCCAAGACCAAAAGGAGTCAGCGTATTGCCACCAAGTGGATTGTGCTCTGCTTTATCAAAGCGTAATTGCACTCGCAGTAAAACTTCAAATTGAAGCTCAAACTCTTCGGCCACTTGATTTAACCAGCGTATTTGATTGTGACTTTCAGCCACGAAAATACGTACGCCTTGTGTTGCAAAATGACGGATCTGATTTAGCGATTTGGCAGGACCGGTGTTGAGCACGCGTTCAGGTGCGATCCCTTGAGATAACACCTGATCAAGCTCGCCGCTAGATGCCACATCAAAGTTAAACCCTGCGTTATCTAGGGTTTGAATTATATGTGATAACGGATTCGCTTTTACGGCATACCAAAGCTTAACGATTTGCTGATCAACTAAGGGCTTAACATGCGCACTGAGCTTATCTAAATCGTAGCAAAAGAATGGCGTATCTTGATGCTGGATCAATGCCTCAGCTGCAGTTCGCTGTGACGTGCTCAACCAAGTCATTAGCGTAGAACCTCTTCCAGCGCCAGTGATGCATCACTTTGTTCATCACGATATTTTACGATAAGTGCACATGACATACTTAGTCCTTGCTCGCGTGCCCACTCACTTGAGGCTGGGCGGGAGCCTGGGATCACTATCGCGTTTTCAGGGATGGCTTCACCTTTGTCGAGCAAGCGCTCGTTCACGCAGTCATAGACAGGAATACTTGCTGAAAGGCGCACACCCGGTGCTAATACGGCACCGCGTTTAACAACAACCCCTTCAACCAATACACAGCCTGCACCAATAAAGGCATCGTCTTCAACAACAACAGGACTTGCTCCAACTGGTTCTAATACACCACCCACTTGCACTGCTGCGCTAAGGTGTACATTTTTACCAATTTGCGCGCAAGAACCAACCAACGCATGACTATCTACCATAGTACCTGAATCAATATAGGCACCAATGTTGACATAAGCCGGTGGCATAATGATTGTGCCCGCTGCGACGTAAGCGCCACGTCTTACACTGCTTCCGCCAGGAACCATACGAACGCCATCTTGTGCAGCAAATCCGCGTGGTGCTAAGTTGTCTTTATCAACAAATCCACCTGGGAATTCTGTATTTACGCCATTTCTAAATGCTTCAAGGATCCCTTGTTTTACTTCTACGTTAGCATGCCAATGGCCTTGCTCATCCTGTGTTGCAGCACGTACTGTGCCATTTTCTAAATCGTTTAGTAGGGTTAACCAGCTCATGTTTACTGCCTTAGTTCCAAGATAAAATCGTTTCGTTCGCGCGAGTAATCGCATCGGTATGGGTGAGTTCCAAATGTGTCAGTGGCGGGCGCAAGTTTGGACTTGTGAGCTTGCCTTGTAAGTGCATTAACACTTTGACCGGAATGGGGTTTGCCACTGCAAATAAGCTATTTGCAGCTTCTGACCAGATGGTAAATAAATTAGGAGAGGTGCCGCTTAACGAGCGCCTTACAAATTCCGCGGTTTGCTGTGGCCATGCGTTTGCTGCAACAGACACCAGACCCGTTGCACCTGCTTGTGCAAAGTAGGGCATTAAGCCATCGTCGCCACTATAGATTGCGACATCAGGCGCTGCCTGACGAAATGCTTCAAAGGTGGCAATATCACCACTGGCTTCTTTTAGTGCCCACAGATTAGGGTGGCAAGCTAGCTCGCCGAGTAGTTCAGGGGCGATAGCAACGGCACTGCGACCAGGTACATTGTAGAGCATGCAAGGGTTGTGGCTCTCATCTAGTAGTGTGCTAAACCAATGCGCCAGACCAACTTTGCCGGGCTTTGCGTAGATTGGTGAGCCAAGTAAGAGCGCATGAATGGGCTGCGTATTACAAAAGCGCACCCACTGTGTTTGCTGCTCAAGGTTACTGCCGCCAACGGCAACCATGAGCGGTACGCTTGGGGCGAGCTGGCAAACAAACTCAACGATTTGTTGCTGCTCTTGTTGGGTAAGCGCAAGGCCTTCGCCGGTACTGCCAAGTAAAAGAATACCGTTACGAGCTTGCTCTTGATCGCGTACAAGCGCCGTTAATGCGCCAAAATCAACCTGATTTTCAGCATCAAAAGGCGTTACTAAGGCCGTCCACAACGGATAGTCAGATAAGTTGAATTGTGATTTCATCTCTACCGAACTTAAATCATGTTCGGAGCTAGGAGGATGTCCAAACTTCGAACCGTTAAAATTCGAAGAGCAATGGACTTAAAAAGGATAAGGCAGCCAATGGCCTTATTTTTCTAAGACCAGAAGCTCTCCACCAAGTATGTTGGTGACAGTCGCTGGGATTCAGCCCAGTCGCCCGAAATGAGTATTAGCAAACAATACTCAATTTCTCGGCGTGTACTCCCCTCACTAAGCTGCAACGGAGTTTGCTCTCCTTCACTTAGCTACCTGAATAACGCACCTCTTCCAGCCCTCAGTTTGACACCGTAGCATCAAACTATCTAAATAGGGTGAATGCGCATTGAAACATTTTGGCCGTCTAGGTGTCAAGTATTGGACTGTAAATAATACGATTGTTAACTACACTTAACACTGCAACTGAGACAATGCTATGAGATGCAAAACAAAAATATGTCGTTAATAAATAAAGTTAAAAATCGTTATATCGGGGCATTACTAGCTATGGCTATATTGCTGTCGATGGCGATGGGGGTTATGCAGTATTTACTGTATCAGCAAAGCCAAGATGCACACATAATTAATATTGCGGGTATGCAGCGGATGTTGTCCCAGCGTATTGCGCTTTATAGTGCGCAAGGCAATCAAGGGGATAGGGAGGCGCTGCGTCAAGCCATTGATAAATTTGAGAGTAATCATGAGTTTTTAACTAAAACAGAGAATGGTGAGGCCATTTATCTGAATGAGGCGCTTGCAGCGCTTTATTACCAAGAGCCAGTGCAGTTGAATTTGCAAAGTAATACTTTTGTCACTTTATCAAGGTCTCAGTTACAGCAGCCAACTCCTCAATTGGTGACGCAAATTTTTACTGCATCTCAGCATTTACTTCCAAACCTGAATGAGGCCGTTTCACTATTCGAACAGCATGCGCGGAAAAAAGCAGAATTTGTGAGAAAAATAGAGCTGCTAATTTGGTTGCTTGGGTTGTCGCTATTGTTTATTGAAGCGAAATTTGTATTTCGCCCAATGGCGCGAGAAATTGCTGAAACACTTGATAAATTAGAGGCCGCAAGAAAGCTTGCGGATGAGGCACTACACTCAAAATCGCGATTTTTAGCACGTGTAAGTCACGAGCTAAGAACGCCATTGCAGGCCATTCAGGGGTATTTAGATGAATACCTGAATAACAAAGACATCCAGCAATTACAGCATGTGAAAAGCGCAGCAAATCAATTGGATGTATTGCTTTATTCCGTTCAAGACTTTAATAATCTTTCCGAGCAAGAAGTGGTAATTGAGCGCCATCAAGTCGCGTTGCGAGAAATAATAAAATCAGCCTGTATTGCCTTTCAATTAACCGCACACAAGAAATCTCTCGCTTTTAATTTGGCTTTGAGTAATGAGTTAGATGTGACTTGTTATTGTGATGGTAAGCGTGTTGGTTGGTTGATCAGTGAATTGGTCAACAATGCAATTAAGTTTACTGAGCGTGGCTGTATTCAGGTGTTTGCTGATCTGGTTGTGGATGAAGAAGTGCCATATTTAGAGTTTGTTGTTGAAGATACAGGACCTAGGTTTGACTATCAGCAGTTACGAGAATCTATGCATAGCGAACATTTTCAAGGCACGCAGTTAGGGCTGAAGCGTTGCCAATTACTCACCTCAGCGCTTGGAGGACGATTAGATTTTATTGCGAGGGAGCCAACCGGTACAAGAGCAACCTTGAGAGTCCCCATTGAAATTGACAATCAACAGACGCGGGCTCGTAAAATGGAGCCGGTGTCTGCTAGCATTTTACTGGTGGAAGATAATTTACTAAATGCGCGCGTGATTGAAAAAATGCTTCAGCCCATAGCCAAAATGGTAACGCATGTCGAACATGGTGAACGTGCCCTTGAAGTATATGAAGTGGGTAAGTTTGACATCGTGCTAATGGATTTAAATATGCCAGTGATGGATGGCTTTGAAGCCACTCAGCGCTTAAGAGCGCTAGATCCGACCATTCCTATTTTGGTCGTGACCGCAAATACTAATGCGGAGGATTTGGATAAGGTCTACGCACTTGGTGCAACGGCTCATTTGTATAAGCCGTTGCAACCGGATGTGCTGCATAGTAAAGTGGCGCTATTACTGAATGAGTGTGGAGATTTAGTCTCGTCTTAAACGAATATTTCCAACCCCGACTTCTGCATCGATGGAATACTGGCCTTGACCACGATAGCCTGTTGTCGAGCCAACCATACTCTTTTCGGAAGTTTCTACGTTGCCAAAACCAGACATTGCCGTTTTACCAACACCTGAATCTAAAGACACCTTTTTGAAATCGGTGGCGGTAGTCTCAATTTTAATTTTTCCTACACCTACCTCTAAATCAGCAGAGTTATTAAGATCTTGAATATCAATTTTGCCAACACCAACCTCAACATCTAAGGCTAAATTAACAGGCACCTTAACTTGCCAAGATAGTTCATAATCATCAGAATCGATCTCGAGTGATAATTTATCCCCTGATGTGTTGCTGTTTAGGGTAGCTTCACTCACATCTGGTTTACCAAACCAACTGTCTGACTCTTTCGGTTCAACCAAAATTTCGACCTCTATGGTGTCGCCGTTGTAAGTTTGTAGATCGATTTTACCTACAGCAATATCCACTTCTAACTCGGCTAGGCTATTGCTTGGAAATGATGCTGTAATGGTTTTTGAATCTTTTGCTTGTGCAGTCATTGCAGCTGCACTTAATGCTAAAACTAACGCTAACTTTTTCATTATTTTTACCTTCAACGAGAGTGTTTGAAAGGTAAGTCGCAAATAAAAATGAAAAGGTTTAAAAAGATTTTTATTTTTTAGGGCGTGTTGATGGAAGTACCTGTTTAACACGCCCACAAAGTAAACTACTTACCTCTTAGCAAGATAACGCTGAGCGTTATAGTCGGGTGACTGAATAGCCGTTATTTTTAAGTTGCTCAACAAGGCCATATTTTTCAACAAGATGTAATGCACCAACGGCAATAAACGTTGATTCATTAGGAAGCTGTTTTTTAAGCATTTGCACCCAGTTATTATTGCGTTCAATGATCATCAGTTGCTCGGCTAATTTGCCGTATTTATCATCCGAAAAACTTACCTGGTAGTAATGCGATAACTTCTCCAAATCGCCGCTTCGCCATGCGGAAACTAAATCCAAGAAGTAGGTATTCAAATCAGACATCTGTGCAAATGTTTCCTTGAGCATAGCGTCACTGTGAATACTCAGCTGACTGAACATTTCAAGCTGATATTCTAAGGTTTCAAATTCACCAATTGGGATCTTCTTTTCGTTTGCGTAGGCTATTACTTGTTTATCGATGCCATTGGTATCGGTAAATCCAAGCTTTTGATATTCCAGTTGTAGCATAGTTATCATCACGGCCCATGGCGCATAGCGTTCAAATAAGGCGATATCTATTTGCTTTTTGGAAAAGTAATCTTGTAGCTTCTGATAGATTTCTGCAGAGAGCTGGTCTTTTAGTGTTTGGTTGTTTTTTAACAGCATAAATGGCATGGAGCGCTGTTGGATCGCAAATGGAGAAAGTGCCTCTAAATTCACTTCAACCATGACTCTATCACTGCTCGCAATGGCGTTTTTTACCTTGGCTGGTAAACCTTGCATGTGTTTGTCACCGACGTGCACGGTACCAAATAAGTACGACGTTTTGTTGTCCTTTTCTATTTTCCACAGGCCAACTTCTGCGTTGGCGAGATTACTGAAAAGGCTTAAGCAAAGATAAATAAATAACAATGGTGAAAAGACTTTAACCATAGTAATGATCCCTGTTGGTTTTAAAGGGCCAGTCTGCGATATCGAAATGTGAATGTCACTAAAAAATGAAGTGTGTCGAGGCGGTAGAAAAAATTTCATATAGACAAATCGAGAAAGTAAATTTTTCGTTATATCGAAACTGAACCAATAGAAAATTCGCATTTTAAAATGTATGGTTGTTTTAATTCTTTAACTTTTGGTTTTTTGGTTTTTTTATGCGAAAAACTCAGGTTTTTAATTTTAAATAGCATAGTTTTTTGTGTTGACTTAAGTGTGCAAGGCGCGGTATTAATAGAAAAAGAGGCAGCACAGTGCTTACACTGAATGATTGCCAAGTTTAAATTTACGGAATTCAAGCAATGTTACTAACAGCAACTCTACTAGTCGTGATTATCAACGTGGTGATTATTATTACCGCGGGGGCTAGTTAGTGCTGTAAGAAAAGTATCAGCATAAACGCCCCCCGCACCAAAAGGTTCGGGGGGCGTTTTCGTTTTAGGGCATAAAAAAGGCAACTGAGAGCAGATCATGAGCAATTCAACAACCGGCGCACAACTTGTTATCAAGGTGCTAGAAGAGCAAGGCGTTAAACACGTATTTGGTTACCCAGGTGGTGCCATCATGCCCATTTATGACGCTTTGTATGGCGCGCCAGTTAAGCATTATTTGACTCGCCATGAGCAAGGTGCTGGTTTTGCTGCGGTTGGGTATGCTCGCAGTACGGGTAAGCTTGGGGTGTGTTTTGCCACTTCTGGACCTGGCGCGACGAATCTTATCACCGCACTTGCTGATGCCATGATGGATTCAGTTCCGCTATTGGCTATCACTGGGCAAGTGCCGACCGCTGCTATCGGTTCGGATGCCTTTCAAGAGGTGGATGTACTGGGCATGTCCTTGTCATGTACTAAGCACAGCTACATGGTTGAGCGCGCCGAAGACTTGGCTGAAGTATTACAAGAAGCCATGTACTTAGCGCAGTCTGGGCGACCTGGTCCTGTGTTGGTCGATATTCCCAAAGATATCCAGCTAGCTAAAGTACCTTTTCATCCTTTTGCTGCGCCAGAAGACGAACAGCCAAGGGTTTCGCAAACTGAAGTAGCAAAAGCCAATCAATTATTATGTGAAGCTAAACGACCTGTTGCCTACATTGGCGGCGGCGTGCAAAGCGCTGATGCGCAGTCACAGCTGATGCAATTTTTAGAAAAGACCCATATGCCGGCCGTATCGACGCTAAAAGCTTTGGGCAGCGTAACACCGGATTATGATTATGACTTAGGAATGCTAGGTATGCACGGTACTCAGGCGGCGAACCTGGCGGTTCAGCAATGCGACTTGCTGGTATGTATCGGTGCGCGATTTGATGACCGTGTTACGGGGAATTTGGCAAAGTTTGCTGCAGGGGCAAAGGTGATCCATTTAGATATCGACCCTGCAGAAGTGGGTAAACGAAAACCCGCAGCCGCTTCGCTTATTGCAGATTTAAAACAGTCATTGCCGCAACTTGAATGTGTGGTTACGAATACCGAATGGCTAGAGACCATCGAAGCACTGCAACGTCAACATGCGTGGCGTTATGACTATCCTGGCGAAAAAGTATTTGCACCGTATTTGTTAAATCAACTTAGCCAAAAGCTACCCAATACAGCGGTAGTATGCTGCGATGTAGGCCAACATCAAATGTGGGTGGCCCAGCACATGAAATTCAGCCATCCAAGCAATCACTTAAGTAGTGGCGGCGCAGGCACGATGGGATTTGGCTTACCAGCTGCAATTGGTGCACAGATAGCACGTCCAGATAACACAGTGATCACGGTATCTGGCGATGGCTCCATCATGATGAATATTCAAGAGTTGGCAACTATCCGCCGTAATAACCTGCCAGTTAAAATATTGATTTTAGACAACCAAAGGCTGGGTATGGTGAGACAGTGGCAGCAACTCTTTTTTGACGGTCGTTACAGTGAAACCGACTTGTCAGACAATCCAGATTTTGTCTCATTGGCTGCCGTGTTCGGTATTCCTGGGCAGACAATTACTCATGCAAACCAAGTAGATGATGCCGTTGACGCCATAGTGAATGCGCAAGGGCCCTATATTTTACATGCTTGTATCGACGATAAAGAAAACGTATGGCCGCTTGTTCCACCTGGTGCTGCCAATGATGAAATGATGACGGAGAGCCTTTCATGAAACACCATTTAACCGTTGCAGTAAAACAACAGAGCATCGCAGTGGAGCGCTTTTTACGCGTAGCCAGACATCGCGGATTTCGCTTAACGAATTTGGAATTACAAGGTCAAGATGACTTATTCCACGTCAAAATGACCGTAGATAGTGACAAACCTATCTATTTATTAACCTCACAACTGAGTAAGCTAGTAGAAGTGCAAGCGGTTGACTTGCATACACTACAGAAACAGGCAATTTAGAAGAATTAAGGTAGTTAACAATGACACAAACATCAGAAGTAATTTGGCATAACGGTGAAATGGTTCCTTATTTTCAAGCGACCACCCATGTGCTTAGTCATGCTTTACATTATGGCAGCTCAGTTTTTGAAGGGATCCGTGCTTACGATACGCCAAATGGTCCAGCTGTTTTCCGCTTAACCGATCATATTCAACGCCTCTTTGATTCTGCGAAGATCTACCGTATGGAAATTCCTTTTACTAAAGAGGAAGTAATCGCAGCGTGTAAAGAGACGATCCGCGCAAATGACTTTACCAATGCTTACCTTCGTCCATTTGCATTTTTGGGTCATGTAGGCCTTGGTTTAAATCCGAAATCGCACCGTGCAGACATGACCGTTGCTGCGATGGAATGGGGTGCATACCTTGGTGAAGAAGGCTTAGCGCAAGGTGTTGATGTGTGTGTTTCTTCTTGGAGTCGCCTTGCACCAAACACCATGCCTACTGCGGCTAAAGCGGGTGGTAACTATTTATCTTCACAGCTTATTTCTGGTGAGGCGAAGCGTAATGGTTATGTTGAGGGGATCGCGCTTGATGTTAATGGCTACCTGAGCGAAGGCGCTGGTGAGAACCTGTTTGTGGTGAAAAAAGGCGTACTTTATACCCCGCCAACCACAGCTTGTATTCTACCTGGGCTCACGCGCGACACTATCATCCATTTGGCGAAAAAACGCGGTTATGAAGCACGTGAAGAGCCGATCGCTCGTGAAGCGCTTTATCTTGCTGATGAGTTCTTTATGGTTGGTACCGCAGCGGAAGTAGTACCTGTTCGCAGCGTAGACAAAATTACGGTGGGGAATGGCGGTCGTGGTCCAATTACAGAAGAGTTACAGCAGGCGTATTTTGCTTTGGTTAAAGGTCAAACAGATGACGAAAATGGCTGGTTAGAGTACGTAAACGAATAATTTTATTAGTATCGGGGCCAAGCGTCCCGAACAAAAGCGCATTGTAAATTGTGGGAATGAGGAACTCGGCATAGCCGAGAAAAAGGTGAAGCATGGCTAAATTACGGAGCAAGACAACTACTGAGGGCAGACAACGCGCGGGTGCTCGTGCATTGTGGCGAGCAACGGGAATGACGGACAGTGATTTCCATAAACCGATCGTTGCGGTCGTGAATTCATATACCCAATTTGTTCCGGGTCATGTTCACCTCAATCAACTTAGCGCATTGATGGCTGATGCGATAACAGAAGCAGGAGGCGTACCTCGCGAATTTAATACCATTGCCATCGATGATGGTATCGCTATGGGTCACGGCGGCATGCTTTACTCGCTTCCGTCTCGAGACTTAATTGCAGATTCGGTAGAGTACATGGTTAACGCTCATTGTGCTGATGCCATGGTCTGCATTTCTAACTGCGACAAAATCACCCCAGGCATGCTACTTGCTGCACTGCGGTTGAATATTCCGGTGATCTTTGTTTCTGGCGGTCCTATGGAAGCGGGAAAAACTCGCTTAGCGGATATCGATCTAAAATTGGATCTTGTCGACGCTATGGTGAAAGGCGCAGATCCAACTGTGAGTGATGAAGACTCTGAGCAAGTTGAGCGCTCTGCTTGTCCTACTTGTGGTTCATGTTCAGGTATGTTTACTGCCAACTCCATGAACTGTTTATTGGAAGCGCTGGGCTTAGCGTTGCCTGGTAATGGTACGACACTAGCGACACACAAAGACCGCCAACAGCTGTATTTAGGCGCTGCAAAGCGCATCATGGCTTTATGTGATGAGTACTATGGTAAAGACAATGAGCAAGTGCTGCCACGCAACATTGCTAACCAAGCCGCATTTATGAACGCCATGACATTAGATATCGCGATGGGCGGTTCATCCAATACCGTGCTGCATTTATTGGCGGCAGCGCAAGAGGGCTTTGTCGATTTTGATATGAATGACATAGACCGCTTATCTCGTAGCACACCGTTTTTGTGTAAAGTTGCTCCGGCAACACAACAATATCACATTGAAGACGTTCACCGTGCTGGCGGCATTATGGCCATTCTCAACGAGCTGGCCAGAGGCAATAAATTGGACTTGTCGGTGGGACATGTTGCTGGCGGAAATCTAGGTGAAGTTATCGCACGCTGGAATGCCGCAGACCGTGATAACGAACGGGCACAAACTTTCTATCGCGCGGGACCAGCTGGGATCCGCACGACCCAAGCTATGAGCCAAGAGTATCGCTGGGACGAGCTTGATTTAGACCGTGAAGGCGGCTGTATTCGCTCCATCGAGCATGCCTTTAGGCAAGATGGCGGCCTTGCAGTATTGAAAGGTAACTTAGCGCCTGATGGTTGTATTGTGAAAAGTGCCGGGGTGGCCGATGAAATGCTGCGCTTTACGGGGCCCGCTGTAGTATTTGAATCTCAAGACGATGCCGTAGAGGGGATACTGGGTGGCCAAGTTAAGAAAGGTGATGTAGTGATCATTCGCTACGAAGGGCCTAAAGGTGGTCCGGGTATGCAAGAAATGCTGTACCCAACTAGCTATCTTAAATCGATGGGGCTAGATAAAGACTGCGCTTTACTTACCGATGGTCGTTTTTCTGGCGGTACTTCAGGACTTTCTATTGGCCATGCGTCTCCAGAGGCTGCCAGTGGTGGCAATTTGGCGCTGGTTGAAAACGGCGATGTTGTCGCTATCGACATCTATAACCGCAGTATTGACGTTAAACTGGACGACACCGAGTTGGCGCTGCGCCATGAAAAGCAACTAGCTCGTGGCAAAGAAGCGTACAAACCAGTTAACAGAGAACGTTATGTGAGTCCCGCGCTAAAAGCCTATGCACTGCTAGCAACGAGTGCAGACAAAGGCGCGGTACGTGACTTACAAAAACTAGAGGAGTTAGGCTAGCGATGGTTTCCCAAGAGCTTGATTACTTTAGAGCCATAATTCAGGCGAATGTGGCACCGCTCGTTGAGGTAACGCAAGTGAATCAATTAGAGCAAATGTCAGCCCAGCTTGGTAATCAAATTTGGCTAAAAAGAGAAGACCAACAGCCGGTCTATTCTTTCAAATTGCGTGGGGCGTATAACAAGCTCCGTCAGTTGCCGAAAGGAGCGCGGGTGTATACCGCTTCTGCGGGTAATCATGCTCAAGGGGTTGCACTAAGTGCAACACATCTAGGTCAGCACGCCACCATTGTAATGCCTGTGACTACGCCAGAGATCAAGGTCAACGCGGTTCGTAAGCTGGGTGGCGAAGTGATCTTACACGGCCATCATTTTGATGCGGCAAAGCAATACGCGCTAGATCTTTGTGCAGCGCAAAGTGGTGTTTTTGTCCCGCCATTTGATGATAAAGATGTGATCATCGGCCAAGGTACGGTGGCGCGAGAGTTAATTCAACAGCTTGATGAGCTAGACGTCGTATTTATTCCCGTAGGTGGTGGTGGTTTGCTTGCGGGAATGGCGGTGTATTTGAAGTCACTTCGCCCTGATATCCGTATTATTGGGGTAGAAGCTGAGGACAGCGCATGCCTTAAAGCCGCGCTTGAAGCTGGAAAACCCGTGGAGCTTGAACGAGTCGGTGGTTTTGCGGACGGCGTAGCGGTGAAGCTTATTGGCACAGAAACTTTTCGGTTAGCACAAAAGTTCTGTGATGAAGTAGTGACGGTTAATGCCGATGAAATTTGTGCGGCGGTTCAAGATATTTTTGTTGAGACGAGAGCAACTGCAGAGCCTTCTGGTGCTTTATCAACCGCGGGTTTGAAAAAATGGCTTACGCAAACGGGTGAAAAGGGGCTGAGTGTTGCGGCTATCTTGTCAGGCGCTAATTTAAACTTCGATCGGTTGAGATATATCGCCGAAAGAACGGCGCTAGGTGCTAAACATGAAGCATTGCTCGGGGTGACTATCCCTGAGGAAAAAGGCAGCTTTAAGCGTTTTTGTCACTCTCTTGGTGGCCGAGCGATCACTGAGTTTAACTATCGCTATGCCGGCTGTGGCGAAGCGCAAATTTTTGTTGGTGTCGGGCTTAGAAATGGCCAACAAGAGTTAACTGAGTTAACCTCCTCGTTGCATCAAAATGGCTATCTGTTTGACGACTTATCAGATAACGAACTGGCAAAGTTACATGTGAGATATATGGTGGGCGGCAAACCACCAAGCGTCATGAATGAACGTTTGCTGCGGTTTGAATTTCCTGAATATCCAGGCGCATTAGCGCGCTTTTTAGACATGCTCGGCTGTAATTGGAATATTACTTTATTTCATTATCGCAATCACGGTGCGGCACAAGGCAATGTGTTAGCCGCTTTTGAAGTTGAGCCCAGTGATTATGAGCGCTTTGATGAACATCTTGCAAAGTTAGCGTATCAGTTTCAAGAAGAAACAGATAACCCGTGTTTTACACGCTTTTTGCATGGCGAGCAGTTAGCAAAGCAAAAGGCTGGATAATAAGTACTGATTTAGGTACGCTGGTCATGAAAGTATCTAATTTTATCAGTGGATTACATGATTAGAAAAAGAAAAAACAAGGACATCTTCATAACGTTGGTTACAAGGCTTGTATTACTTGCGGGCTTATATTTTGGTGCGAGCGCGCTTTGGCCAGATCTGATCGAACACACACTTTTCTTGCCAATTGCGTTTGCAATTACAGTGATATCGGTCGTACTCCAAGGTGATATCGGTACCAACAGACGCCCAGAGCAAATGTTATTAAAAGAGGGCGAGAAGTTAATGCTCATCTACGGGGCAAATAAAATTATGATGCCAATAACGCAAGTTGAGTCTGTCGCTATTGATGATAATTACCTTGGGATCATCGAGAAGAACAATGGTAATGGCTATGACATTATGTGCAAAGGCAGCCAAGAGCAGATCTATCATCACCTTAAGAACATACTAGGTACACATATAGAGAATTGCAACGTACAACTGCTTTGAACCCTAGTCAGTTAAAGTAGTACTTTACTCACTGCCATATTCAATACTTACCCAATCTTAATGGCAGCTTGAGCACCTTAAACTATAGTTAGCTATTATTAGCTAAAAAAACGCAAGGATACGATGTTTCATTACTATGCTGCGTTATTACTTCTCTTGTTTAGCATACAAGTTGCCGCTCTTGAAAAAGTCACATTACAGTTAAAGTGGACGCATCAATTTCAGTTTGCTGGTTACTATATGGCAAAGGAAAAAGGGTTTTATCACAGGGAAGGGTTAGACGTTCATATTCTTCCTGCTGATCCCAATAATCCTAACGTTGATTTTCGCGTGTTATACGGGCAAGCACAGTTCGGTGTGTTTCACTCAGGTCTACTGAAACAAAGGCTCAACGGTAAACCCTTTGTGGCACTTGCTGCAATACTGCAGTCTTCTCCTTATTGTTGGGTGGTAAGAGCCGACAGCGATATTTATGTTCCCCGAGATTTTCAGGGGAAACGCCTCAGTCATTTAGGACACACAGAAAACGGTGAGTTGCTCATGATGTTGCAACGTGCCGGCGTCAATACACAAAACATGCGCTTGTATTCAGGCAGTGAGCCACTGAAAGACTTTATCGCGGGTAAATTTGATGCGATGCAAGTTTATAGCACCAATGAGCCCTATGCATTACAGCAAAGCGGTCTATCAATCCGTGAAATTTGCCCTAAGCAGTTTGGTTTAAACGTTTATGCTGATGTGCTCTTTACTACGGAAAGCGTACTAGAAAACCGTCCTGAGCTTGTTAAACGCTTTCGTCGTGCGAGCCTTAAAGGTTGGCGATACGCTATGTTACATCTAGAAGAAACCTTAGCGATAACTAAGCAGCAGTACGCTACCCAAAAATCCTTGGAACAGCTCGCATTTGAGGCAGAGAAGTTAAGGGAGTTCATAAAGGTGGCTAATATTCCAATTGGAACAATGTCGACGGCAAAATGGCAATGGATAGCACAGCTATATCACTTAGATGTGAGTCAATTTCATGAACACAAAGCGCGCTTTATTTATTCAGAAGTGAAGAATGAACAACCTAAGTTATCTTGGGTGTTGATTATTGCAGCGATTTTGACATTGGTTTGTATCCCTATGTATATCCACTTAATTTTTTCTCGTAAATATCATCAACAATTACGCTAGAATAAGGGTATTGTTTCCCTGACAACCGTGGCCATTGTGGAACCGAGCAAACGCTTTCAACTTCTAGATAAATTATTATTCGATACCCGACAATATTGGCAAGTCGTTGCTTTTGAGCATCTCACTATTCCTTGGCCACAACTGCAATCTGAATTATTGCGGTTAAGCGACGATGCAGTATCAACATTAGACAGTGACACTGATGCCCTTTTTACTTTTTTTAGTCGCTATATTCCCGAACTTGAACAACTTACGGTCTTAAGTGCTTTACCGCAAAAAGTGGGCCACAGAGATGAGTTACCATTTTGGCTGAGCAATGGTATAAAAGGACGTAAACTGGAGCAACTCCAAGACTTTGTTGCCGCAATAAACGAAACCAAAGCATCGGTACTAGAATGGTGCGCAGGTAAAGGCCATTTAGGTCGACTGCTTTCTTATCGTGGTGCGCCTGAAGTGAACAGTATTGAGCTTCAAGCGGATCTATGCCGACAAGGAGAGGAAAGCGCGAAGCGACAAAATCTAAACCTGCATTTTCATTGTGCCGACGTGTTGAAAGATGACACACATCGCCACTTTGTTGAAAATCGCCATGGCATTGCACTACATGCATGTGGCGAATTACATCGTGTATTTATGCACCAAGCGGTGGCGAATGGCATGAAAAAGCTATCGCTTTCTCCGTGTTGCTATCACTTATTTACGCCACCTAATTATCAAGCCATGAGCGTTGAAGCACAGCAAAGTCAGCTCAATTTGTCTCATCACGATATGAAGCTAGCGCTGCAAGAGACAGTTACAGCGCCCGGGAGAGTGGCACAAGTACGTAAAAAAGAGGTGAGTTGGCGCTTAGGGTTTGATGCGCTGCGCAGAGAACTTACCGCAGATAAACATTACGTGAGTGTGCCTTCGGTCAATAAGGCTATTTTTTCGGGGGCGTTTAGTGAATTCTGTTATTGGGCAGCTGAGCAGAAGCAGCTCGTTCTGCCTGATGGAATTGATTTTGACCGATATGAACGTATTGGGCGTGAACGAAAACAAGTAACGGACAGAATTGAGTTAGTACGACACGTGTTTCGTCGCGCGATTGAGATCTGGTTGGTCCTGGATAGGGTTTTATATCTGCAAGCAGCTGGGTATGATGTCACCCTTAGTACTTTTTGTGAAAAGTCACTCACCCCAAGGAATATTTTGATACAGGCTGAACGTCAGTCGGAGAACCATTAATGTGTAATACGAGCCCAAGTCCACTGAGTCACTTACTCGATAATAATAAACAGTGGGCAGATCGCACCAATGCCAGTGATCCTGAGTTTTTCAAAAAACTGTCGCAACAACAGAATCCAGATTATCTATGGATTGGCTGCTCTGACTCTCGTGTGCCTGCCAACGAGATTGTTGACTTAATGCCCGGAGAGTTGTTTGTTCACCGCAATGTTGCCAATGTCGTGGTGCATACCGATCATAATTGTTTGTCGGTCATGCAGTATGCGGTTGAGGTGCTCAAAGTGGATCACATTATGGTGGTCGGTCACTACGGTTGTGGCGGAGTGCAAGCCGTACTCGATAACGCTAAGTTTGGTCTGATCGATAACTGGCTGCGTCATGTCGCTGATGTGAAAGAGAAACACCAAGCGATTATTGAACAAGTGAGCAAAGAAAAGCAGTGTGCGGCGCTTTGTGAGCTAAATGTGGTTGAACAGGTGCGCAACGTGTGTCAGAGCAATATCGTTCAAGATGCTTGGCAGCGAGGTCAAGCTTTGACGGTACACGGATGGGTCTATGGCCTTGCTGATGGTCTCTTGAATGAGGTGGTGAACGCCGTAGAAGATATGCAGCAACTGTCACTTTGCTATGAAAAATCTCTGCTTGGTGTGAATCAGCGCTATTGCTAGGTTTAACAGAGCTTAGAGATTGCGTGCGCCACAAGCGCACGCTTTACTATCCGAAGCTTTGGTTGCTTATTCCTGCGAGTCGGATGCTTGGCTGGCAAGTTGTGCTTCTAACTGCGCTACTTTTTCTTCAAGTTCAACCAATTTTTCACGCGTGCGGATCAGCACTTTGCTTTGAATATCAAACTCTTCTCTGCTAACAAAATCCATTTCTGATAATTTGCTCTGGATCGCCTGTTTCGTTCTTGCTTCAAATGTTTCAGCAAGATTCTTTACGCCCTGTGGCATATTACTGGAAATTTGCTTAGCAATTTCTTCAATTTTGGCTGGATTAATCATCTTCTTACCTTAGCTTGCGAGTCAGTATACAAAGGCCATCTTACCTTATGCGCCGCAGACGGGAAAGGTTCGCTTCATAGTTTTACATGGATACGGTAAACTAGCGTGCTTAGTTTATAAGAATTCCTCAACCCCTCAGCACTGACAGTTGTTGCCAACATTGTGCCAAGCGAGAAGATAACCGGATTAGTTGCATGAAGCTCAACCCAAAACAAGACGAAGCGGTAAAATATATCAGTGGTCCATGCCTTGTGTTGGCAGGGGCGGGCTCAGGTAAAACCCGGGTTATTACCAATAAAATTGCCTACCTAGTGCAGCAGTGTGAATACAAAGCAAAGAATATCGCTGCGGTCACCTTTACCAACAAAGCGGCGAAAGAAATGCGTGAACGTGTGGCACAAACTTTGGGCAAGCAAGAAGCTAAGGGTTTGTGGGTGTCGACATTCCATACATTAGGGCTGGAAATCATTAAAAAAGAGGTCAAGACCTTAGGGTATAAACCAGGCTTTTCCTTGTTTGATGATCAAGACACAAATCAGTTGTTAAGTGAACTCACTGAAAAAGAGCTTGAGCGTGATAAAGACTTACTCAACTTGCTGAAAATGCAGATTGGCAACTGGAAGAACGAGCTTATTTTGCCAGAGCGTGCTATTCGAGAAGCGCGAGAGCCACAAAAAGCGCTATTCGCTCAGCTTTATGCGCGTTATCAAACGCAGCTGCGTGCTTACAATGCGTTAGACTTTGATGATCTTATTATGATCCCAACTTTGCTTTTGAATCAGTCGGTTGATGTGAGAGAGCGCTGGCAGCAACGATTCCGCTATTTGCTGGTGGATGAGTATCAAGATACCAATACCAGCCAGTATCAGTTAGTGAAACTGCTAGTTGGTGAGCGCGCACGTTTTACGGTGGTTGGTGACGATGATCAGTCTATCTATTCATGGCGTGGCGCTAAACCGCAAAACTTAGTGCTGCTGAGCAAAGACTTCCCGGGCCTAAGACTTATCAAGTTGGAGCAAAACTACCGTAGTGCAGGGCGGATCCTAAAGGCCGCGAATATTCTTATCGCCAACAATCCCCATGAATTTGATAAACAACTGTTTAGTGAACTGGGGTATGGCGACCCGATCCGTGTGATAGCGACCCGTGACGAAGAACATGAAGCGGAGCGTGTGGTCGCGGAGATCATTTCACACAAGTTTATGAAACGTACCAGCTATCGCGACTACGCATTGCTTTATCGTGGAAATCACCAAGCTCGAGTGTTTGAAAAGGCACTCATGACCAACCGCATTCCATACAAAATTAGTGGCGGTATGTCGTTCTTTGCACGCAGTGAAATCAAAGACATCATGGCTTATTTACGATTCTTAGTGAACCAAGATGATGACAACGCATTTTTACGTATCGTCAATACCCCACGACGCGAGATTGGCCCGGTGACATTAGAAAAGCTAGGTAGCTTTGCCAACGAACGCCATATCAGTCTATTTGCGGCGTGTTTTGAGGCAGAGCTCGCGGATCGCTTGGCGGGTCGTGGCTTAAATGCATTGATGGGATTTGCACGCTGGGTGGTTGAGCTTTCCGACCGAGCAACCCGCGGAGATACCTTGGAAGCGGTAAAAGATATGATCCGTGAAATTAATTACGAAGCTTATCTTTACGAGTCATCTCCCAGCGCTAAAGCGGCGGAAATGCGGATGAAAAACGTATCAGAACTATACCGTTGGATAAGTGATATGCTTACGGGAGATGCTGATAACCCCGCCATGACATTGCCAGAAGTGGTAAGTAAACTGACGTTAAGAGATATGCTTGAGCGCAATGAAGAGGAAGATGACTCAGATGCAGTACAGTTATTAACGCTGCATGCCTCCAAAGGTCTTGAATATCCGCACGTATTTATGGTGGGGATGGAAGAAGGGTTACTACCCCATCAAACGAGTATCGACGAAGATAATGTCGAAGAGGAAAGGCGTTTGGCCTATGTTGGCATAACTCGAGCTCAGCAAACCTTAACATTGACTTATACCAAGAGTCGTCGTCAATTTGGCGAGCAGATCACCCCAGAGCTGAGTCGCTTTGTACAAGAATTGCCGCAAGATGATTTACAAATTGAAGGGAAAAAGCCTGTGGCGACACAGGCAGAACGAATGGAAAAAGGAAAGTCTAACGTTGCGAATTTACGGGCAATGCTAAGACGGGACTGATTCGTTATCAAAACTCTGGATAAAGGCTACACGTTCATTGCCCTTATCCAGCATTTGCTGTTTGCCAAAAAACAACTGCAAGCCATGCTTTTCCAGCAAGCTTCTAAAGTTTAAAATCGCAGGACCTCGGGCGATAACCTTAATATTCTTCACCTTAGTAACGGCTAAAATACCTTGTAATTGAACCTCATAACTTGTTTGCTGTAAGACGCGTTTACTAAACGTCGAGCTTAATAAGACATAGGTAAAGTCAACTTGGCTAATTAGGGTTAGATCGCAGCGATCTTTACCAAAATTATTCAGCCCAATAGGGATCCCCATATCGGCCAAGGCTCTGAGATTTAATACTTGCTGACTAGAAGCAAAGCGAATTTCGCTTTCTTCGAAGAGTAAACAAAGTGTTTTGTCTTGCCGCTTAAGCTGCTGCTTTAGCGCGTCAAAGTGTGCGCTTTCTAGTAACATTGCTGAACAACCAAATAGCATATCTTCATCGCGGCTAAGGGCTATTTCTTGCGCTTTGTTAAGTAGGTGCAATTCAATTTCAAGCAGTTGAGATTTTTCTGCTGCAAACTTTTTCAGAATGTCAAAACTGGTGCTGCCTAACACTGGATGCTCGCCAAAGGCTTCCAAAAAGCCAATTGGCTGGGCGTTATCAGACCAGTTCACGATTTCCGTACAGCGGAAGTGGGTAGGGAGCTTATCTAAGTGATGCTGCTCTTGCTGCTTTTGAGCATTTGAGCTTGCGGTTAGCAATGGATGATAAAATTCATAGCGACCACGGCCAGCGTTTTTAGCATAGTACATTGCCGCATCGGCATCTCTGATAATTTCATCGGTGTTACGGTATAGCTTATTACTGTAGGTGATCCCTATGCTGGCACCGCTTTGCATGCATACTCCCTTCAAACAGAAAGGTTGCTGCATGACTTTGATAATACGCTTGGCGACATCTTCCGCTTGCTGACGATCGGTTAGGTGATCAAGTAAGATCACGAATTCATCACCAGCAAGTCGAGCTAATAAATCGTGTTCACGAATACACTCTAAGAATGACTGTGCCACCCACACCAAAAACTGATCGCCAGCTTGGTGACCTAATTCATCATTAATGTCTTTAAATTTATCTAAATCAATAAAAAGAACGGCAAAGTTATCTTCGGGATAACGATGATGTTTCTTCAGCGTCTTTTCAAGCTGAGTTAAAAACAAACTACGGTTTGGAAGACCCGTGAGTGAATCATGATGAGCATCATGATAAAGCTGTTGCTCAATCTTTTTGCGCTCTTCCATCTGCATTTGCAGGTGTAAATTGGCTTGTTGTAGCTCTTTAGTTTTTTCCGCAACTCGATGTTCTAACTGCTGGTGACTGATCTTAAGCGCTTGGTTCGCTAGATGTGTTTGTAATACAGAGGCAATCTGATTAGATACAAAAGAGATCAGCTCAACATCATCATAATTAAATTCGTGTTTGTGCTCATAAGCCTGACATGCGATCAGGCCGATGACGCCAGTAGCTGTTTTTAATGGTGCACCAAGCCAACTGGTTGCAGCAAGCTTGTGATTATAGCCTGCGGGGCGCTCTACTGTGCCCTCGAGTGCTAAGGCTTTGGCCCGGGTACTGTCTATTAACTGGCTTTGCTCAGTACGAATGACCAGCTCACTATACCCTTTTGCAAATGGACGAGGGTTATAACTGGTTTTTTCATCAACACTATACGGAAAGGTAAGCCAATTCGTCTCTTTATCGTAAAGCGCTATATAGAGGTTGTCGGCAAAAGTAATAGAGCGAATAATGTCGTGAACTTGTTGGTAAACATCGTCAATATCGGAGAACTGGGTTGCTAATTCAGAAATCTTAAATAAGATTTGCTGTCTTTCTAGCGCGCGCTTGCGGTTTTCTATCTCTTTATTAAGTGCTTCATTACTTTGCATTAGTGCCCGCGTGCGAATTTTTACTTCAGACTCTAGTAACTCACGCTTTTTAACGCGTTCAATCGCCGTGGCCAGATACAGAGACATTACTTCAAGCAATTCAACTTGATGATCGCTGTAGGATTGCTCTGCTTCGTAGCTTTGCGATACCATAACGCCAATAATTGCGCCGTCGCGATAGATAGGTACACCCACCCAATGCTCCGCTTGACTGCCCATTATCTTAAACTCGCCAGCATTGGCTCGCGATAGCATGTCATCTTTGGTGAGATAAACGGTTTCGCCGGTTTTAAATACAAAACCAGTCACACCATCTTTAAAGTGATGTGCTTCATGAAGTGGGACAGAAATACCGTCTTTCTCATCAACAAAATACGATAGTTCAAGCGCTTGAGTAAAGCGATTTTGCAGGACAACGTAAAAGCTTTTGCTAGGTAAATATTGAGATAGAATATTGTGGATTGCGGGATACAAGAGGGTAAGCTCAGCAACAGTGCTAGCCTGTTCTGATAACTGAATTAATGTGTATTGAAGTTGAGACTTTCTTTTATACTTTTTGAGTAAAGACTCTAATCTGGCGGTTCGCCGAGATAGTCTCCTAACCTGCTGTTGTGGCTCTTCCAATGACGAAACCAGTTCTTATTGTTGTTTAATTATTGAGCTTAATAGTTTCACTTTTAGCCGAGGCGGTCAAGTGTAAATTTCTCATTCCTGTTCGCTTTATAAAGCGATATCAAGCCAGTGCTAATCACGGCTTTTATGGCACTATATTGAGACGAAAATGCAGCGATAAACGCTGCACTGTCCAATAAGTCTTTCTACCCTAAATAGAGAAGTTGAAATACTTATTTGCTTGTCATGAAATCGATTGCTGCTGCAATCTCATCATCCGAGCAGTTCATACAAGTACCGCGAGGAGGCATTGCGTTAAAACCGTTAATTGCGTGGTCTAATAATACGTCTGAACCTTTCGCTAGGCGAGGTGCCCAATCGTCAGCTGTTTTTGGTGCACCTAGTGCGCCTGTGCCGTGGCAAGCGAAACATGCCGCTTGATATACCTGCTCACCTGAACGAGGTCCTGATGGCTCTGCTTCTGCTGCACTTTCAGCGCCAGCTAAATATACTGAGCCGATAGGCTGAAGACGTTTTTTAATCGCTTCTTCAGTTAGAGAATTGTCGTATGGTTGCGCAACTGCGGCTGTTGATAGCAATAAAAGTGCTGCTGAAAGTTTTTTCATTTACCTTGCTCACTTCGTTTGAACGTGTTCAATCACGATAATGGATGACGGAATTATTGGGATTATAACGTCACCTGTTCATTTATAAAACGTAAACTTGAGTATAAATGGTTAAAACCATTAATTTATTGCGTTAGGGCAAGCTTTTTTGCCTAAATTTGCAATAACGTTAGGCCGAAATGTGAGTCGATCGGCCCTAACGCTTTCTTCTACTAATACGAGGAAAAGCCTGTATCGATCGCTTTTAGGCCATTTCGATTAACTTCGTCACCGCCTTTTCGATGCCTGTCGCGGCTTCAAGAATGGATGACGCCAGCATATATGCCGGTGTACTAATCACTTTTTCATTGTCATCAACGACGATCTCGGTCACTTCACAATCCACGTGCTTTGCACCAAGCGTATTAACTGCCGCTGCGGTATCAACATCATTACCTATGGTCGCGAGTGTACCCGGTGTATGGATATGGGCAATGAGTGCTGGCGCAATGCATAAATAAGCGATAGGCTTTTGCTGGTGATTGAACTCACGACATACGCGCTTTACGCTTTCAAGAATCGTAGAGTCTGCGCCTTTAAAAGCAAAATCAGAAAGATTCTTTGCTACACCAAAACCTCCTGGTAATACCAAAGCATCGAATTCGTCAGCACTTAATGTTTCCAGATCTACAATTTCTCCGCGTGCAATGCGGGCGGCTTCAACAAGAACATTACGACGTTCATCTTGTTCTTCACCGGTGATGTGATTGATCACATGGAATTGATCAATATTAGGTGCAAAGCACTGATAGCTTGCCCCTGCTTTTTCAAGATTGAGTAGTGTTAATACTGACTCGTGGATCTCGGCACCGTCGAATACTCCACAGCCACTTAAAATTACTGCTACTTTTTTCATTCATTTCTCCCTTCAATGTCACATCATGCGCGCTATATGCATAAAAAGAATTATGCACGAATTAAAAAATTATAAAGGATCTTCTATGATCTTTGATCAATTGTGTTAGTATACTCCTCCGCTTGAGAAAATCAGGCTATTTTTTACTCACCCAGTTTGTTAAGCGTGACTAAAAAAATTCTTTATCCACAAAGCGGTAAAGATAATAACAATAAAAAAGGCACAAAAAACGCAAGTAAATCAAGGTTTTAATTCTCACTCTAACTTTTAAATCAAAGTTCAGGAGCGATTTTTCGTGTTTGTCTACAAAGTTATCCACAGGTGCAGCACGATTTATCTAAATGATGAGATAACGCGAAACTCGTTTTATCTTGTGCCTTGTGGCATCCTTACATTCTACTCCACAAAAGACTAATTTAGGATCCAATATTTATGTCTCAGATCCCTCAAAATCCGTTGATCTTGGTTGATGGTTCTTCCTATTTATTTCGTGCTTATCATGCGCCACCACATTTAACAAATTCAAAAGGTGAAGCAACTGGTGCGATCTACGGTGTGATCAATATGCTTAAGAGTTTGCTTAAGCAATATCAACCAAGTCATATGGTAGTAGTCTTTGACGCTAAAGGGCCCACTTTCCGCAACGAAATGTATAGCGAGTATAAAGCGCATCGCCCGCCTATGCCGGATGATCTGAGAACGCAAATTGAGCCGATCCACGAAATAATTAAGGCAATGGGCTTGCCACTGGTAAGTATAAGTGGTGTCGAGGCCGATGACGTGATCGGTACATTCTCTAAAATAGCGTCAGAGCAAAGTCGACATGTGCTAATCAGCACTGGTGATAAGGATATGGCGCAATTGGTCAATGAACATGTCACGTTGATCAACACAATGACGAATACGATCTTAGACCCTGAAGGGGTAGTGGATAAGTTTGGTATTGGTCCTGACTTGATCATCGACTATCTCGCGTTAATGGGAGATAAGGTCGATAATATTCCGGGCGTACCTGGCGTTGGTGAAAAAACGGCATTGGCGATGCTACAGGGGTTAGGCTCTATCGATTCGCTCTACGAAAACTTAGACAAAATTGCTGATTTAGGTTTTCGTGGCTCAAAAACCATGGCGAAAAAACTAGAGGAACACCAAGAGCAGCTAAAACTGTCGTATGAATTAGCCACCATTAAGCTGGATTGTGAAGTAGAGCAAGACTTAGAGCAATTTAAAATAGCTGAGATGGATAAAGATCGCTTAATCGAGCTATATGGTCAGTGTGAATTTAAGCGTTGGTTAGCTGAATTGCTGGATGGTCAGTCACAAGCTGACATCGTTGATGTGGAGGCTGAAGGGTCGGCACCTGCAGCGGCGCAGGTCGACACCCAATACGAGACCATTTTGACAAAAGCACAGCTTGATGACTGGGTAACTAAGTTAAAAGCAGCCCAGCTCATCGCTTTTGATACTGAAACCACCAGTGTTAACTATATGCAGGCGGATCTAGTTGGAATGAGCTTTGCGGTTGCACCGGGCGAAGCGGCTTACTTACCAATCAATCACGACTATGTGGGAGCACCTGAGCAGCTTTCTCAAGACATGGTGTTTGAGATCATGGCACCGCTACTTGCTGATCCTCAGATCAAAAAAGTGGGCCAAAATTTAAAATATGATCAAAGTGTGCTTGCCCGTGCCGGGCTTGAACTGCAAGGGATCGCTTTTGATACCATGTTGGAGTCTTACGTATTTAACAGCGTAGGAACTCGTCACGATATGGACTCCTTGGCGCTAAAATATTTAGGCCATAAAACCATTAGCTTTGAAGACATCGCAGGCAAAGGTAAGAACCAACTGACCTTTAACCAAATTGAGCTAGAAAAGGCGGCGCCTTATGCAGCGGAAGACGCTGATATTACACTGAGATTGCATCAACACCTCTGGCCGTTAATTGAAAAAGAAAATCGCCTTAAGCAGGTATTTACAGAGATTGAATTACCGCTGCTGAGCGTACTTTCTCGCATTGAACGCACTGGTGTGCACATCGATGGCGATATGCTAGCGAAGCAAAGTATCGAGATTGAAAAACGCTTAGGTGAGCTTGAACAACAAGCTTTTGAAATTGCAGGTGAGGAGTTCAACCTGAGTTCAACAAAGCAACTACAAGCGATATTGTTCGACAAACTTGAGCTACCAGTGATTAAGAAAACGCCAAAAGGCGCGCCTTCAACAGCCGAAGAAGTGCTACAAGAGTTGGCGCATGATTATCCACTGCCAAAACTTATTATTGAGCACCGTGGCTTGGCTAAGCTGAAATCAACCTATACCGACAAATTACCAAAATTGGTTAATGCGGATACCGGTCGCGTGCACACTTCTTATCATCAAGCCGTTACTGCAACGGGCCGTCTAAGCTCAAGCGATCCTAACTTGCAAAATATTCCGATCCGTAATGAAGCGGGACGTCGTATTCGTCAGGCATTTGTTGCCGACAATAATAAAAAAATCGTCGCGGCGGATTACAGCCAAATCGAGCTTAGGATCATGGCACATTTGTCACAAGACAAAGGGTTGTTGAGTGCCTTTGCTGAAGGTAAAGATGTACACAGTGCAACAGCGTCTGAAGTGTTTTCCGTGCCGCTTGAGGAAGTGACTTCTGATATGCGCCGAAAAGCCAAAGCGGTTAACTTTGGTCTGATCTATGGCATGAGTGCGTTTGGTCTGTCACGTCAGTTAGATATTCCAATAAATGAAGCGCAACATTATATGGATATGTACTTTGAACGCTTCCCAGGTGTATTAGAGTATATGGAGCGCACGCGTGAAGAGGCTGCTGATAAAGGGTATGTAGAAACCTTATTCGGTCGCCGCTTGTATCTACCGGATATCAATGCGCGTAATGGCGCTCGCAGAAAAGCAGCAGAACGTGCAGCCATCAACGCACCGATGCAGGGCACTGCGGCGGATATCATCAAAAAGGCGATGATTAAAGTGGATGAATGGCTACAAAGCTGTGATAGCAATGATATCCAATTGCTCATGCAAGTGCACGATGAATTAGTGTTTGAAGTACACAGTGATAAAGTTGCCGAATACAGTGAAAAAATCTGTGAGTTGATGAGCGCTGCGGCAGTACTTGATGTACCGTTATTAGTTGAAGCTGACAGTGGTGATAACTGGGAACAAGCACACTAGTCGATATTAAAATCTACCCGAGTTGCACACTAGTGCAACTCCATTCATTCTTGTTTGCAAGTATACACTAGCAGCATAGCGTCTTAATTTTGTAGCTTCTGTTAATCCCTAGTAACAAAAAACAAATTAACGTTGAAAGTTTATCAAATTGGCTCAAGTTTTGCCTTTTGGTGTTTATTTCTGGACGTCTATTTGTTAGAGTTCGCGCCGTCCTCATCCTGTAGGACATCCTGTTGATGATGTATCTCTCGAAAGAGGATACAGTGTATTGATAGCTTCTCCCCAGATTGCTATAGCGGCTCGTAATTTTTACGGGCCGTCTTTTTCTTCTCTTCTCAAAGATGATACCAATTGATGTAATTCCCCAATCAATGTGCAGGTGAAACCCCTATTATCTTCGTTAAAAATTTTTTGTTTAGGATAACTAAATCGCAAAATTTTTGCTTGGCTACTAAAGCTATTTTCCCGCTGTAAAATGATTACAATGAGCGTAAAAGTATTCCAACATAACGACGAGTTTATGATTAAAGGTTTATTTAATTTGCACTGCGTTTTACACTGAGCGCTCAAATGCAATTCACTCTCATTTAATAAGGAAGTCGTCATGCTAAAGTACCTTCTTTTAGGTAGTGCACTTATTTCTTCTCAGGCGTTCGCTGCTTGGCAATTTAATCAACAACAAAGCGATGTTAGTTTTGTGTCTGTGAAACAGACTAGCGTTGCAGAAGTACATCATTTTAAAACGATAGATAGTACATTATCTGCTAAAGGCGAGCTTGAAGTTAATATTGATCTGGCCAGCGTTGAAACGATGATCCCGATCCGTAATGAACGCATGCAAAAGATGCTGTTCAATGTAGCGCAACACCCAAAGGCTAAAGTCAACGCTGATGTTTCTGAAGTGCTTGCTAAACTCAAAGCAGGTACACAAAAAATCAATGATGTAACAGCAACATTGACACTGCATGGTCAGATCCAAAAGATCAGCCTAGACTTATTGATAACGAAAAGTGCTAATGGCTTGGTGGTTACACCGGTACATGCATTTATTCTCGATTCTAAGCAGTTTGGGTTAGATAAAGGGATTGAAGCGCTACGAGAAATCGCGGGTCTGAAGACTATCGCGACTAGCGTGCCTGTTAGCTTCAACTTGGTTTTTGATGAACAAAATTGATGCGTTAATCAAACAGTATGTTACGACTCATGCGCCGACCGAAAATTGGTCGGCGCCGTCGTGCGGTTTTTCTGACATCAAAATTGCGGCGGATGGCCGTTGGTTTCATCAAGGGCGTGAAATTAAACGGCAATCGCTTGTTGCCTTGTTTGCTAGTGTTTTAACCTTTGATGGTCAACAGTATTGGTTAAAAACCCCAGCAGAAAGTTGTGAGATAGAGGTGCTTGCTCATCCTTTTATTATCGAGCAATGGCGTTACTGTGATGAAGCATCGGCTTTGGAGTTATCACCTTGTATTATCGCGATAGATAATTTAGGCCGTGAATGGCCCATTTGTGATGTGTTTCCATTAGCCCTTGAGCATGTTAATGGGGGAGATATTCCATTTCTCACACTCAATTATGGTTTAACCGCTAGAATTTCACGAAATGTCTATTATCAGTGGGCTGAACTGCTCGAGGAAGATGAAAAAGGCTTTTATCTGAAGTCGGCAAAGACGCGCTTTTATCTTAGCTAAGCGCGCCTTACGTTAGCGCTTAGGTTACTCGCTCGCTTCTTCTTGAACTTCTTTCACAAATGGACCTAAGTACCAATCGTCCAGTTTCCACGCCAATTCGTTTAACCCGATGCCTTTCAAAGAAGAAAACGCGTGAACGGTGATATCACCGTCTATTTCAGCTAGCGCACGGCGTACTTGTAGTACTTCTGCTTTGCGCTTACCTTGTTTTAGCTTATCGGCTTTAGTCAACAACGCCAATACTGGTATATTGCTGCCAGTCGCCCAGTTGATGAGATCCATATCGAGATCTTTAAGAGGGTGACGAATATCCATTAATACCACAATCCCTTTAAGACATTTTCGGCGTTGTAAATATTCACCTAATGCCTTTTGCCATTTCTTCTTCATCTCTAACGGGACTTTTGCAAAGCCATAGCCAGGTAAATCAATCAAACGCTGATCTTCACCTAGAGAAAAAGTATTAATAAGCTGAGTCCGGCCAGGTGTTTTACTGGTGCGCGCCAGTTTTTGGTCTGTAAGCGTATTGAGCGCGCTCGACTTACCAGCGTTAGAACGACCCGCAAAAGCAACTTCAATTCCAGTGTCTGGTGGCAGTTTACTGATATCTGGGGCACTTGTGATAAATTGTGCCTGATTGTATTTAACGCGAGATTTTAGCACGCTGACTCCTAACTGATTAAACTTTCGCGGATGGAATTGCGTATTTTATAACAGTATGACGGAAACCAAAAGCATTGTGAGGTTTGTTCTAAACGACGCTTTTGTCGCTAATTGGTCGAAGCGTCCGTCCCAATATTAATTAATCTAGGTCAAGTCCCTATAAATTATAAGCTTAATATGGGCAGAAAACGTGCCAGAGAAAGTAATATCGTGTAGAATGTAGAAATTGCAATGTCAATCTAAAGTGTATACCTATCAGTAGTCACTACTGAGCAAGGCGTATTTAGATGGATCGGTGCTGTTTGGCGTTATATTTGCTAAGTTTGCATGTATGATTCATCTGATTAACATAACAACCTAATTAGTACTGATTGGTATTATTTGCCCGAGCAATGAAGAGAGCGACTTTGTTCGCGAGGGTACAAATTACAGGGTCGGAAACAGAGAATTTACCATGAAAAAAATAGCATTAACTTTAACAATGTTGCTTGGTACGTTGTCAGCAAGCAACGCATCGGCATTCGATGGTGACGCGGAAGCAGGTAAAGCAAAGTCTGCAACGTGTGCAGCATGTCACGGTCCAGATGGCAATGCCCCTGTGACTATGTATCCTAAAATCGCAGGTCAGCATGCAGATTATATCTATAAGCAGCTACAAGAGTTTAAGCTAGGTATGACGTCTGGTGGTAAAGAAGGGCGTATGGATCCTGTGATGAGTGGTATGGCTATGCCGCTGTCAGATCAAGATATGAAAGATTTAGCCGCATATTTCTCTTCTTTATCTATGTCTGCTGGTTCAACGCCGGAAGATGTTGTTGCTGTAGGTCAGAAGCTATATAAAGCCGGTGATGCTGAGCGTGGTATTCCAGCTTGCGCTGCGTGTCACGGTCCTCGTGGTAACGGTACTTCTTTAGCTAAGTTCCCTAAAGTGTCATTCCAGCACCCTGAGTACATCAAATCACAGCTTGAGAAGTTCCGTGATGGCACTCGTAACAACGACATGAATGGTATGATGCGTGATATTGCGCAGAAGCTTACAGACAAAGACATCGAAGTATTATCTAAGTACTTAGGTGGTCTACACTAAAGTCGTATAGTGAGTTTACCTCTCTCAGTGTAAACTCTTACTATTGAAAAAAGGGCAGCATAGGCTGCCTTTTTTTGTTGTTGAGGTTGTGAGATATATCTCACTTTTAATGTAAGATATTTGCTCGTTCAATATGTGAGTTTTAGCTTATTTTTAAGTTCTTGTTCAGTGTAAGTTTATGTAATTCATCTTTTTTCTGTTTAATTAAAAAAATTAAGGTAAGAAATTTGTTATTAAACAGTTGTAACTCAAGCTCAGGAGCGTAGATTATTCGTTGTCGCCAAGCAATACAAAAAAAGGGACAATTCGATACGGAAGCGTAGGTGGCAAAGTTATGTATCTAGTTGGATACGAAGGACTATCAAGAAAGCGTCAGGAAGACCGAGAATAAGAAAATCACGGAAGTCTCATAATAAAAACAATATGGAAAGTGTCATGGAAGTCTAAAATAAAAACAATACGGACGACAATAAAATAAAAAGAATAACAATAAGACTTAAAAGTCGAAGGGAGAAGTGTCCAGTTGTGACGCTCAGATTAGTAGGCGGTAGAGAGTGATCTCTGCCGCCTTTTTATTTGGTTGCCTCTATTATACCTGATACAATAGCCGCCTTATTAAGCAATCACTGTTGACCATTGCAAGATTCAACTCTATTCAGTTGTGGCCTGTGCCAAGGTAATCAGCTTGAAGCCTACCATCAAGACAAGTATCGACTGTACTGGCAATGTCAAACCTGCCAGTTGGTGATGGTTGATCCCAAGTCGAGATTAACACCAGCTCAAGAAAAGGCCATTTATGATAGCCATGAAAACGATCTGGCCGATGAAGGCTATCGTCGCTTTCTAGCACGAGTGGCGGATCCACTGTTGGCACGTTTGGTGATACCAAGCCAAGGCTTAGATTTTGGCTGTGGGCCTGGGCCGCTGCTTGCGAAAATGCTTGAAGAAGCTGGGCATCAAGTTGCTTTGTTTGACCTGTACTATGCTAATGATGCCAGTGTACTTACTCGTCAGTACGACTTTATCGTCAGTACAGAAGTGGTGGAACATTTAGCAGAACCTGCAAAAGTATTAATGCAATTGTTAGCATGCTTAAAAGTGGGAAAGCCGCTGGCATTGATGACCAAGCTCGTCATTGATAAAGCACGCTTTGCGAATTGGCACTATAAAAATGACCTAACGCATATTTCATTTTTTAGCCGGGAAAGCTTTGCGTATTTTGCCGCGCAGCAGGATTGTGAATTAGAATTTATTGGGAATGATGTCATCATTCTCACCAAGCGTAGTTAACGCGAGAATTTTGGATAACCAATTATGACCAGAAAGAAAAAGACACGTAAAGTTGCAGCCAATGGAACACCAAGGCTGAGTAAAGAAAAGCTCCAAGCATTACGTGCACTCAAAGAGCAGCGTAGCAAAAAAACCAAGGGTAAAAAGCCGGGTTCTAGAAATGCACCAGAGATCCTAGTGAAAGAGCAATCAAACACGACGACCAATAAAGATCCGCGTGTTGGTAGCAAAAAGCCCATTTCTTTGGTCGCAGAGCCACAGCCGACTAAGTCGAATACACAGCCAGAGATGAAGCGCCATCTGCAGCCGCAAGTTAAGTTAACTACAGCGGTAGAGACGTTAACTCCAGAGCAAGAGCTTGAGCAGTTAGAAAATGACGAACGCTTGATGGCGCTACTTGAACGCCATGAACGCGGTGAACTGCTAACAGGTAAAGATGCGAAATACTTCAATCGCGGCATTGCGCGTCATCAGGAGCTATGTGAGATCTTAGGAATTGATGATGAGTTTGAAGAAGGCGATATGCTAGAAGATGATCCAATGGATCAGTTTATGAGTAATGATCTAGCAAATGAATGGTTAGATGACGACTTTGAGGAAGATGATAAGTAATGAATACTGCATGGATCATCGCAATCATTATTGGTGCCCTGATTATTGCTGGACTGGCGTTTTATGCTGGTAAATTACTATGGCAACTGAAGGTGCAAAAAGAGCAGATTGCCAAACATCGCGAGCAAAAGGCTGCTGAGCTTGAAAAGTCACGACAGCAGCGCAATGGAAAAATTGCGGATAGCGTTAACTTGATCGCGCGTGCGATGAAGGAAAAACAATGTGAATATTCTGAAGGGTGTTTACGAGTTTGGGTACTCATCTCGCAATATAGCTTTGACGAGGAAGTTGACTTACAACAAAGTTATCCTGGTGTTTATCAGATGTATGATGAAGTCAAAGAAATGCCAACTCATGACGCGCGTAAGAAGTATTCTAAAAAAGAGATCTTCAAAATGGATAGCCAGCGTTGGCGTGCTGAAGAGCGCCTAGAAGCGGAGATCTTACAGGACTGTGAAAAGCTGATAGCGCGCTTTAAAGCGGCTGCTGGCAGTGAAAATGTTGTGTTTCAGTAAGCTGACTTTTGAAAATGGGTAAGTGAATCTTTATCCAAACTTCAGATTAAACGCCCCTAGTGGGCGTTTTTAGCTCTAAATGAGAAATTTTTAACGACGCTAATATGGTATTTCACCCTTCAAGTTGAGTTAGTATTAAGTCAAATAGATATGATTTTACTGTGCGATGTATTCACACTCGGTCAGCACTAAGGCGTCTTTGCATTGGTAATATACTTCCACTTGTTGTCCTTCGCCTAAATCCTTGTGTAGTGTTTCCATCAAAGTGAAAATAAGTTTTTTATCATCAAACTGAGTCAGCTTGACGGCATCAAAGCCAAAGAACTTTTGCACCGTGCTATAAAGTGCCTTAAATATGCTTTCTTTGGCCGAGAAAATAACAGTCAATGGGCAGTGCACTTGCTCGCCGAACAGTGTAAAAATTTCAGCTTCTTCAGGATGTAGAATTTGTCGTTGCAGTTCGACTTCCTGCTTCGGTTTCATATCTCTTTCGATATCAATGCCTAAGCCTTTCACGGCGATATCATTTGTAGCAATCGCAGCCGCGATCCCTCGAGTATGTGTGATACTGGCAACAATATTAGCAGGCCAGATAGGCGCCCGATCGGAGCCATTAAGCAGTGTAAAGTCACCTTGTCCAAATTGCGCTAGGCAAGTCTTGGCACATATTCGTCCCGCTAAAAACTCGGCTCGCCTTTTCGCTACCGCTTTATCAAGTGAAGCGGGTAGGAGTATATTTTGCTGTTCAAAGGAAAGCGCGTCAAAGCTGTCAGGATCAAACTGAATGCAATGAAAATGGTGTGAGAGATAGGGGGTAAATAGGTGACTCTGAGTGCTTTGCAAAGCTGACTCCCGTTATTCGTATCCATTATTACAAGGCTGATATTGCGCCTCTAATTCGCTTTGGACGCTTAGTGTGCATGAGCTAAGCGTCCATAGCAAGATATGAACGAGAGATTGAAAGTTATTTTAACTTACTTGCAACTGACACCAGTTGCAGAGCGAGGCTTGATACTTTTTCGGCAAGTTCTGGGTCTTTAATTTTACCTTGGTCATCAAATACATTGAATGCGCTAGGTACAGCCAATTGGTCTGCGAGTACTAAACTGCCAATGCCAGATAACACATCGCGGACATGGTTTAGGCCGCGTAATCCACCTAAGCCGCCTGGTGAGGCTGCATAGAGTGCCACTACTTTGTTTCTAAATGCTGGCACTGCACCTTGTTCTGTTCTAGACGCCCAGTCTATTGCGTTTTTGAGCACTGCAGTGAAGGAGCCATTGTATTCTGGGCTTGCCAATAGAATACCATCGGCA
This sequence comes from Pseudoalteromonas sp. GCY, assembly GCF_016695175.1. Lineage (NCBI taxonomy): Bacteria > Pseudomonadati > Pseudomonadota > Gammaproteobacteria > Alteromonadales > Pseudoalteromonadaceae > Pseudoalteromonas > Pseudoalteromonas sp. GCY. The sequence goes on from NZ_CP068023.1 coordinate 321,575, forward strand.
TCGCGCAGCTTGTCTTTTAAAAGTTGAGCACCTTTTGGTGTGCCTTGCGCTTCAAGATCTTCATCGAACATTGGAATATCTAAATCTTGTAACTTGATCACTTCTACTTCTGCGCCACTTTCTAGTGCAAAGTTTGCCGCGGCTTGGATGAGTAATTGGTTGTAGCTGTCTTTTCTTAAACTGCCTGCTAGTGCGATAATTTTTGCTGTAGTCATCTTGCTGATACCTTATTTTGTTTCGTTAAAGTGATAGTAGCAAAATTTTACTTGCACAAAACCGAAATAAACGCAAAGCTTGTGTGCATATATGCACAGAGGCGGTTATGGATAAATTCACAGATTGGCAGGATCTAAAGGTCGCTTATACGGTTGCCAAGCTTGGCACCTTATCAGCGGCGGCTGAGCATTTAGAGATCCATCATAGTACGGTACTGAGGCGAATAAATAGCTTAGAAGAAGCATTGGGAACGCGGTTATTTCACCGTCATGCCCGAGGTTACCAGGTAACACAGGCAGGAGAAAAGTTACTAACTACGGCGAGCCAAATAGACGAGCGCTTGATGGAGTTGAGTACTTCTATTGTTGCCTCGGACTGTCAGCTTAGGGGTAAGTTATTGGTGACAACGGTCAGTGGCTTTATGGATATGCTGTCGGAGCCTTGTTTGACTTTTCAGCAATTACACCCACAGGTACAACTTGAAGTCATTCTCGACCAAAAGCGTTTACGCTTAGATCACGGACAGGCGCATGTCGCGGTGAGGGCAGGACCAAAGCCCGATGAGCCCGACTACATAGTTCAGCATCTAAATACTTTAGAAGCTGGCTTGTATGCCTCTTCAAGCTATATCAAGCGTATGGGGATCCCCAAAACACTTGAAGCGTTACAGGCGCATTACTTTGTCTCTGGTGTGGCCGGATTTAATGCAAGAGTGCCATATTTCGCTTGGGTAGATGAACATATCCCTGAGACACAAGTGACGCTTAGAGTATCTGAAACGTCAGACGCATCGCGTGCCATTGTTAATGGTTTAGGTATTGGTGGGCTACAGCATGATGTAGCGAAACGTTATCCAGATTTACAGCCGGTGTTGCGTGATGAGTTAAAATGGTTGAGCCAAGTTTGGCTAGTGACACATGTACTGGTTCACCGAACGGCCAAAGTACAGGCATTATGTGACGTGTTAAAGCGCCATTTTGCTAACCTGAACTGAGGTTATGAGAATTACGGCTGGCGTTATTTTTCCAGCTTTTTGCAGCTCACTTTACTGAGCACGACATAAGTATCCTTTTTCGGATAGTAAAGCACACACAGGGTATCGCGAAGCTGCAAGATGAAACTCTCATAAGCGAGATTATGGGCGCCTAAAATTGGACTGCCATTGCCATCTAGGCTTTGGCCATGCTCAAGCAGTAGTGTTGGACTACGTTGAAAAACGGTGCTTGCGAGAGTTGGTGGTACGCCGCCTTTGAGTTTTACTATAGCTTGCTTGAGTTGTGATAACACTTCGGGCGAAGAAGCCGAGAGTACAGCCTCATTAACCGAAGTTGATGCAGGCACGCTATTGCACGCTTGCATCAATAAAGCCAAAGCGATGATTTTCACCGCTTTTAGCAGCGCCATTATTGCGGCTCCTTAGGCTTCATTAAAATTGCATTTTCCCGCATTGGATAGACTGGGAGCGTAACCGCATGCTCCTTATTTTGATACTGTGGCTGAGCGGTAGGTGCAAATTGCGCTACATTTGGGCAACGACCGGTATCTATATGCGTCAGTGCTGCGGCGAAAAGATCTTCCTCTTGATTGCCAAGCGGTGCTGAGAAGTCATCTGCGACAATACAACCTGGTACTTGTGCGCTTAGACCAATTTCACCGCTGCTTGATGCTCCTGAAGGGGTAAAGCCATCAGCATAAGCATCAAAGCCCTTCGCATTTTCTGAACCAAACTGAATGGTATAGTAAACCGTGCCGCAGTTTTGCGCGGGCACAAAGCCATAGGGCTTACCTCGAGTGGTACCACCGATCAAAAAGACTTCAACATCAATGCCACGCAGGCCATTAATTACATTTTCACTGGCAGAGGCCGTGCCTCGTGTTGAGAGGATATAAACTCTAGGTAAGGTTACTGTGGGCAAAGTGGTTGATGTAAACTTGTTTTCAGCCCAGTTTATTGCTCTAGACTCAAATTCTGTTCGTTCTTCTTCAGCAGTACGCTTGTCATTTAAGGTGCTATAAGTGAAGGTTTTATTTAGGCTGCCGTCGCCCACAACCATATAACCTAGTTGCGCTGCCATAATGACGCGACCACCACCGTTGTAACGCATGTCGAGTACTAAGTCGTCTATTTGTTGTGTTTTAAATAGATTAAAGGCTTCAATTAATCCTTCTTGCGCTGTTGGAATAAATTGATTGAACTGCACATACCCAACCAGCTTGCCGCCATAGTTAATGACTTTAGCGTTTTGCACCGGTGAGGTTTCAATATCGACTGAAGTCAGGGTAACGGATTTTTCGTTGCCTGATTTATCTTCAAATACAAAGTTATGTGGCTCGCTTTGCTCTGGTGATAGGCCTGCATTTAGCGCAGCAGTATTATCACTTGAAATAAAGTCGACGCCATCTATCGAGAGGATCTTATCTCCACGTACAATCCCAGCATTCGCGGCTGGTGAATTGGGCTCTACTGCGGCGACAGTAAAATTACGTGGTGGTGATGTGGATATGGCCGCCCAACGAATGCCATAACCGGTTGCAACGCCCGACTGCGCTTCTTTTTGGAAGCTCTCATAAGATTCGTAGAAATGAAATTGATCTTTGGCATTGCCTGACGCCGTCGTTTGGTTTGTTTTTAATTGCTCGAAGTAATCAATAACGGTATCGAATTGTGTTGGGTCGTTATCTAGTACTTCGTCGTACCAAAGGTAGGTTTCGTTCGTAAAAGAGCGGAGCCACATTTTTTCATGCATCGCCGTACCAACCTTATCAGGATAAGGTTGGTTGTTGTTATATTTGTCAGTACCCGTTCTTGGGGAGGCGCAATAGTTAATAAACTGACTTGATGCAGGATACTGATTAAACCTCCAAGTTGGCGGCTCGGTTTGTCCCGTGTTATTACCAGGGTTATCGGTGCCTAATGAATCGCTGCCACCGCCACCACAAGCGGCTAATAACAAGCTCATTGCTGTTGATGCGAAAACTAGAGTAATACGTTGCATCGTATTCACGTTCCTGTTTTAGTTGTATGACTAAAAACTAGCACCGCTTGGATTATCTCGCAATCACTGTTTCTGCCAAGCCGTGAATAATTTCCGCTGCTGTGAGGAGATTTTTAGCCCGTAGGTTTTTTCCATGTAAAAATACGCATCAGCGATGCGTTTTCTTGCATACTCTGGTGGTTCAATTCGGCGTAATTTAAAGTCTATCTTGACCGGACACGCGCCATAGTTTGCTTCAGTACTTGGTAACATGCCAAAACGAAAATTAGACCGATCCCCATTGATTTCACCAATCGCTGGAGCAAGATTGTGAATATCTGCTTCCATCCTCCTAAATTGCTCACTGACTTTACGGCAGTGCTTTCTGCCCCCATCTTGCCAGCACTGCAACTGATGTCCAAATTCCCACGCGGGCACGATGTGCTCCCACTCAATGCGGTGAGCACGGGCGTTTTCTTTGCCATTGCGAGTGTAAGGTAACCTCGGGGTATAACCACAACTTGCGGGATCTGGGACCAGCTTTTTGCCTTGCTTTTTGATATTACAATTACAATAAAGCGTGCGGGTATTGTCAGTAACTTGTTGTGATAAATGTTTCTTTGCTTTTGAGAAAGACGTGAACTCTTGAGCGTTAGCTGTTACTACAAATAAGCTAAGCGCTAAGATATAGCAATATCGTGACATAACCTCTCACCAAATGGTGGAATACAGGAAATGTCACTATATCAAAAAAATCATCAATACCAACAAGAGTATACGGTAAGCCCCTTTATTTATGCAGTGCCGGGCGACGTTTTCGCCAAGGTGGAGATTGCAATAATAACAATATCCCTGTTAGACAAAAGAGCACACTCGTAGCAGCGAAGGAAATGAGCAAGGGATTATTAAAATCCTCACGTTCGTCGTAATCCATAATGTGTAACATCCAAAAAAAATCAAAGATGCGCCACAACGTGCTACGAACCGTCACAACTTCACCGCTGGTTGCGCTTAGGTACAGCGTGGTGGAGAGGATATCGTTATATTCGACTCGCCAAACATCTTCCTTGTAACCTGCTTCTCTGGGGGCTGTGGCAAGTCGTTCAATATGGCTCACATCCGCTGCAATTAATAAGTGTTGGTTGGCCTGTTGTATTATTTGCTGTTGATTTGGAGTGGTAAAAGGTGCGCCTGTTATCCCGTTGAAAATGAGCTGCTCATCTTGGTTGAGTTTGATGATGGGAGTATCGAGAAAATGGCCGAACTGGATTTGACGCACTTGCACTGTGTTTTGTACTAACTGATTGAGATCAGCTTGGTACGCTGCGGTGGGAAAGGGGTTGTCTAAGCTTCTATGCGCTAAGTGTTTACCGTGGATCTTTGCCAATGGGATCGCGCTCATGACCAGCCCACCCAATAGCCAAGCAAAGATCTGTAAAAACAGTAAATAGCCAAGGTACTTGTGGAGTTTACGTGCGGGTTTTAGCAGTTTTTTAATCATCACAATATGTTATTCTAGTTGTTCGTGAGTATGATAACTATAACGCACGGTGCTTAGAATGTGACAAATTGTCGCATTGTCCAATAGGTAATGCCCTTATCATACTGATAAATAAGTCATTACTAGATTTAGCTTTACAAGGTAGCTTTTAATACATGTCTGAAATTCAATTTTTAAATGTCGATTTGGAACTGGAGTCAAAGCAAGATATCAGTGCGTTAGTTTCGGATTTAAAGAAAAATGCTATCGTGCTGCATTACGATCAAGACGACTATCGTCAATTGGCTCGCATCGAAGCAAATACCAATGAATTAACCCCTGATAAAGCGATTAACCAACTGTGTGAGTTAATTGAGTCTTGCTCTAAAGCGGCACTTAAGCAATGGCTAGGTTGTACGAAGCGAACTTTTGACATTGGCTTTAACTCAGGCAAGTCACCCAAGTGCTTTTCGCAAGCACTACAGGCAGATACATTGCTTAGGATCTCTGCAATAGGTGCTGGAATAGAAATTACTATCTACCCAATAGAAGAATAAAAACTCTAAAAGCTAGATTAAATTGTTTTATATGTTAACATTGTTAACTTATTGATAATTTGTTTTTGTTGTTTTATCTTGTTTATTCCACAACACGGATTATTTCTAGGAACGCAAGATGAAACAACATGTAACCCTCTCTACCCTAATGATAGCCATGCTCGGCGGAATGTCTTTCGCAAGTTCTGCGGCAGACAAGGCTAACCTTAATACCTACAGTTCACTTAAGCAGCTTGATAAATTTAACGCTGCACCAGTTCAAGTTGCTGATATAAAGAAGCAAATTGCGAAAAAATTAGCGCTATCACTTAATCACGTAGGTCCCCAAGTTCAAACTCAACTTAGCCAGTATCGGGATGCAGTTTCACTGGAGCAGCTACAAGTTCAGGGGGCGACTAAGCAGCTCATGACAGAAGCGAGCCAGTATACTCGTTCATTAAAAGGCTTGACTGACTATAGCTCTAATCTATATCAGCTGCGTATTGCTTCTAGCGAAATGCTAACAAAGTGGCAACAAGGTGAAGCGCCATTAATTGCTTTTGCGCCTAAAGGTGATGATAAGCACTGGCAATATGTAGAGGCCTTTGATGAGCACGGCCAATTGCATTTGCTTGACGCACACACAATGCCAGAGCGACCCGTGCTGATCGTTGAACTGGATAGCAATAAGGTAAAACAAGAAGGCATTCAGGTAATGAAGCAAGTGTTTGCCAAGCAAGGCCTAGCAATGCCATCAACAGCAGTGCAGAGCAACGATGAGGCAGAGCCGATTTCAACCAGTGTATTGAAGAAAATCAGACTAAATGACGATGAAGAGCCTTGGGTATCTGGGGCTGCGGAAGTTTACGGCATTGTAACTGGCGTCAACCCATCCCGAGATGAACCCGTCCTAGATATCGTGGATATGCCATATTTGGATCACGATGGTACGGACTATACGCCTAACCAAATTATCATTCACTGGGAGCGATATCGTTGGCAAGCGGCAGATCTACTGCTGATGGAGCAAGACGACAATACTAACTATCAAGACTTAGCAACAACACTTTTGGATATTGTGACGCAAGTGATGCGCGCTATTCCTGATCCCAATGTTCAAGGTTATGCGATTATCCCGCAACTGACCAATCAATTGATCAAAGCAATGCCAAGCCATTGGTTTACTAACGATGATGACTATGTTGATGTATTTTACACCTTGTTTGAAGGACAAACTTACAACGGGCATATGGGCGCAAGTGGTAATGCGAAAGTGACGATTGAGCCACTTACAATTAACCCTCGCTAAATATTAGCCAAAGTGATGTTATTGAAAAAAGGCCAGTAACTGGCCTTTTTTATTTATAGTTACCAAATTGCTTCGACGAACTCTGGATGGTCTACAAATGGATTTCGGTTACCCTGAAATTCGTAAGCCGCTTGGTTGCGCGCTTGCTCTAGGGCATCGACAGGATCTTCGTTATGCCATCTTTTTAGCATGTTGATGACCCAAGTTTCGAAGACTTGCTGTTGGGTGCCATTGAGTACCGCATTGCTGTAGCTGGTATTATTTTGCCAATTTGCAATCACATCTTGATAACGCGTTGCCATATAGAAGTAGGCACGAGCAAAATCTCCTTTGAAACTATCAATAGGCTCAAATACGCTACCGCTGTAGTTGATACCAGATGCTGAACCTAAGCGACTACCATTACTTGAGGTATAAGAAGCGCTCCCTACTTCACCAAATGGATAGTTACTGCGCTTAGAATTTACATAACCATCGGAAGCAAAAATATGATGGATATCTGAATTCATCGGTTCTACTTGGCCACCAAACCAAGATTTAGGGAAGGAGTGTTCTCGGTTATAGCAATCGCCCTCGCCGCTGTAACTGCCGCATTGTGATCCGGTAGAGACATAAGTAACACTATCATTTGCCGTTGGCTTTTCAGAGTAGCGATCTAAGATACTGTTATCTTTTTCAAAATAGCGGTCGCGCTCGTTCTGATCGATAAAGCTCCAAATAGCAGAATATCCTTGTGATTGGTGGTTACGAATAATCTGGTGTAACTCTGTTTTCAGTGCATAACCGCTCAGTCCAGCAGCAGAGGCATAGTAACCATCGCCTGAAGGGGGAGGTGTAGTTGTGCCAAGCGTAAAGGTATGATCTTGACGATTGCTGAACTGGCCGCCGGAAGCGAGCGTTGTCCCAGCGTGCGTTAAGGTATACTGGCCATTACCATTGGTGCAACAAATTCCGTCGCCATAGCTGTCTAAAATCGTAAAGGTATAACTACCGTCGTTAAGGCATAAGTTTTCATTTATCGATTGATTATTGCTATAGCCACTACCACTAGCAACGGTTGTGTTTGCTGTATTAGTGATCTGCCAGCTTGTTTCGCTACCATAATTATCGGTCATCAAAGCGAGAGTGACACTATTATTTTGACAGCTCTGAGGCGGCTCTGGTGTGGTAGAAGTTGGACCAAAGCCGTCAACGTAGACAGTTTCATTACCGTCAAAACCACTGCCATCGTAAAAACGTAAGCCAACATTAATCGCAGTGGTTGCAGTTGCGGTATAGGTATAGCTAAGTTGTTGCCACTGCCCGACATTGAACTGATCTGAATAACCATGATAGCCGTCCACCACTAATCGTGCTTTGACACCACCTTCCGTGTGATAGACCCAAGTGCTAAATTGATAGCTTTTACCCGCTTCAACGTTTACTTGCTGTTGTAAGTCTGTGCTACTTTGTGTTGCAGTAGTTACCTGCACCGCTGCTGCAAGATTACCGTCTTTTATTGGTGTCGTAACCGAGCTAAGTGTGATGCCCGAGTCTATCGTCGTCCATCCACTAGGGACTTGACCGCTCCAGCTCTCGAAACTGCCATTTGTCACCTGTGCGGTAGCGTTAATACTCAGTAAAGCGCAGCATGATCCGAAGAGCAGACCTTTATATTTCCCGTGTTTCATTATTACTCTCATTATTTTGATTATCTATATTATAGTTTGTCTGTATATGACAGTTTGATTTTGCATCAAAACTGTTACGGCAATGTTAAACTTTTTGGCGGTTAAATATCGAACTTCTTTTAATCTGTTTTCTTTGGACTTTTCTATCTTCAATAACTAAAAGGAATATAAAAGCAGATTCTATTCTTTTTGATCTCTCAATTTGCCACGTATGCTTCACGCTAATAAAAGTAGGCTACGCTGCGTGCGAGCCAGTTATGCAATGAGCAAGCAAAACCTTTTGGGTACGGGGATCCATGATGTTGTTAAGTCAACTTAATGCTGCAGCAAGTCCGCTGACACATGAACAACTGCAAAAACTACAAGGCTTAGTTGGAGAGTTAAATCCAATCCAACAGGCGTGGGTGAGTGGCTATTTAGCTGCAACCGCAAATTCAGCTGCATTATCAGGTATTGCTGGACAAGCAACAGCGGGCGCTGACGAGTCTGCACCTTTGACTATTTTATTTGGCTCACAAACCGGTAACGCAAAAGGGGTTGCAAACCAAATTAAAGCTCAGGCTGAAGCGCGTGGCTTGACGACTAAGTTGGTCAATATGGCTGACTACAAACCGGCTAACCTGAAGAAAGAGAAGTTCTTAGTGATTGCTGTCTCTACTTACGGAGAGGGTGAGCCACCAGAAGATGCAGAAGCATTGCATGAATTTTTAGCTGGTAAGAAGGCGCCTAAACTTGAAGGTGTAAAGCAAGCTGTAATTGGCCTTGGTGATTCAAGTTATGAATTCTTCTGCCAAACAGCTAAGGATTTTGAAGCGCGCTTGGCAGCCCTTGGCGCTGAAGTTGTTGTGCCGCGAGCTGACTTAGATGTGGATTATGAAGCTGAAGCCGAGGCGTGGATAGCACAGGCGCTAGATGCGTTGGAGCCCGCGCTTAAAGCTCAGCAGCAAGCGGGTGGTGGTAACGTTATCAGCATGCCATTTGGTGCTCCTCAGGCTGCAGCAAGTCAATATACAAAGCAAAACCCCTTCGCGGCCGAGCTTAGTGTGGTACAAAAGATCACTGGCAGAAACTCAAGCAAAGATGTGCGTCACATTGAAATTTCGCTTGAAGGTTCTGATATCACTTATCAGCCGGGTGATTCACTTGGCGTGTATTTCTTAAATGACCCACAAGAAGTGGCGGCGGTGATCGATGTCTTAAAACTCGACAAAGCACAAACCGTAAAAATAGGTGAACTCACCGTTTCATTAGAAACGGCGTTGATTGAACATCTTGAGCTAACACAGTCGTATCCTGGCTTTGTTGAAAAGTATGCGATTGCGACTGGGAATGAGGAACTAAGCGCACTTGCAAACGATAAATCGGCATTGCGTGCTTATATTGAAGAACGCCAAATCTTCGATGTGATTAAGCAAAACCCTGCCAACATTGAGGCGCAAGCGCTAGTTGATTGCTGTCGCAAATTACAAGCACGCTTGTACTCTATTGCGTCAAGCCAAGCAGAGGTAGAAGAAGAGGTGCATTTAACCGTAGGTTTAGTTGAATTTGATACCTTTGGTGAAAAGCATTTTGGCGGCTGCTCAGGTTATTTAGCGAATCGTGCTGAAGAAGGCACGAAAGTGAAAGTATTCAGTGAGCACAACGATAACTTTAGATTACCTGTCGACAATGCCACACCTGTGATCATGGTTGGCCCAGGTACAGGTATCGCACCGTTCAGAGCCTTTTTGCAAGAGCGTGAGGCGCGTGACGCTGAGGGTGAAAACTGGCTGTTCTTTGGTAATCCACACTTTACAGAAGATTTCCTTTATCAAGTAGAAATTCAAAATTACGTAAAGTCGGGTTTATTAACACATGTAGATTTGGCATTTAGCCGTGATCAGGCAGAAAAGATTTACGTGCAAGATAGACTGCGCGAGAAGGGCGAAGCTGTATTTGCATGGCTTGAAAAGGGCGCCCATTTTTATGTCTGTGGTGACGCTAGCAGAATGGCCAAAGATGTACACCAAGCACTTATCGACATCATTAAAACCCATGGAGGGAAAGATGATGAACAAGCTGAGCAATATCTTAAAGCATTGCGTAGCGCAAACCGTTATCAGAAAGACGTTTACTAACGCGTCTTGTTATACCGTCAGCCAATTTTAATGTAGGAAAGACAATGAGCAACTCTGAAATCAAACCGAATAGTAAGCTCGATGCAAACGCAAAGTTTTCTGATAATGAGCGTTTGAAGTCACAAAGTGCCCACTTACGCGGCACAATTTCAACGGATCTGACCGATCAACTAACCGGCGGCTTTACTGCGGATAACTTCCAATTGATCCGTTTCCACGGTATGTATCAGCAAGACGACCGCGATATCCGCCCAGAGCGCACTAAGCAACGCCTTGAGCCACTGCATAACGTGATGCTTCGTGCTCGTATGCCTGGTGGTATCATTAAACCACATCAGTGGTTGGCTATTGACGAGTTTGCAGCGGATAAAACCATGTATGGCAGCATTCGTCTGACAACGCGTCAAACTTTCCAGTTCCACGGTGTACTGAAGCCAAACATCAAAGGGATGCATCAGCTGCTGAATAGCGTAGGTATCGATTCTATTGCGACGGCGGGGGATGTAAACCGCAATGTGTTATGTACAACTAACCCGGTCGAGTCTGAGTTACACCAAGAAGCGTACGAGTGGGCGGCTAAAATTTCAGAGCACTTGCTACCAAAAACTAAAGCTTACGCTGAGATCTGGCTGAATGGTGAAAAAACCGAGACAACGGCAGAGCCGATTTTGGGTGATACGTATTTACCACGTAAGTTCAAAACCACAGTTACTATTCCCCCAAACAATGAAGTCGATGTGCATGCCAATGACCTCAACTTTGTTGCTATCGCAGATGAGGGCAAGCTAGTTGGCTTTAATGTGCTTGTGGGCGGTGGTTTGGCGATGACCCATGGTGACGTTAATACCTATCCACGTAAAGCAGATGACCTTGGCTTTATTCCGCTTGAGCATACACTTGCCGTTGCTGAGCATGTGGTTTCTGTGCAACGTGACTGGGGTAACCGAGTAAACCGTAAAAATGCAAAAACTAAATATACGCTAGATACATTTGGTACTGAGGCGTTTAAAGCGGAAGTTGAAAACCGTGCCGGTATGACGTTTGAGCCAAGCCGTCCTTATGAATTCACTCACCGTGGCGACCGCTTTGGTTGGGTTGAAGGTATTGATGGTAAGCATCACTTAACGGTGTTTATCGAAAATGGCCGTATTTTAGATTTCCCAGATAAACCACTTAAAACAGGTTGTCGCAAAATTGCAGAAATCCACAAAGGGGATTTCCGCATGACTGCAAACCAAAACTTAATTATTGCTGGAGTTGCAGCTGAGGATAAAGCGCAAATTGAACAAATTGCCCGCGAGCATGGTTTGATAGATAGCAAGCATTCAGAGCAGCGCAAAAACTCGATGGCGTGTGTATCGCTACCGACGTGTCCACTTGCGATGGCTGAGGCGGAGCGCTATTTACCTGAGCTTGTGACAAAGGTAGAAGGGTTGCTCGCTAAGCATGAGGTTGCTGAAGAGAATATTATCCTTCGTGTAGTTGGCTGCCCTAACGGCTGTGGTCGAGCGATGCTAGCCGAAGTTGGATTTGTGGGTAAAGGACCTGGTAAATACAATATGTATTTAGGTGGTAACCGTGCTGGTACTCGCATTCCTAAGCTGTACTTGGAGAATGTCGGCGAAGACGTATTCCTGCCAGCGCTAGATGAGTTGATTGGTCAGTGGGTTAGTGAGCGCAACGAAGATGAATGTTTTGGTGACTATGTCATCCGCAAAGAAATCGTTGCGGAAGTAAAAGTGTCAAAAACTGATTTCCACGCTTGATTTAGAACGGGCAGCTACGCTGCCCATTGGATGAGAAAATGAGTGATTTTAAGCAAATATTGACTCTGGACAGCGCAACTCAGCAGATGCTACTCGCGGATGCTAATGCCCTACTGAGTGATAAAACTGCCGAGCAGAGAGTGGCTTGGGCACTGGAAAACTTACCGGATACTCACTTTTTGTCTTCTAGTTTCGGTATTCAAGCTGCGGTTATGTTACACCTTTTGACTCAGCAGCAGCCTGATATCCCCGTGGTACTTACCGATACGGGCTATTTGTTTCCTGAGACGTATCAATTTATAGAGTCACTGTCAGAGCGTTTGGCGCTCAATCTTAAGATATATCGTGCTAAGCAGAGTCCTGCTTGGCAAGAGGCAGTGTATGGTAAGTTATGGGAGCAAGGCGAAGAAGGTATTAAAAAATATAATACGCTGAACAAAGTTGAGCCGATGACTCAAGCGTTACGCGAACTTAGCGCAGGCACTTGGTTCAGTGGCTTACGTCGCCAACAGTCTTCAACGCGTGCGGATAAGCCAATCGTTGAGCTCAGTCGCGGCACTGTCAAGTTTTACCCTATTATTGACTGGCATAATCGTGACGTGTATCAATATCTTACAAAGTTTGATTTGCCTTATCACCCGCTCTGGGAACAAGGCTATGTTTCTATGGGGGATGTTCATACCACCCGTAAGCTTGAACCTGGCATGACAGAGGAAGAAACACGCTTCTTCGGTCTAAATCGTGAGTGTGGGTTGCATATTGATGGTGATGGTATTTAGATCCGCAATGTTCATTTAGTAGGTTTGAGTGTGGCTGGTTTTTTGACTTGGAAATTCCCAGCGATCGGTCATACTTAGTCTATTATTTGTTCAAGGTCTTGGAGGTGGCTTTGATCTACTTTCCAAAGACGATGTTACTATTGCTACTTAGTTGTACCTTGTCTTTTGCTGGCCACGCTAAAACAGCGGAAGAAAGCAAAACGTTTATCAACTTTGCAGTACAGTATTATCCTCCCTTTATAATCGAACATGCCCAAGAGCAGGGTGTGCTTATTGATATTTTCGAGCTGTTTGCAGCACAGTATCATTACCAACCAAATTACCCAGTGTATCCAGAAAAGCGTTCGTCTGTAGAGATCGAGCGAGGGAATGTTGATGTGCGGATGGAGTCTGAACATTGGTATCGTGGCACGATGCAAATGTGTTGGAGTGAGCCAATTTACACAATTGAAGATGTATTTGTTACACACAAGCAGGCTGAACAATTTGATGTAAATGGCTTAAATGAACATCTATTTTTAGGTCGATTTGGCTATACCTATCCTCAGTTAGAGCCGTATTTTGACAGTAATTTGCTGCAGCGCAAAGACTACTACTCAGAATTTGATATCTTGTCCGTGCTTGCAGGCGGAAGTGACAAAAGTCTCGCTTTTTCTATTGTTGGCGAACCAACACTGCGTTGGTTACAGCTGAAATATCCAGTATTAAAAAGTACGATCAGCGTGCGCGGCGTTTCTGATGTGGCGCCGTTACAATTGCAGTTTGGTCGCACTCAAAGAGCGAAAAAATTGTGTGATGACTTCAATCACTTTTATGCTGACTTTAAAAAAACGGAGCAATTTAAGCAGATACTGTTAAAGTATGGGCTCTAAGGAAAGTCAGAGTATGAAGATGAAAGCCGCAAGTTACTTGATGATTATGATAATGCTGGTGGCGTTAGCCAGTTTATTTGTATTGAAGCGCCCTGATGGAAAGCCGTGGTTAAATGTAAATTCGTTGACCAACAAGGTTGAGCAGCAGGTAACAGCATTAACGTATCAAGGTGTGACGGCGCTTGATAAAGTGAAAACCCACACGAAGGAGCTTGTAAGTGATGACACTCAACAGCCTGCACCTGGGGTACAAGTGTATCGTTGGCGCGACGCTAAAGGACAATGGCATTACTCAGATAAACCCAATCCAAATGGCGAGTCGCAGCACTATCAATTAGATGAACGCAAAATTACCGTGATAGCAGCCGAAGACACAAGCATTCTGAATAAACAGCCAGAGCAAGCCGTAAGTAAAGAAGCAGCTTCGGCATTACCAACGGCATTAAATCCAAAAGCGGTAAAACAGGTGATGGAAGATGCGAAAAACATCCCACAGCTGATGGATGATAGAACGAAGCAGCTTGAAAAGGCGCTGGAGGAAAATCAGCGCTAAAGTCGTTGTTCAATATATTCTGCAATGGCGAGACTTGCGGTCAGTCCCGGTGACTCAATCGCCATTAAGTTAACAAAGCCTGATATTCCATGGGTTGCCTCGAACTGAATTACAAAGTCGCTTTGCTTTTCTTTGCTTAATTTGGGTCTTATCCCAGTGTAATCCGCTGTGAGCCTATTCTCATCTAGAGTCGGCCAGTATCGCTTTATTGCGGCGACAAAGCGCGCTTTTTGGGAGTCATCAAACTGATAATCAATGTTTTCAATATAGTCGGTATCAGGGCCAAACTTGAGTTGTCCAGCTAAATCTAATGTCGCGTGTACGCCTAATCCATGCGCGTTAGGTAGAGGGTAGATGAGCTGTTGAAAAGGATGCTTACCTTGATAGCGATAGTAACGGCCACGACAATAATAGGCGATGGCTTTGTCGCTATCACCGGTAATTTTATTGAGCACATCGGGTGCGTTCAGCCCTGCGCTGTTTATCAGCTGGCTACAGCCCATTTCGAACTGCTCGCCATCGCAGCGCATCGCAACAATAAAATCACTGCCTAATTGCTGTGCGTGCATAAACTCACTTTGCGTTGCAACAATCCCCCCATTACTTTCAATCTCAGCGATGAGTGACAGCATAAATTGGTGGCTGTCTAAAATACCGGTGGAGGGAGAGAATAGTGCGCTATGTATTTTCAAATAGCTGAGCTGTTGCTCGATGGTCTTGGGTGAAGCAAAGTCAATATCCGTGACAGAGTTAGCATGGGCACGCGTCTTAATTTGTTCTAGGCTTTGCGCTTCCTCTTCGTTTGTCGCAACAATGAATTTGCCGAGTCGCTGAAAGGGAATGTTTAGCTGCTCACAGTGTGTGTAAAGGAGAGCTTTTCCTCGAACGCATAGCTGGTGCTTTAAACTACCATAAGGGTAGTAAATACCCGCATGGATCACTTCACTATTACGGCTACTTGTATGCTCACCAACACGAGATTCTTTATCGATAACAATAACGCTGCGGCTCTGGCTGAGTTTTGCTGCTATCGCTAAGCCTACAACGCCAGCGCCAATAATTAGGGTGTCGACCTTTTCCACAAACTCTGAGTACCTTCATAAACGTAGACGCTCAGGGTGCAGTAAAACCAAGCAAATATCAAGCTAGTATAGGCTAATCTCGGTGCTCTCGACGCATTAGCAAAATGGTCAGATATATTTTAGTCGGTAAAGAACAAATGAGACCGAGCGCGACACAGCTCGCACCAATTATAAAACCGCTCGGACCAAGATCATTCAACCAGTCGCTCGTTAACATGGTGTGGCCCGTGAAAATTAAAATCAATCCTGCCACAATGAGCATATGCAGAGGCCAAAGCTTTTGAGTTGACACAGTACCACCTCACTATTCTTTGTGTTGCAATAATAATGAGGTGGGTTTGCGTTTTTGTAGTTGTGATAGATCAAGTTTTAGCGTGATACTACGGCGGCGGTCATTCTGGAAATGCAGCACAGTTCATTGCGACTGTTAGTGATGCGGATCTCCCATACAGATGAACGTTTACCGAGATGTACAGGCTTAGCAATGGCTGTGAGTATGCCTGTTCTTGATGCTTTTAAATGATTCGCATTGATCTCTTGCCCAACACAGTAGAATTGTTCGGTATCTACAACAAAGTTTGCTGCGTAACTTGCAACGGTTTCCGCTAAAGCAACGTTTGCGCCGCCATGAACCATACCCATGGGATTATGATGCTCAGGAATGGCAGGCATAGTCGCAACCAAGTAGTCGTCACCCACCTCGCTGATTTCTATTCCTAACGTTTTCATGAGTGTGCCTTTACCTGTCATGCCGTCTTCCAGTTTTTTGCATAACTCTACACTTACGGGTTTGAACCAGATTGCCATACTTGTCTCTCTTTTGAATACATATGCTTACATTTTTTTACTATGGCGGTTTTTTTTCACAGTTACAATCGTTGCCTTTATATGGAGGGGGAAAGTATGAAGGCATTATCGCTGATAGGACTGTTATTTTATTCAGGCTTCAGTATAGCCAACTCTCACGAAGTAAGTGTTGGCTTCGGAGAGTTTTTGGAGATTGAGGATGGATTCTTAGGTGTTCAGTATCGACACTATCTTACTGAGTTAAAGAATGATGGCACACCCTATGGTTTACAGGGATACCTGCAAAAGAGTAATAACTTCTCTGTAGGTGGTTTTAAAAATGATGATTGGCATCTTTATCAAGCTGATGCTGAATTCTTTATTGGGCGCGATTGGCGAGTTGCTGTTGATGTAACCCAATTTAGAGATGACTCTGCACTTTTTACTGCGACGCGAGATACGATAGCGCTGGTACAAGTGGGACGTTTTGTTAGTGAGAATATGCAGCTTGGCGTTACGCTCGTCGGTGAGCGCTCAGAATTTGACAACTACACAATGGATGAACGAGATACAGAAATGGCAATAGCGCCATTTTTTCGTTATACAGAGATTGATAACGGTGTTGGATGGGATGTAAAAATGCAAAAAGTCGCAGCCGATATCGATTTTTGGCAGATCCATGCGGGCTATTATTTGGCTAAGGACTGGCAGGTGTCTGTATCAGCTCGATTACGTGAAGATGATTTTGATCAATCGGTAGTGGAATTACAGACCGATTATTGGTTTAGTTCACAATCGGCGCTGAAGTTTGGAATTGGCAGTGCGCTTGATGATGGTGGCATCAATACAATTACGCTGATTTACACTCGCAGGTTTTAAAAAAGACGGCCGGTGCCGTCTTTTCCATTAAAGTATTGCCAAAAGAGGCTTATAGCATTTGTCTTAAGACGTACTGTAAAATCCCGCCATGTTGGTAGTACTCCCACTCTTTGGGTGTATCGATCCGAATATCCGCCGAAAACTTAATTTCTTTGCCATCCGCATTTGTTGCCGTGACTATCACTTCGGTTGATGTGTCGTATATCCCTTCAATTTCAAACTCTTCTTCGCCAGTTAACCCCAGCTCTTCGTGGCCATCATCCGGTTTAAATTGCAGCGGTAAAACCCCCATACCAATAAGGTTAGAACGGTGAATACGCTCGTAGCTTTTAGCAAGTACGGCTTTAATCCCAAGTAGTAAAGACCCTTTAGCAGCCCAGTCTCGTGATGAACCCGTGCCGTACTCACTGCCCGCGAGTACAACGAGTGGCGTATTACGCTGCTGATATTGCTCTGCCGCATCGAAAATACTCATAAGTTCGCCCTCAGGTAATAGGCGAGTAATACCACCTTCGGTACCCGGAGCCAATTGATTGCGTAAACGTACGTTTGCAAACGTACCTCGCATCATGACTTCGTGATTACCACGACGCGAACCATAAGAGTTAAAATCAGCTTGCTTCACTCCTTGTGCTTGTAAATACTCCCCAGCTGGTGCCGAAGCTTTAATATTACCTGCTGGAGAAATGTGGTCAGTCGTCACTGAGTCGCCCAGTTTAGCGAGACAGCGTGCGCCTTTGATACTTGGGATCCCTGGCGGCTCTTTACTCATATCATCAAAGAAAGGGGCTTTTCGAATATAAGTAGAGCTATCTTGCCAATCATAGCGTTCACTCTGATTTACCGCGATTTGTTGCCAATGTTGGTCGCCTTGGTAAACGTCAGCGTAGTTCTTCGCAAACATGGCTTGAGTCACTGTCTGAGACACAAGTTCACTGACTTCAGAAACAGATGGCCAAATGTCTTTTAAGAACACATCCTGGCCATCATCGGTTTGGCACAATGGCTCATTATAGACATCGATATCAGTGCGACCTGCAAGTGCATACGCAACGACAAGTGGCGGCGAGGCGAGGAAGTTCATTTTTACATCTTGGTGGATCCGTCCCTCAAAGTTGCGGTTTCCTGATAAAATGGAACTGACAACCAGCTGATGTTTAACGATGGCTTCGTTAATTTCTTTTAGTAATGGACCTGAGTTGCCGATACAAGTCGTACAGCCATAGCCCACTAAATTAAAGCCTAGCTCAGCAAGTGGTTCCAATAGGTCGGCTTGTTTTAGGTAATCGGTAACCACTTTTGAGCCAGGAGCCAATGAGGTTTTCACCCATGGTTTGGATTTTAGGCCGAGCGCTTTTGCCTTTTGTGCAACGAGGCCTGCGGCGAGAATAACGCTAGGATTTGAGGTGTTTGTACAGCTCGTGATCGCTGCAATAACACACGCACCGTCGACTAATTCAAATTCTTGCCCTTTTAATTTTACCTTAGCTACACCAAGCGTTGCGGGCTCATCTTGGTCGACCCGAGAAGTTCCGCCTTCACCAACGGTGCGAGCTTCGTCTGGATCCGATACGGCATTCTTTTCACTGCGCTCATGTTGGAACTCGCCCAAGTGGGCTTGAATTGTTTTACCCGCATCATTAAGAGGGATTCTATCTTGTGGGCGTTTTGGGCCAGCAAGGCTCGGAACCACTGTCGCTAAGTCTAGTGTAAGTACATTTGTATAGAGTGGTTCATCACCAGGCTCACGCCACATGCCTTGATGCTTGGCATAACCTTCAATCAATGCAATTTTTTCTTCATCGCGATTGGTCAGTCGCAAGTACTCCAAGGTTTCGTTATCAATGGGGAAAATACCGCAGGTTGCGCCGTATTCAGGCGCCATGTTCGCAATGGTTGCACGATCGGCAAGTGGTAAATCAGCTAAGCCATCGCCAAAGAATTCGACAAATTTACCCACCACGCCGTGTTCACGTAGTATTTGTGTGACTGTGAGTACCAGATCGGTTGCGGTTGTGCCTTCAGGCAGCTGTCCTTCGAGTTTAAAGCCAACAACTTGAGGAATGAGTAGTGAAATTGGTTGACCAAGCATGGCCGCTTCGGCTTCGATACCGCCTACACCCCAACCTAAAATACCAAGGCCGTTGATCATTGTTGTATGAGAGTCGGTACCAACTAACGTATCAGGGTAGGCGAATGGCATACCGTCGATTTCTTTTTCGAATACGACACGTGCTAAATACTCTAGGTTAACTTGGTGCACGATCCCGGTTGCGGGTGGCACCACTTTTAGATTGTCAAACGCGCCTTGCCCCCAGCGCAAAAATTCATAGCGCTCTTTGTTGCGTTGGTACTCTAACTTGGCATTAAGATCAAAGGCACCATCGTGGCCATACTCATCAACTTGCACTGAATGGTCTATGACCATTTCAGCAGGTGATAAGGGGTTGATTTTGTTTGGATCGCCCCCAAGTTTTGCCATGGCATCACGCATCGCTGCAAGGTCCACGATAGCTGGCACACCCGTGAAATCTTGCATTACGACGCGCGCGGGCGTAAAAGCAACTTCTTTACTGGGTTTATCTTCCGGCTTCCAGTTGAGTAAGGCATCGATGTCTTGTGCAGTCACGTTTTTGCCATCTTCATGGCGCAGTAAGTTTTCTAATAAAATCTTAAGCGAAAACGGTAATCTTCTTGCCCTATCGCTTAAAGCTGGAAGTGAGTGAATATGGACCTGACGCTCGCCGACGGTAAGCTGAGTCAGGGTGTTATATGAATTATTCATGCTTGACCCTTTCCTTATACCAACTGCACTTAAGATTTGCTCTATATAAAAGGGAAAGTAGAGCATCCAATTAAATGAATTGGTTTTGTTCTAAAAACGCAAAACAAGGTGCATAGAATGTACCAGTTTCAGATTTGCCACTTTTTTGTACCACTATAGTCCTAGTGTTGATTGGACACTTTTTCAAGGGGGAGGTGCACTTTAGCGAGGCATCGGTGCACTAAAAAGGTGAGCATTTTTGTAATTAAATACGTCACAGTGTGGGATTGCTAGCCAAAGGAAATGGGTTTTCGGCCTGTATTTTTGTCCACTTGTGTGTAAGATTTTCCTGACTTTTGTCGTTTTTTCTTACTAGGTGTTGGTGCCGTTTCGGCGCGTGGAGTGGCAACCGCGCGCGGTTGCGGCGTTGCATCAGGTGCTAAGGTTAAATGAAATTCATCACCATCAAAATGCAGAATATCGCCTGAATAAATCTTTTTACGTTTTTGCGTACATATTTCATCATTGACTGCTACATAACCATCAGTGATCAATAGCTTAGCATGTCCGCCAGTTTCTGCTAAGTCCAGCACTTTCAGAAGGTTACACAATTCTATCGGCTCTTCTTCGAGCTCAATTTCAATAAACCCATCTTGCATTTTAATAACCTCAACATGCCGTATTTACCTAACACAGCCAGTGTCTTATTGCCTTATACGACAGTATATAAAATTACTGCGGTGAATGACGAAACTTTTTCGTTAAATCCGGGGTCTTTAACATTACTGAAGCATTTGGTGTGTATCTTGCATGCCGACCACGCGATTTGTTTTTATCAGTATTTTATGGAGGCAACGATGGGTATTCGCACAGCATTAAGAAAAGAGCTTATGAACGTAGATAAGACTGATTTAATGACCGCGGATGATGTACGTCACTATGTCAATGAGTCTCTCACGCAAGCCAAGGATAAGCTTTCTGTCATCTCTCGATTTAATGAGCATCATAGTCAGGTGCAAGCAGGGCTGCCAAGTCAGGAGCAGCATCTACGTCATCAACAGCATCGATTGTTTAAAGATATTCTCTACCCAAAAGCTTCTGTTGAAAATTGGTTGTCTAGATGTTAATTTGAAGTATTAATAAGACTGAGGTCGAAGTGTACTTCCCAGATTAGGTGCATTTCAAACCGAGGCGTAACACCAAGGATGACGATGCAACGTATTTTCGCAATTGCTACTTTATTATTGAGTGGCTGTAGCACCCAAACTTTACATATCTTTGAATCCGGTCTCGATGAAGGTACTAGAGCTAACTTAGTTCAAGCGTTAGAAAAGCGAGATATTCATTATCGTTTTACCGAGCTTCCCGTACCGCTACAATATGAGAGCGCACAATTAAATATTCCACCGATGACTTCAGGCGACAAGTGGCTTAGGGATATCGAATATGTGGTGAAAAAGATTGGTTTTGATACGCTGACAATTTCAGAATTTAATATGGAAGGACACCGTTATACACCGAATAACGCGGGGTTGTATCTGGTGCAAAACAGAGCTGCTCAAGCATTGCCAGATCTATTGTTTGCCCACCAATGTAAAGATGATTCTATCCAATTGCAGCTGAAACCCAATGGTCATTGGCAGCAGGTTGGCACTGAGTATCGGGGGCGTTGGATCTATAAAAGTAATTCTCTTACGCTCACGTGGCATGAGAAATCCGAGCAGCACCCCTACCAGCAAGTGTATGCCGAGCGCGAACATACAGTGCAGACATTACAGGGGCCCAAGCCTGCAAAAACATTTACCCGCCAGCAGCTTTTCGATGGACCAGTGCCTGTATTTAACTGTGACTTACAAGTGATCTTTGCTGAGTGAGTTGATAACTCGCTGGGCTCGTGACACTTGCTGCAGGCCGAGTTTCACCTGTTTCGTGGCGGGAACAAATGGAGTAGGAGCCGTTTTCGAGCTCTGAATCACAGGATATTCATGAAGCAAATTAGCATACATGGACTGAGTACTCGGTTTCAGCAAGAAATCAATAAATAACTCGGCATTGTGTGCATTGGGTGAGTGCCTTGCTATCGCAACCGTGGTGGTAGAAATAGGTGTTTTTCCCGAGTGCATTTTCAGAAAGTGGATCTCTAGCTGTTCGGCAAGTGCCTTATCGCGCTTATTTTCGGAGTGCTGCATCATGCTCCAATAATAGTGATTCGCCAGCGCAAATTCACATTGACCTTGTGCAAGCGCTCGCAGTTGATCTCTATCTCCTCCCACAGGGCGTTTTGCTAAATCCGAAAAGTGCTCAGGCAACGGTGTATCGTGAGTTAAAATGAAACTAAACATTCAGGGGGGTTAATGCTTTCAGAGCGCTCACACTTATGCTACTAGCAGGCGTAAAGTAGCTCTCTGAGCGCTTTGAATATGTGCGCTTATTGCTCAGTATCGATTCAGGACGAGATCGTACTTTAAATTGACGAATATTGGTGTTTTATGATCTGATTGCGCATCGCAATTTTTTAAGTCGTTACAATGAGCATCATCACACATTTAGAGTGGATTGAAGATCCTAGAACTGATGTCAACATCAAACACAATCTTGTCGACGTCTTGTTTTTAACTTTGAGTGCCGTGCTTAGTGGCGCCGACGGATGGAAGTCAATTCAAGAGTTCGGTGAGTTGCAACTGGATTGGCTAAGACAGCATCGTCCTTTTGAACATGGCATACCCAAACGTCACTGCATTGCGAACATAATCAAAGCTTTAAATACAGATGATTTGCTTAAGGCTCTGCTAGATTGGATTAATTCTCGTCGTGAAGAAGCTCAAAAGCCACACATTGCGATTGATGGTAAAGTGCTTCGAGGTTGTTGGAAAGACAATGTGTACAATGCGCTAAATGTGGTTAGTGCATTTGATGTTGATAATGGCCTAGCCTTGTATCAACAAGCTGCGAAAAATAAAGGCCAAGAAGGTCAAATTACCCGTGATATCATTGACATATTAGCGTGTAAAGGTTGCATTGTGACGCTTGATGCTCTGCATTGCCAAACGAAAACGTTGGAGACGATTGTAAAGAATAAGGGCGACTTTATTATCCAAGTCAAAGCCAATCAGCGTAGTTTACACAATGCTATCGCTGAGCACTTTAAAACTCACTATGACAGCATGGGCTCACACGAAGAAGCACAAAGCAATGGTAATGCTCATGGCCGAGGTGAAAGTCGTCTAGTTATGCAGCTACCGATTAAATTACCACAGAAACTCAAAGAGAAATGGCCTCATGTCAAAACGGTGATTGAGGTTGCAAGAGGTCGTAAATTAGGCGACAAAACCAGTTATACCTCCCACTTCTATGTCAGTTCATTGGCGGTAGAGCCAGAGTTAGTGGCAAAAGTAATACGCGAACATTGGCACATAGAGAATCGACTTCACTGGGTCTTAGATGTTGTTTTCAAAGAAGATAAATTAAAGGTAGCAGACCCTGACGGGGCGGCACACATCGCTTTGTTCAACAGGGTATGCTTAAACATAATCAGGCAACATCAAGGTAAGAAAGACAGTTTAGCAGCGAAACGAAGAGGAGCAGCTTGGAACGGTGATTTTAGGACGGAGTTACTCTTTGGTTAATCTATAAGCAAAGTGGAATCCCACCCTGACCCCTTGCGAGAACGTGAAAGGTTAAGGGTAAATGTAAAAATGGCTAACTACTTGGAAGCTCTGAAGTGTAGTTATAATCATTATTAATGACGGATTCTATCATTTTGGAACTTATGGCTTGGCTTTGATTGCTTCTAAGAAAAACAGTGGCTACACTAAAGAAGAGCAGGATATATTGCGTAAGATAACTGATTTGATAATTCTAAAATCAGATTGGAAAAAGTTTATTTAAGTTTTTTGGGATGATAAATAGTCGGCCCTAAATATTGACGTTTTGATGCTCAGACTGGCTGAACCATATCAGTAATCAGTCCAGACTGAGTATTCTCTTTATCGACAGTTCTGTTATTGCACTGCGCTTTTTACCGCTAATAGCTGATATAAAATCCAGGCATAAAAAAGCCGCAGTTGGGCTAGAACTTTACGGCAGTTTTGGCCTACACCCGCAAGCACCGCATTCAGTTTGTCACCGAGCTTTCCTTTTAAGCAGTTAAGCCCTAAGTGACCGTCTTGTTTCATGTGCCCGATGATTGGCTCTATGGCATTGCGTCGCTTGAGCTTCTTTTTAATGCTCGGTGTCACACCGCGCTTTTGCCCTGCAATATACACATCATAACGTTCTGCAAAATGCCCGCGATAACCTCTATCTACAAAACAGCTGTATGGCCTTTTATCTGTGACGTTTTCTACTATTCTCAACGTTTCCCATAACGTGTCACCATCGTAGGGGTTACCGTGCATTGCATGAGCGCAGACCACAAACTGCTCTTTCAATGTTGTCGCGACACTCACTTTGACACCAAACTCATACGGGTTCGCGCTTTTTCCCTTGGAGATACATTCAACATCGGGTTCATGTAGGCTATAGAGTTTGTTTTTACTCGCTTTTTCTTGCTTTAACAGCCGCTCGGCCTGTTCTAGGGCATGGATAAACGCCTGGCTTGGCTGCTCAGTGATTTTTCTCAAGATGTCTTTCATCACCCGTCTGAGATAGTTTTTCTGTTTTTTTAATGTTTTCTTGATGCGTTTAAATTGCTTGGCATGGGCATAGCGCGCTACTTTTTGCGCGGTCTTAGGGCCAACTCGTTCATAACTTTGTCTAAGTCGAATACCGGCTTGCTTAGCGAAACCAACCAGTTTATCACGGCATTTTTCTAGTAGTTTACTGTCTGTTGGATGGGCGATATTTTTCTCCATGACAGGTGCTGTCTACGACTACTTCTCGCAAGCTTGATGGTATTACTTTTAAGGCCCGCATCTACCGTGAGTGACAGCATTAACTCAACCCCATCTTCGCCAATTCGCTTACGAAAGCGTGTCATTGAACTTGGGCAGCAAGGCGGTTCATGCGTAAAAAATTGCATGCCACAAAAATATTGCCAATACGGGTTTTCGCACCACATGGCTACCGTATTTTCGTCAGACAATTTGTGAATTTGTTTCAGGTATTCGAGGCCCGCAAGTAAACGGATAGGCTTGGCGCCAGCGCCTTTATCGCCATAATGCTGTTTAAATTCAACCTCTAGGCGCTGCCAATCAATGAGTTTTGCTAGCTTCACTAGCTCATGACGGGGTGAAACAATATCAATAAGCTCGATTTGAAACTGGTGCTTTTGTGGTGTTTGCGCGGTTGGTTTTGGTTTCATTTTTACACTCAAATTGCAATGTTTTGGTTGTGTGATTCAAAAGAGCTGCAATTAGAGGGTAGTAAGATCGTTTAGATCTTCAAGTAATTCAATAAATTAAATTGGTTTCAGGGGCGACTAAATAAGGTAGGGATGTTGCCTTAGCTAAGACCTTATTTCAGATAATAAGTGCGACACTCATGGGATCGCGTAGAAGAGGAAGCTCGAAACAGCCAGAGCAAACGGCCACACCCCATTCGACTATGTGATGTATTGCTTAAACAAATTAGCCCAGCTACAGTGCGATATCGACAGTTTACTGCCCTGGCATGTTAGCCTCTAGGTGTAGTTCGCTGCACGCTTACTGAGTTTTAAGCAGCCAGCTGTGGTATTCAAAGAAATGACGCAGGCTGCTTAATTTTGGAAAGAGTGTCGCACTTCAGAGTTGAATTCGGGAATAACTTAATACCAGAATCGTAATTATATGTTAGCGTTGGATGTGTGTATCTGATTTATTTTCCATCCTTCATTAATCTTTATCCAAATTTCGGAAAAGAATATTCGACGTATTGTAGAGTCTTTTGATCTAATCTCTCCAAGCCCTGTAATGATGCATGTATCCCCTAACTCTAGGATATCTAGGCTAACATCTGACGCATATACACTGCTTTTGAACCACCGACCGTCAGAAACTCTTTTATTTATAGTAGAGTATCTGGCATCTCTACATTCTATACCTAATTCATTTACAGCTTTAAATGAAGGCATTTCTATATCCTTTAATATTTCAACATCTCCTCTAAGAAAGGAATTATGCCAATTACTTCTAATTTCACTTAGTTGTTTCATAGTTTCGTCCAAATTTAGATTTATTTTTTGATATCTCTTCTGTAATTCGTGAAGCTGATAGAGCTTCGGCTAAAATAGAGAGAACTTTTTTAATATTCGAATCATTATTTAAACTGGTAATAGGCTCTCTTAATTCAGGATACATATGCATGTTATCACTCATTTCTTTTATTAGTTCGTAGATCTTTTTAATGTTTATAGAAAATGATATTAATATTGAAGGTGACTTGGCTGTTTCTACATTATGCCAGAATCAATTTGGTATATAAATAAACTCGCCCTCACTGATGGTTTTTTCCAATAATGGTTTTCCCGATGGTTTATTAAAAAGAAAACTCTTCTGATGCTTTGTTGGTTTTTGCACAGTAGGTTCGTATACCACGGCGGGATCACACTTTGTAAAAAGGCTTTAACACTCGGTCTTTTTCTGATCTAATAACGCCCACATTATCACTATCTACTTGTTAATTATGTCGTTATTTAGCCACCTTGAACTTGTTGAAGATAAGCGTTCTTCTATCAATCAACATCATGATCTTACTGATGTTTTGTTTCTTATCATCTCGGCGGTTTTATCTGGTTGTGAAGGCTGGAAAGATATCGAGGTGTTCGGGCACAGTAAACTGCCTTGGCTCAGGCAGTTCAGAGCATTTAAGCACGGTATTCCAATGCGACATAGCATTGCACGTATTCTTAAAACAGTAGAAACTGACTCTCTGGTTTTGGCCTTGTTCAGTTGGGTCAACGAACAGCGCTCTCAGTCTGGTAAGCCAATCATTGCGTTTGATGGTAAAACTCTGCGCGGTGCCAGTAAAAAGCGTGAGGATAACTTACATTTGGTGTCTGCTTTTGATTGCGAGTCTGGTTTAACTTTGTATCAGCGAACGGTAGAAAATAAGTCCAATGAGATACCGGCAGTTAGGGCCTTATTAGATGTGCTCGATATTTCAGATTCTATCGTCACACTAGACGCACTACATTGTCAGAAAGCGACACTTTCAGCATTGATTTCAAGAGGGGCTGACTATCTGGTTCAGGTCAAAGCAAATCAGAAAACACTCTATAAAGCAGTCACTTCATGTTTTGAAACAGCCTTTGAAGAAGAAAAGAATTTGCCTGAAGATGTACAAGTCAGCAATGGTCATGGACGTCAGGAAACACGCATCACTTATGTTCTGAAGGCCGACAATCTGCCTGAAGAGATAAGAGAAAAATGGCCTGGGCTTACTTCGCTGATCGCGGTTGAAAGACACAAAAAATCCGAGTCGATAACAAAAATAGACACGCACTTTTATGTCACTTCAGTTGAGCCTGATGCACAGATGTTACAAAAAGCTATCCGCCACCATTGGCACATCGAGAACCAGCAGCATTGGGTACTGGATGTGGTGTTTAAGGAAGATGCTTGCCAGATCAGTGAGCCGATTTCGGCGGAAAACATGGCGCTGTTCAGACGGGTCGTTCGCAACTTGGTAAAACAGCACACAGGTCGTAAAGATTCGATACGTGGTAAGTGCGTTCGGGCCAGTTTTGACGATGAATTCAGGGCAGAGCTTATCTTCGGTTAATGGTCGTTAACGAAGTATGCTCTCACCCTGGTTCGTATACGACCCAGTTTTTTCACCCAATACCTGATAAGCAATACCGTCTATACTGTCGAAGTGAAGGCCAAAGCTTGGGTTTTTGTCAGTAGAATAATAGAGGTTGGCATTGACTTTTTCAAAAAAAACACTCTCTATTTTCTTACACAAGTCAAAGATTTCCGGGAAAAAATGTTGACATCGATCTATTATCATCGTATTCCCGTCGTCCAATAATCTATTAATCATACGTATATTTAGTTGTGGAACGACGCCATTATGACCCTGAATTTTGTAATCTACGAAGCCTTTGAACCCTTTTGATAAGGGTACTCCTTCACCACAGAACCTTATTCTTGGGTAATCTAATAAATCACTTTCGAGCAAACGAAATAGCCTAGAACTTATAGTGCTTTTTAGTTCACATCCTATAACCTCTCCGAAATGGATAGAATCACGACTTTTTGAAATTGAGGAATTCGAGGCCGCGTATGCTGCGCCGAGGAGCACTCAGGAACTCACGCGCTTGATAACAGATATTCGGTCAAATACATTGCTAACATCATGAAAGCGGTGAGTTGTTTCATGTAACGGCAAGGTCTTCAATTACGGAGTGCCATGCATCGATGATATACAATGTCTCGGACGTCTTGCTTTGCAGGAGCCTCTCGGCGAAAGGACTGAATCACAAATGGGTAATGGGCATTACCTGTGTCCGTGTTCAAAAGTAGTGGCTATATTTCGCGATTGTAATGGACTTGTATACCCGAAAAAATCATAGGCTTGAGCCTGGGGGTTACATGACCGTTCAACCTATACAGATGGTCATAAGTGCAAGGGGAGTAAAGTCAGAGGTACTCATTCATCCAGGCTTTGGCACGTAATATCGTTCAAATCACTAGGTGGCGAAGGTGTTCCCCAATAAATGCTGAACTTCATATAACAAAATATAGTAACATAAGAGGAGCGCCAACTGGCCATGTTCACTCGCGACCAACGTTCCGAGGTACACGCTTCATAATAAGATAAGGCTTAATCTTTGCAGATAAAGTCAGACTAGAATATTGATGCTGTTTGGCTATCGATACACAGAGGCCTCTCAGTCATAAATCGAAAAGGGGCAGAAACTTGTTAGCTGAGGCATGATCTGGCCACAATCGCAGAGTACCAAAATGGTTTCCCGCCAGCAGCTTTTTGATGGACCAGTGCCAGTATTTAACTGTGACTTACAAGTGATCTTTGCTGAGTGAGTTAATAACTTGCTGGGCTCGTGACACTTGTTGCAGGCCGAGCTTCACCTGTTTCGTGGCGGGGACAAACGGAGTAGGAGCCGTTTTCGAGCTCTGAATCACAGGATATTCATGAAGCAAATTAGCATACATGGACTGAGTACTCGGTTTCAGCAAGAAATCAATAAATAACTCGGCATTGTGTGCATTGGGTGAGTGCCTTGCTATCGCAACCGTGGTGGTAGAAATAGGTGTTTTTCCCGAGTGCATTTTCAGAAAGTGGATCTCTAGCTGTTCGGCAAGTGCCTTATCGCGCTTATTTTCGGAGTGCTGCATCATGCTCCAATAATAGTGATTCGCCAGCGCAAATTCACATTGACCTTGTGCAAGCGCTCGCAGTTGATCTCTATCTCCTCCCACAGGGCGTTTTGCTAATAGCGTATTAGCTTGGTTGAGCCACGAGGAGTCATTGTTATTTGAAGAAGCATAGAGGCTCGATGCTAACGTCAAGTTATAACTATGAGACCACTGGCGAATGCAAAACTTACCCTGGTAAAGCGTTTTATCTAAATCCGAAAAGTGCTCGGGCAAGGGTGTAGAAACGCCTTTTTTACGGAATAATGCGCGTGTTCTTATCGAAACACTGATCCACCGCTTATCATCATCCTTGAGTTCATGATTTACTGCTTGCCAATTTGTGATCTTGTCGATAGGGCGCAGTAGTGTTTTGTAATCATGCAACTGAATTAGATCGGAGGTGAGCAACACATCGGCCTTTGAGTCGGCGCCATCGCTTTTGAGACGCTCAAGCAGTTGTGCTGATTTACCATTTACTAGGTTTACGGTGATCCCAGTCTCTTTTTCAAATGCCTGGAGGACAGGTTGAATTAATTCATATTTTCTAAATGAATAGACGTTTACTTGCGAGGTGTGGGGCTGCTTCGCAACCGCTTGACCAAAATGTACCCAAAAGAGCAAAAAAAGGAAAAGTTTACTTTTATTCATTGCAAATAAGAATTATTATCGAATGGGTGTAGCATACAATGTTCGATGAAGATGTCCAGAATTAAACGACGCGTTTTTACAAATGCCATTCTCCAGAGTACTCAACAGGTTTTTAAGCGAAGGCTTCCTGTGTTGGGGTTCATCTTGTTGTTCGCCTGTTTGATATATGTTGGTTTGATAGCGAATGTTTACTACCAAAACCAATCAGAAAGCAAAAGCGCCCAGGAGTTGACGCGGTTAGAGTACTTACTGGATAGTAAGTTGCAACACGTTGCCCACCTACTGTATTCGATAGACGCCTACCTCAACACTCATCAAGATGCAGACTTTTATAAGATAGCGCAATCACAGCTTACCACGGCGAATTTAGGGTTGAGTATGGAAACATACGCAGTGGTTTCACCTGAACAATTCTCCATATTAGAGAAAGTGCAGCGTGAAAGAGGGTATTTTGACTTTAAAGTTAGAGGCAATCTAGATAAACAGGCTAACCAATGGCTGGTGGTTACCCGTGCCGCACCTGTGTCTGAAGTTGGTCAGACCGTCGGGCAGGCGGAGGTACTTGAGAGAGATATTTTTGCAGAGCGGGATGAGAATGACTTAACGACCTATGTCTGGCCAAATAGGCAAAAACTCAGTGTATTGATTGAGCAACCGGGTTTTGGAGAGTTTAAAACGCTACTGGGATTAAGTTTTGAGTTACCTTTTTTATTGGATTCACTATTTGGCCAACTATATCAGCAGCGCAAGCAACACTTATTGGTCTCTTCAAAAAAAGAAATTATTTATAGCTCCGATTGGCAGAAGCGCTTCGACCTTCAGAGTTTAACGCCAAGTGCGGTACACACCATTAATTTTTATGGTTTGCCCATTACTATGCAGTTGTATGATGAGGCGTGTTTACATCCAAGTTGGTTAAATAACCATAGCGTGCTTATTGTACTCTTTTTAAGTATTTTGGCCGCCTGTATTTTATTGGTGTGGCTCCAGCTAAGGCAACTGAAAAACCGCAATGACACCGTCAATAATTTAGTTGTTGAAAGAACTAAAAGCTTAGAGGTGTCTAATCACAGGTTACAAGTCGAATCTAATAAGCGGTTAGGGGCTTTGCAGCAACAGGTTGCTGCAGAGCGTAAGTATAAAAGTTTATTCGTTAATAGTCATGAAGGTTTATTTGTACTAAATCGCCGGGGCTACATCATTGACTCCAACCCCGCTTTCAATGCGTTACTTTTTGGTGGGCGTATTCCTTCGCCAAATACAGACTTTAGTGCACTTATGCAAGACTCTGAGTGTCATGAGCAGTGGAACCAGATTGTTGCCACTAAGCAAGCTCACCAAGAAATGGAGTGGTTAGCAAAAGCAGAATCGGGAGAGCATATCTGGCTTAGACATTCTGGGCATTGGTTGCATCAACCGGATAGTTGCCTGTATGAGGGGAGAGTGACGGACATTACTCAGGCTAAACTGTTCCAAGAACAATTGCGATATAAAGCGCAACATGACAGCTTGACCGATCTGCTAAACCGTCAGAGCTTTGTGTCTTTGGTTGATAAGCTCCGTGAGCGTAAACGCGCCAAGTTTACTTTGCTATATATTGACTTAGACCGCTTTAAGCTAATAAACGATACCTTAGGCCATCAAGCCGGCGATAAGCTGCTTATCGAATTTGCAACAAGAATGCGTATGCTGCTTAGTAGCTATGCCGATGTTGCCCGGCTTGGCGGTGATGAATTCGCCGTCCTTATTTACGACGAGCATCTACATGAACCAATCGAGGGTGTGCTTGAAGATATTCTTGCGCGGATCCGAGCGCCATTTCTGTACCAGGGTAACAGTCATTGTGTAAGTGGTAGCGTTGGTGTACGTCACTTTACCGTTCCGTGTTTACATTGCGATGCTGAGAAACTACTGCATGATGCCGATATTGCAATGTATGAGGCAAAGAAGCGAGGCAAGAACACTTATCATATATTCACTAATGCAATCGCTTGCGAAGCAGGTCGAAAGATCCAGATTGAGCAAGCGCTACAGGCAATAGTCATGTCTCGCGAACTAAGCTTGAATTTGCAACCCGTTTATTGTCAAAAAGGGCAGAACCTAAAAGGGTTCGAAGCACTACTACGCTGGAATAGTCCAACGCTCGGAGAAGTAAGTCCCGCGGAATTTATTCCCATAGCAGAACAATGCGCGAAGATTTCAGAGCTTGGTCGCTGGGTATTTGATCAGGCGCTCAATTTTATCAATGCCGTAGGAGACAGCACCCTCTTTGTCGCGGTTAATGTTTCTCCGTTGCAACTCCAGTCGCAGGAATTTATCGATTGGCTAGTGTCTCGTTGTGAGGATGAAAATGTTGCGATGAAACAAATTAAGCTTGAGTTGACGGAGTCTGCAATGATGGCAGAGGAAAACATGCTTATTGGGCCGCTTGAGCAACTTCATCAAGCGGGATTTGGCATCTATATTGATGACTTCGGCACAGGTTATAGCAGCCTTGCTCGGCTCAATCATCTTCCTGTGGATGGCATTAAAATTGATAGAGCTTTTATGTCCGGCATTGAACAGGGCGGTAAGGCAACGCAACTCATTGAAGCGATTTGCGCGATTGCGCACAGCTTTAACCTTGTAGTGACAGCCGAGGGCATTGAAACGGCAGCGCAGCTGGATACGTTATCAAGGCTTTATTGTCATCAAACGCAAGGCTATTTTATGTCGAAGCCACTTGTTGTGGCTGAAGCCAAACGCCTCGTTTTGCCGCACAAAAAAGTACATCAGTTATTTGCCTAGTTAAAAAAATAACCAGAGGTTTGGATAACAAAGTGACATCTTATTA
Organism: Pseudoalteromonas sp. GCY; assembly: GCF_016695175.1. Lineage (NCBI taxonomy): Bacteria > Pseudomonadati > Pseudomonadota > Gammaproteobacteria > Alteromonadales > Pseudoalteromonadaceae > Pseudoalteromonas > Pseudoalteromonas sp. GCY. The sequence continues at coordinate 354,136 of NZ_CP068023.1, forward strand.
GGTGATAGAAATAATGGCTGAAAAAGTAAAAATACCTATTGACCTTAACATGGGTTGAGGTTTTAACCTGCCTCCATCAACTTTAGGAGTCAGTCATGGAATTAGAAGCGAATATTAATCAATATCTTAGCAGCTTATCGTTACAGCACTTTGCTGGGGTTGAGCTGATCACCGAGTTACAACAAAAACACCTCTCTCGCTACGCCTTCTCAAGTATTAATGCCATGTATGGTGAGCGTCTGTTGCTTGACCCGTTACCACTATTTAGCCGTTTAGTGACCAACAAACAAGGAGGCTACTGCTTTGAGCATAACAAGGTGGCATTTATAGCACTGCAACAGCTTGGGTTTACAGTAAGGCCGGTTCTTGCGAGAGTAATGCTAAATGGTAGCCTCTCCAATCCTCGTTCTCATCGGATGACATTGCTTAACTTGGACGGCGAGCAGTATTTGGTTGATGTGGGGTTTGGAGTGAAGTCTCCTCGTGTACCGATTAACATCAATCAGGCCTTAACTATCCAAGGCCGGCAGACTTATCAGGTACAAAAAACAGCAGACACAGTCAAAGTGACTTTGTTAGAGGAGGGAGAAGCACCGCTCACTTTATATCATGTCGACCTTGCTGAAGTGTTCGAATCCGATTGTGAAGTGGCACACTTTTATTCTCACCAACATCCTGATGCGGCGTTTGTGAATAACTTAGTGGTCTCTCGCATTACAGATTGCCACCGTTATTTACTGCGTAATCAGAGTTATTTCGAATGGCACGAATGCGATGGCAGTGTTACTGAAACTAAAGTGGAGAGCTTTGCTCAGCTGGAGCAGTTAGTAAAAGAGACATTTTTGCTTGAAACGCCAAGAGCGGTTTTAAAAAGCGTACACGATAAAGTCCTAACTCGTGCCGCAAATAAACCAGTCGAACGTTAATTCGACTGGTTTTATGTGAATTAGTTTACGGTATTACCACCTTCTAGCTTAATCTTCCAACCTAGAAACCACAAAATAGGGGTTAAGATACTCGGCTTTTTGATTGTAGCGCAGAGGCTCGCCATTCACTTGGCTGACCTTTGCCCCAGCGATACTCGCCACTGCGTGTCCGGCTCCGGTATCCCACTCTGAAGTTGGGCCAAGGCGAGGGTAAACATCGGCTTTACTTTCTGCCACTAAGCATAACTTAAGTGAACTGCCTTTAGGTACCATGTCGACTTGCTCGAAGCGGGTAAGGTACTCCGCTAAATCTGGTGAAGGGTGTGAGCGCGAGCCAACTACTTTGATTAAACCTTGATTGGGCTTGGTGGTGACTTTTAGTTCTATGCGAGCTTCACCCGTTTGCTTGAACGCGCCAATACTTTTTTCTGCAAGGTAGCTTTCATTAAGTGCTGGAGCATGAACAACACCAAGAATGGGTTCACCGTTATTGATAAGTGCAATATTTACCGTAAATTCGCCATTTTTCTTGATGAATTCCTTGGTGCCATCAATGGGGTCAACCAGCCAATATTCTTGCCATTGTTGGCGCTCTTGCCAATCTATTCCCGCGCTTTCCTCGCTTAATATCGGCATTTCGGGAGTGAGGGTTTTAAGGCCTGCAACAATAATTTTATGTGCAGCGAGATCTGCCTCAGTGACGGGACTTTCATCTTCTTTATATTCAACATTAAAGTCCTTGGCATAAATCTCCATAATCGCTTCACCAGCGCGAATACTCAGATTTAATACTTCTTCCAGCAGATCCGTATGATTCATGACTTACCCTATTAAATTCTTTGACAGTAGATAGTGTATTAGCTGCTGGACAGATTCTTCCAGCGACTGCTCGGAAGTATTTAAACATATTTCTGGGCTAATTGGGGGCTCATACGCCGAATCAATACCAGTAAAATGTTTTATTTCTCCAGCACGCGCTTTTTTATACAAACCTTTAGGGTCTCGTTGCTCGCAAACTGCAAGCGGCGTATCTAGATATACTTCAATAAACTCGCCGCTTGCGACTAAATTACGCACCATGTCTCGTTCTGCTTGAAAAGGAGAGATAAAAGCAGTGAGTACCATTAGCCCCGCATCGACCATGAGTTTGCTGAGTTCACCCACTCGACGAATGTTTTCGACGCGGTCTTCATCGCTGAACCCTAAGTCTTTACACAGTCCATGCCTGACATTATCCCCATCAAGGAGGTAGGTATGTATGCCTTTTGCTTGCAGTGCATGCTCAAGTGCATTGGCCACGGTGCTTTTACCTGAGCCTGAAAAGCCTGTAAACCAAAGCACGCAAGGCTTATGACCTTTTAATTCGCTACGTTTTGTTTTATCTACGGCATAGTTATGCCAAACAATATTTTCGTCCATACTTTGCTCTATTAAAATGGAAAGACAAATGGAATAACAGTCAGTACCGTCGCTGAATAAATCAACGACAAGGGCAGTCCCATGGTGACGTAATCACGAATTCGATAGTTGCCTGCGCTATACACCATGAGGTTAGTTTGATAGCCAAAAGGTGAGATAAAGCTCGCGGATGCGCCAAAGGCTACCGCCATTACAAATGGCAGTGGATTTACATCAAAACCACTTGCCAGCGCATAAGCCACTGGGAATGAAAGTGCTGCCGCGGCATTGTTAGTGATGAGCTCGGTAAATATCACAGTCATCACAAAAATGGCGATAAATGCGCCGTAAGGACCAAAATCCCCTAACAACCACAATAAGCTCGAGGAAATCTCTGCTGCCAGTCCGGTTTCAATCATTAACTTAGCCAGTCCTATCGCACTGCCAACAATAGCGACAAGCTCAATAGGAAAGCGACGTTTCATCTCAGGGACTTTGATTGTACCAAGCACTACAAGTGCGGCGAGTAACACAATTAACCCTTTTACCAGCGGCACAACCCCAAAGATGCTAAGGCCAACTACTGTCGCAAAACTCGCAAGTACCGTGTTGGACTTATTGCGAGATAGATGTGTTTGTAAATCTAGGCCCGAGATATACACAAATTCGCGTTTGAGATTGGGGAGTGCATAAAAATCGCTGCTTGGGGCTAGTATTAAAGAGTCGCCCGCTTGTAATTCGACCTGACCTATCCCACCTTGCAGGCGATCATGACCACGACGTATCGCAATAATAGCGGCATGAAACTGCTCTCTAAAGCGGATCTCTTTAATGGTTTTTCCAAGAAAGCGCGAAGACTGACTGACGACCACTTCCACCAAGTGCTCAACGTCTTTCTCGTGTTTATCATGGACTATCTTTAATCCATCGAAACGCTGTAACAGTGGCACTGAGTTGATGTCGCCCACAAATAGCAGAACATCACCAGCAAGAATTTCTTGTTGTGGCGTTACGGCGCAGATCCGTCGTTCACCGCGAATGATTTCAGCAAGAAATAAGTCTTTGAGGTCGCGTAGGCCGTTTTCTTCAACCGTGCGACCAACTAGCTTGGAGCTTGGCTCAACTTTTCCTTCTAAATAGAACGGCACGACCTCATCATTATTTTTGCCGTTGTCGGGCAAATATTTGAGCATAATCGTGATGGTCAATAAACCAACACTCAGGACGGCGAGACCAACTAAGGTAAAGTCAAAAAAGCCCAGCGGCGCCATCCCTGCTTCTACGGCAAAGCCATTAACAATAAGATTGGTAGAAGTACCTATCAACGTTAACGTACCACCTAAAATAGCGGTATAAGAAAGCGGTAATAGCAGTTTAGAAGGCGCATGTGTTTTGCTCTCTTTAACGGTCGTGATCAGCGAAGCAACCACCGCCGTGTTATTGGTAAAAGAAGACAAAAAGGCAGTGGATAAGCCCAGTTTAATTACGGCTTTTGCGAGACTACCTTGTGCCATTGAGTGGGCGAGTTTTTTGACTAAGGTTGTTTTTTCAATCGCAATGGAAACTAGGATAAGTAGCACCAGCGTGATTAAAGACGGGTTCGCATAATTCACCAACATCGATTCAAGATCGATGAGGCCAGTCAAATAACTGGTGGCGATTGCGCCTGTGAATAGCCATGCAGCGTTAATGCGTGTGGCAAAAAGACACACGACTAACGCTAGCATAATGCCTGTTAAAATGACTTGTTCCATAATGACGTCATACCTCGACTAACAGGCTAAATTGCATTATTTTAACTTCGAAATATCAAGCGCTTGCCAATGAGGGAAGTGCTTGCGAACTAATGCATTAAACTCAATCTCAAATTCACTAAACTGACTTGAGGACGTTGCTGTTGCTGCTTGAACCGTTTCCACCATACCCGCACCTATGGTTAGGTTAGATAGGCGATCAATTAAGATAAATGAGCCAGTTTCACGATTATTTAAATACTCATCCGCAACGACATTTTCCGTAAGCTCGATGGTCACGATAGCAATTTCATTTAGTGACAATGAATCGGCTTGGCCGTGCTCAAGTGTATTTACATCGATTGTGTGCTCGATATTTTTCACGATTGCCGCAGTTTTCTTGCTACCCAATTTAAGGTTATAACTTTTACCCAGCTGGAGTGGTGTTTCGTGCATCCATACCAGCTTAGCAGTGATCTGATTCGTCACCTGAGCAGTAGACTCTGCAGGCACAATCACATCGCCACGACTCACATCGACTTCATCTGCTAGGGTGATAGTGAATGCTTGTCCGGTTTCCACTTGGGTTAGATTGCCATCAAAAGTCACGAGTTCTTTAATGGTTGAAGTCTTACCTGATGGCAATACTTTAACCGCTTGGCCAACGCTTAAACTACCAGAGGTTAATGTGCCTTGGAAACCGCGAAAGTCTAGGTTAGGACGCACCACATATTGCACCGGGAAACGCGCTTCAAAACCATGGTTAGGCTCTGCTGCAGGAGAATCCTCCAGCAGTTCCAGCAATGGTTTGTCTTGATAATAAGGTGTTTTTTCTGAGCGGTTTACAACATTGTCACCTTTAAGTGCTGACATTGGCACAAAGCGAATATCTTGTACATTCAGTTGCTCAGCAAACTTCAAGTAGTCGGCCTTTATGCGCTCAAATACGGCCTCATCAAAGTCGACAATATCCATCTTGTTTATCGCGACAACGAACTGTTTGATACCCAGTGAATCACAGATAAAGCTATGGCGTTTAGTCTGAACTTGAACACCATAACGGGCATCGACAAGGATAATAGCCAAATCACTGGTCGAAGCTCCCGTAACCATATTTCGTGTGTATTGCTCGTGTCCCGGCGTATCGGCAATAATAAATTTACGCTTCGCTGTCGAGAAATAGCGGTAAGCCACATCAATGGTAATACCTTGCTCACGCTCCGCTTGTAAGCCATCAACAAGTAACGCTAAATCAAGATCTTCACCCGCATTGCCGACTTTTTCATTGTCTTTGTGTAGCGCAGCTAATTGGTCTTCATAGATTTGATGACTATCGTGTAGCAAACGGCCGATCAGCGTTGATTTACCATCATCTACGCTGCCGCAGGTCATCATACGCAACAAGCTCTTGTCTTGCTGACGCGCTAAGTAGGTTTCTATGCCTAATTCTTTCACTTCATTTGCTGTTGACATTAGAAATACCCCTCGCGCTTTTTCTTCTCCATTGATCCTGATGAATCATGATCAATCACTCGTCCTTCACGTTCTGACGACGTAGATAACAACATTTCTTCGATAATTCCAGTGAGCGTATCGGCTTCTGATTCAACTGCACCCGTTAGTGGGTAACAGCCAAGCGTTCTGAAGCGTACAGATTTCATTTCAGGCACTTCACCTTCAGCAAGTGGCATACGGTCATCATCGACCATAATTAACGTTCCGTTACGCTCGACAACCGGTCTTGGCTTCGAGAGGTAGAGCGGCACTATCTCAATACCTTCTTGGTAGATATATTGCCAAATATCGAGCTCTGTCCAGTTTGATAACGGGAAAACTCGAATGCTTTCGCCAGGGTTCACTTGGCCGTTATACGTATTCCATAACTCCGGACGTTGGTTTTTAGGATCCCAGCGATGGTGCTTATCTCTAAATGAATAAACCCGTTCTTTCGCGCGAGATTTTTCTTCATCACGGCGCGCACCACCAAAGGCCGCATCAAAGCCATATTGATCTAACGCTTGCTTAAGGCCTTGTGTTTTCATGATATCGGTATGCTTAGATGAACCATGAACAAATGGACTTATGTTCATCTCTAGTCCTTCTGGATTTTTGTGCACAAGCAGTTCAAATCCATACTCTTTTGCTAATCTATCGCGAAACTCGATCATTTCTCTAAATTTCCAATTGGTATCAACGTGGAGTAGAGGAAACGGGATCTTCGCAGGGTAGAAAGCCTTACGAGCAAGGTGAAGCAGTACCGACGAGTCTTTACCAATCGAGTACAGCATTACCGGGTTTTCAAACTCTGCGGCAACCTCTCGGATGATCTTTATGCTCTCAGCTTCGAGTTGCTGGAGATGGGTTAAAGCCATGATTAATGTCCTACTTATAAATTTAACTATCTTGTACTTTAATTACGCGACTTGCGTAATAGGTTGAGCGAAGCTACTGATTTGATTATTCTTATTAAACCAAGCTAATTGCTCATGTAATGCTGCCACTTCACCAATAATCAATAGTGCTGGCGACTGAATATCATGCGCAGTAATAGTCTGTGCAAGTTGATCTAATTGTGTTCTTACGACACGCTGAGATTTGCGCGTGCCATTCTCAACAATTGCTACAGGTGTATTCGGCGAGCGCCCATGAGTGAGTAATTGCGCCTGAATATGCGGCGATTTAATCACTCCCATGTATACAGCAAGCGTTTGATTCGCCTTAGCTAAGCCTTCCCAGTCGAGTTCTTGTCCATCTGGCTTGCAATGCCCAGTAACGAATTGAATAGCTTGAGCATGATCTCTATGAGTTAATGGAATACCAGCGTATGCGCTGCATCCTGCTGCTGCAGTAATGCCAGGAACAATTTGATATTTCACGTTATTTTCGGCCAATACTTGTACTTCTTCGCCACCGCGACCGTAAATAAATGGGTCGCCGCCTTTTATCCTACAAACCTTTTTACCTTGTTTGGCTAAATCAACCAAAATCTCATTGGTGTGTTCTTGTTTAACACTATGATTACCGGCTTTTTTGCCCACGCAGATTAAATCAGCGTCACGACGTACAAGATCCATGATTTCGTCAGATACCAGATAATCATACACTACCACATCGGCTTGTTGCATTAGTTGTAATGCCTTAAGCGTCAGTAGCTCAGGGTCGCCTGGACCTGCACCGACTACATAAACCTCGCCTTCAGGTGAAGGAGTGCTTTCTAGCATGGCTTCAAGTTGAATTTGTGCATTTTCATTGTTACCAGCTTGTACTTCACTTACCACATTTGAATCAAAGACGGATTCCCAAAACTGACGGCGGTCAGCAAAGTGTTTAAAACGTGCTTTCACTTTATGTCTGAATTGACCAACAAGCGTTGCCAGCGGACCAATATGCTGTGGAATAAGGGTTTCTAACTTCTCTCGTAATCGTCTTGCAAGGACGGGCGCAGTTCCAGCACTAGATATGGCAATCGTTATAGGGTTTCTATCCACGATTGAAGGAAAAATAAAATTACACTTTGGTTGGTCGTCGACTACGTTAACGAAAAGGTTACGCGCTTCAGCAAGCTCTGCCACCTCTGCATTTACTGCTTCAATATCCGTTGCCGCAACGACTAACATGGCATTGTATAGGTCTGATACGTCAAATGGCTTATGTCGAAGTGCAACGCTTGAATCTGCTGCTAGTGATAAAAGCTCAGCGCAAAACTCAGGTGAAACCAAAGTGACTGCTGCATTGGCTTTTAAAAAGGCGCGGCACTTTCTCAGCGCAACCTCACCACCACCTACAATCAATACAGGTTTATTTTCTAGTTTGGTAAAAATTGGCAAGTATTGCACGATAACCTCTGCTAAACATCACGACGGTTGATATCAATATTGATTGATATCAATATTGATTGATATCAGTAATAGAGCGCAGCATATAGAGTTGCAAATGTGGGAAAAAATAATTTAAACCGCCCCCATATAACCAAAAGTTATAAAGAAGGCGGGTAAATATCAGTTTCTTTTTATTTCATGGGGTTAACTTAAGTTTTTGCTGTGATTTGACGATTATAGTGTTTGGTTATGAGATATTCATTTAATGAACAATAGTAAAAACCGTATCCGACAGGTAATTGTATGCGGACATTTGTCCTATTGTTGGTCCTGCTGTATGCATTTAACTAGGCTTATTACATAGAGTGAAAAGGAACACGGTAATGACTTTACAATCTGATGCTCGGTTGTCGCTGAGTTTAATGGATTTGACCTCTTTGAAAGAGGACGATACGCCGGCAAGTATTCTCGCGTTATTGAATAGCATTAACCCTGATATCGGACTACCAGCGGCTATTTGTGTGTATCCGCAATTTGTGACGTTAGTAAAAGAAGAGTTGGAAAAGCGTGAGTGGTCGCAGATAAAAGTAGCCACGGTGACCAACTTCCCATCTGGAGAGCAAAAGCTCCAGCAAGTCCTAACACAAACTCATTCAGCAATCGCGGATGGTGCCGACGAAATTGATCTTGTGCTTCCTTATCAGCAGCTGATGGCGGGTGACCCAGATACGCCTTGGCAATATGTGCATTCGAGTAAGCTTGCTTGTCAAGGTAAAGCAAGACTCAAGGTCATCATCGAAAGTGGTGTATTGGCCAAGCCAAAGCTCATTGCGGAAGCCGCGCAGCTTGCCATTATGGCGGGCGCGGACTTTGTTAAAACAAGCACAGGAAAGGTTGCTGTCAATGCTACACCAGAAGCTGCAGAAGTTATCCTTAAGACAATCAAAAGCAGCGGTAAATCGGTTGGATTTAAAGCGGCCGGTGGAGTAAAGTCAGTAGTTGAAGCGCAGCGATATTTACGATTGGCTGAAGAAATTATGGGGGCTGAATGGCTCAATGCCAAGAACTTTAGATTCGGTGCTTCAAGCCTATTGAGTGATGTAGCAGTGGTTGTGAATGGACAGAGCGAGTGAAGCAGAAAAAATAAAACTTGAGCATGACGCGGCTAAACTGTTTTTACGTAGTTATGAAAAGCAGTTTGCAGTGCATATGCGCCATATTTGGCACAATGAGCCCAATAAACCAGACGTCAGTTGCTATCAGGGAGAAATACAGCTGGATATAGAAATAGCCCATTTTTATGCCAGTGAGAAAGAAGCCATGGCTGTGCTTGGGCGTCCGCTGTCTCTCTCCACGCAAAGAGAGTTGGCAGTAATGAGTCAAGCCGCTGACTCCGATCAACTGAGTATCGGTTTGCAGCGGCTGCTCAATCAAAAAGCCAAAAAACACTATGATTCACAACGTGTTTGGTTGTTAATTCGAAATGCCAGCCCCATTTATCATCTTGACGATTTTAAGCGCTTAAAAGCGACTTGGGAGATCCCTGATTGTCACCCATTTGAGCAAGTTTGGGTGCTTTGTGATTTTTATCACGGAGATTTATTGCGTCTTTTCTGAAGACGTCGCAAAACCAAGTTTAGACAAAATGTTACTTTGCATATCTTTTACACTTGTTTTCGTTTGCTTCGTCAGTATAATGGGCATCCACTTTGCAGGGGCGTAGTTCCAATTGGTAGAACAGCGGTCTCCAAAACCGATGGTTGCGGGTTCGAGTCCTGCCGCCCCTGCCAATTCAGCAACAAGTCCACATTTAAAATAACGTGACCCAAAACCACTTAAGTCGCTTATTTGTAAATTTGGATTGAATGGATTTACCCTGTTCTATGCAGGGTCGTTGTGTCTGTATTTAAGGTAAAATTGATTATGAGCACTAATGTTGAAAACTCGTCAAGCTCGATGGACACGGTAAAGTGGCTAGCTGCTATTGCACTTCTAACTGGTGCCGTAGTTGGTAATTATCTATATGCCGATTTATCTGTTTTAGTACGCGCTGTTGGCGTAGTTGCAGCTATCGCTGCGGCTTTGGGCATTTTGGTAACGACTGAAAAAGGCCGTACCTTTATCGCTTTTGCTAAAGAATCGCGTATTGAAGTACGTAAAGTTATCTGGCCAACGCGTCAGGAAGCGACTCACACTACTTTCATCGTGATCATTGCAACGGTGATTATGGCATTAATCCTATGGGGATTAGATGGTATACTTTTCCGTGCAGTAGGCTTTTTAACTGGATTGGAGATCTGATCCCATGTCGGATGAGAACAAAGAAAAGAAATTACGTTGGTACGTGATCCAAGCGTTTTCAGGTTTTGAAAAACGCGTAGCACAAACCATTATCGAGCATATTAAAATCGAAGGGTTAGAAGACCTATTCGGTGAGATCCTTGTGCCGACTGAAGAAGTGGTTGAAATGCGTGCAGGTCAGAAACGTAAATCTGAGCGTAAATTCTTCCCTGGCTATGTATTAGTTCAAATGGTGATGGACGATGCGTCTTGGCACTTGGTAAATAGCACACCTCGTGTAATGGGCTTTGTTGGTGGTACGTCAGACCGTCCTGCACCAATCAGTCAAAAAGAAGCGGATCGTATTCTTAACCGTCTGCAAGAGAATGCTGAAGCACCGAAACCTGCTACTTTATTTGAGCCGGGTGAAGTGGTTCGTGTTACAGATGGTCCATTTGCTGACTTCAACGGTGTGGTTGAAGAAGTGGATTACGAAAAGAGTCGTCTGAAAGTTTCGGTACTTATTTTCGGTCGTTCAACACCTGTAGACCTAGAGTTTGGTCAGGTTGAGAAAGACAAATAAATTCTAACTTGAAAAAGTTGTCAAAGGCCGCTGATTAATCTATAATCAGCGGCCTTTTTGTTGTAAGCAAAAATATGCGGCAAAAAGACTGAATTTTTTAACTGGGAAGCCGTTTGAGTACGCGTCCTCGCGCGCACGAGGCAAAGACCCACAATTGAGGTATTATCATGGCTAAGAAAGTTGAAGCTCTAATCAAGCTACAAGTTGCTGCTGGTATGGCTAACCCTAGTCCTCCAGTAGGTCCTGCACTAGGTCAACACGGTGTAAACATCATGGAATTCTGTAAAGCGTTCAACGCACGTACAGAGTCTATCGAAAAAGGCGCACCTGTTCCTGTTGTTATTTCTGTTTACAGTGACCGTTCTTTCACTTTTGAAATGAAGACTCCACCTGCGGCATACCTTCTTAAGAAGGCTGCTGGTATCAAGTCTGGTTCTGGTCGTCCTAACACTGAAAAAGTTGGTACAGTTACTCGTGCTCAACTTGAAGAGATCGTTGAGACGAAACGTCCAGATCTTACTGCTGCTGATATGGACGCAGCTGTACGCACGATTGCAGGTTCTGCACGTGCAATGGGCTTGAACGTAGAGGAGTAATTGAGAATGGCTAAATTAACTAAGCGTATGCGTACTATCCGCGAGAAAGTGGATGCGACTAAAGAGTACGAAATCAACGAAGCTGTTGCTCTTCTAAAAGAACTTGCTACTGCTAAGTTCGTTGAAAGTGTTGACGTTGCTGTAAACCTAGGTATCGATGCTCGTAAATCTGATCAAAACGTACGTGGTGCAACTGTACTACCTCACGGTACTGGTCGTGATGTGCGCGTAGCGGTATTCACTCAAGGTGCAAATGCTGAAGCTGCTAAAGAAGCTGGTGCTGATTTAGTAGGTATGGAAGACCTTGCAGAGCAAGTTAAGAAAGGCGAAATGAACTTTGACGTTGTTGTTGCTTCTCCAGATGCAATGCGCGTTGTTGGTCAACTAGGTCAAATCCTAGGTCCACGTGGTCTTATGCCTAACCCTAAGACAGGTACTGTAACACCTAACGTTGCAGAAGCTGTTAAGAACGCTAAAGCTGGTCAGGTTCGTTACCGTAACGATAAGAACGGTATCATCCACACTACTATCGGTAAAGTAGACTTTGACGCTAACCAACTTCAAGAAAACCTTGAAGCGCTAATCATCGCGCTTAAGAAGGCTAAGCCTTCTACTGCAAAAGGTACTTTCGTGAAGAAAGTAAGCATCTCTACTACGATGGGTGCTGGTGTTGCTTTAGACCAAGCTACTCTAAATACTCAAGTAGTATAATTTAGAGTTTAGCGTTTACATGGCGTAAAAATTAGACTATAATTTTGCGCCATTTTGTAGAGAAGTGTGCTTCTTTGCAAAGTAAAGAATTCGGGTTGAAGCGCATAATTTCGAAAATTGTTTCCATCATGGTCTACAATGAATCGATAAATTGCGCTTCCGTCCAAGACCGTAGGTGGCTTCGGCCTTAATCGTCCTACGTAGACGGTGTGAATCCCAGCTAGATTTTCCTAATCTTCTGGCTCTCGCCGTAAAAAGCATCTCTGCTAAAGTTTTTAGCAGGGTAGAGTAGAACTGAAAAACATGTTTGTTTTTCTATAAACCAGGAGTAACACCCATGGCTTTAAATCTTCAAGACAAAAAAGCAATTGTTGCTGAAGTCAACGAAGCTGCCAAAGGTGCTCTTTCAGCAGTTGTTGCTGATTCTCGTGGTGTAACAGTAGGTGCAATCACTGCTCTTCGTAAAGAAGCTCGTGAAGCTGGTGTATGGATGAAAGTTGTTCGTAACACCCTAGCTAGACGTGCGGTTGAAGGCACTGATTACGAATGCCTTAACGAATCACTAGTTGGTCCAAGCCTAATCGCTTTCTCTTCAGAGCACCCTGGTGCTGCTGCGCGTATCTTTGCAGATTTCGCGAAAAAGAACGAAGCATTTGAGCTTAAAACTGCTGCATTCGAAGGCAAAATCGTTGACGTAGATATGCTTGCTAAGCTACCTACTTACGACGAAGCTGTTGCACGCTTAATGAGCGCTATGAAAGAAGCGTCTGCTGGCAAATTGTGTAAAACAATTGAAGCGGTACGTGTACAGAAAGCTGAGCAAGCTGCTTAATCTAAGCAACGCTCCTTTCTTTAATAAATTTTTTGAACCGCATGGGTTCGTAAATAATTAGGAAATTTGAAATGTCTGTAACTAAAGACCAAATCCTTGACGCTATTGCTGAAATGTCAGTAATGGAAGTTGTTGAACTAGTTGAAGCTATGGAAGAGAAGTTCGGTGTAACTGCAGCTGCTGCTGTTGTTGCTGCTGGTCCTGCTGAAGCTGCTGAAGAAAAGACTGAGTTCGACGTAATCCTAGCTGCTGCTGGCGGTAACAAAGTTGCTGCAATCAAAGCGGTACGTGGCGCAACAGGTCTAGGCCTTAAAGAAGCTAAAGCGCTAGTTGAGTCTGCTCCTGCACCTATCAAAGAAGGTGTATCTAAGGAAGAAGCTGAAGCGCTTAAGAAAGATCTTGAAGAAGCTGGTGCTCAAGTTGAGATCAAGTAATCTAGCTCCCGCTAGGTTCGCTGCCTGAGAAATCAGGCAAGGGCTGGTGATTATTTAATCACCGGCCCTTTTGCGCTATAGAGATATACATTTCTATAGTGCATAAACCTTCGAATTTCACTGTAATTTTCAATAACTTAGAAGTTTTTGTTGAAAATCGCAATGGCATTTGAAGTAACACTGATTTGATGACATTAACGATTTGAATATAGCCTGAATTGTGCTCATTTAAGCCGTTACTTAAGCAAGTTAGTGTGACAATTTAGATGTTGTTATCATGGCTTAGATGCCAGTGAAGTCTGTTCAATTTTGGACAGGTTGGGTCAAAGATCAGCAAGCTGAGGAACCCCATGGCTTACTCTTATTCTGAAAAGAAACGTATCCGTAAGGATTTTGGTAAACGTCCACAGGTTTTGGACATACCTTTCCTACTGCAAATGCAGTTGGAATCGTTCGATAAGTTCATTGCGCCTGATGCCGATGGCGATACTGGATTGGAAGCTGCTTTCCGTTCTGTATTCCCTATCAAGAGCTACTCGGGCAACTCTGAACTTCAATACGTCAGTTATCGTATTGGCGAGCCAGTATTTGACGTTAAAGAATGTCAAATTCGCGGTGTGACATATTCTGCTCCACTTCGCGTTAAACTACGTCTTGTGCTAATGGACAAAGATGCACCTGGCACAGTCAAAGACATAAAAGAGCAAGAAGTTTACATGGGCGAAATCCCGCTCATGACAGACACCGGTACTTTTGTAATCAATGGTACTGAGCGTGTTATCGTTTCTCAGCTACACCGTTCACCTGGTGTATTCTTTGATAACGACCGTGGTAAATCACACTCATCTGGTAAAGTGTTATATAACGCACGTGTGATCCCTTACCGTGGTTCATGGCTTGACTTTGAATTCGACGTTAAAGATAACCTTTACGTTCGTATTGACCGTCGCCGTAAACTACCAGCATCTATCATCTTACGTGCACTAGAGTTCACTTCAGAAGAAATCTTGGCACTATTCTTTGAAACGACAAGTTTCGAAGTTAAAGATGGCAAAGTGTTGATGGAACTTGTGCCTTCACGCCTACGTGGTGAAACCGCTGCATTTGATATTAAAGATGCAAACGGTGACGTATTGGTTGAAAAAGGCCGTCGTATTACTGCACGCCACATTAAGAGCATCGAAAAGCAAGGCATCGACACTCTTGAAGTACCGCATGAGTACATCATCGGTCGTGTTGTTGCTAAAAACTATATCGACGAATCAACAGGCGAAGTGATTGCAGAAGCGAACACTGAACTATCACTAGAGCTTATGGCTGAATTGGTGAAAGCGGGTCACTCAAAGATCGATACGCTTTACATCAACGAAGTAGACAGCGGTGCGTACATGTCAGAGACATTACGTGTTGATTCTACTAACAATCGCCTAGAAGCATTGGTAGAAATCTATCGCATGATGCGCCCTGGTGAGCCACCAACAAAAGAAGCTGCAGAAGCGTTATTTGATAACCTATTCTTCTCTGAAGAGCGTTACGACCTTTCAACGGTTGGTCGTATGAAGTTCAATAGCCGTGTTGGCTATGATTCAGACGAAGGTGACGGCACGCTATCTAAAGAAGATATCGTGAGCGTGATGAAGGTATTGATCGACATCCGTAACGGTAAAGGCGATGTTGATGACATCGACCACTTAGGTAACCGCCGTATCCGTTCTGTAGGTGAAATGGCTGAAAACCAATTCCGTGTAGGTCTTGTACGTGTTGAGCGTGCAGTACGTGAGCGTCTAAGTCTTGGTGACCTAGATAACGTTATGCCACAGGATTTGATCAACGCTAAGCCAATCTCTGCAGCAGTAAAAGAATTCTTTGGTTCTTCACAGCTTTCACAGTTTATGGACCAGAACAACCCGCTTTCAGAAGTAACGCACAAGCGTCGTATTTCTGCATTAGGTCCGGGTGGTCTAACTCGTGAGCGTGCTGGCTTCGAAGTACGTGACGTACACGTAACGCACTACGGTCGTGTTTGTCCTATCGAAACGCCTGAAGGTCCAAACATCGGTCTAATCAACTCGCTATCTACTTACGCGCGTACAAACGACTATGGTTTCTTAGAGACTCCATACCGCAAAGTAGTAGACGGTATCGTTACTGACGATGTTGATTACCTATCAGCAATTGAAGAAGGTCAGTTCGTTATCGCACAGGCGAATACAACGCTAACTGATGACAACCAATTTGCTGAAGAATTGATTCCATGTCGTTTTAAAGGTGAATCAACCTTTATGCCAAGCGACAGCATCCAGTATATGGACGTATCTCCACAGCAGGTAATCTCTGTGGCGGCAGCGCTTATCCCATTCCTAGAACACGATGACGCGAACCGCGCATTGATGGGATCGAACATGCAACGTCAAGCTGTACCTACACTACGTGCTGATAAGCCGTTAGTTGGTACTGGTATTGAGCGTACACTAGCGAAAGACTCTGGTGTAACAATCGTTGCTAAGCGTGGCGGTATCGTTAAGTATGCTGATGCGAGCCGTATTGTTGTTAACGTTAATGAAGATGAGCGCATCCAAGGTGAAGCGGGCATCGACATCTATAACTTAACTAAGTACACACGCTCAAACCAAAACACTTGTATCAACCAGAAACCAACTTGTATGGTTGGTGAGCCGGTGGTACGTGGTGACGTGCTTGCTGATGGTCCTTCAACAGACCTAGGTGATCTAGCACTTGGTCAGAACCTACGCGTAGCGTTCATGCCTTGGAATGGTTACAACTTCGAGGATTCAATCCTACTTTCAGAGAATGTTGTAAAAGAAGATCGTCTAACGACTATCCACATTCAAGAGCTTCAGTGTATTGCTCGTGATACTAAGCTTGGTCCAGAAGAAATCACTGCGGATATTCCTAACGTAGGTGAGTCTGCACTAGGTAAGCTTGACGAATCAGGCGTTGTATATATCGGTGCTGAAGTGAAAGGCGGCGACATCCTTGTAGGTAAAGTAACGCCTAAAGGTGAAACGCAGCTAACACCTGAAGAAAAGCTACTACGCGCTATCTTCGGTGAAAAAGCGTCTGACGTTAAAGACAGCTCACTACGTGTACCAAACTCTGTATCTGGTACGGTTATCGATGTACAAGTGTTTACGCGTGACGGTGTTGAAAAAGACAAACGTGCACTAGAAGTTGAAGATATGCAGCTTCGCGAAGCGAAGAAAGACTTCAACGAAGAGTTCAGAATTCTTGAAGGCGGTATCCTGACTCACGCTCGTAACCTACTGATTAAATCGGGTATGAGTGAAGAGCAGCTTGCTGGTTTTAACACGGAGAAGCTACTAACTCAAAGCCTTGCTGATGAAGAGCATCAAGCAGAGCTTGAGCAACTAGCTGCACAGTATGACGAGCTTAAAGCTGACTACGATAAGCGTTTCGAGAACAAGCGTCGTAAGATCACTCAAGGTGATGACCTAGCGCCTGGCGTACTTAAGATTGTTAAAGTATACCTAGCTGTTAAACGTCGTATCCAGCCTGGTGATAAGATGGCGGGTCGTCACGGTAACAAGGGTGTAATCTCAACTATCGTTCCTGTTGAAGACATGCCTTACGATGACAAAGGTCGTACTGTAGATATCGTACTTAACCCGCTGGGTGTACCATCTCGTATGAACATCGGTCAGATCCTAGAAACTCACATGGGTCTAGCTGCTCGTGGTATCGGTGAACGTCTTGAAGAAATGATGAAAGAGCAACGTGAAATTCACGAGCTACGCGAATTCATCAAGAAAGCTTACGAAATCGGTGACTGCCGTCAGAAAGTAGATATTGCTAACTTCTCTGATGATGAAATCCGTCGCTTGGCAGATAACCTTAAAGGTGGTCTTCCAATCGCAACACCAGCATTTGATGGTGCACGTGAAGCTGAAATCAAAGACATGCTAGAGCTTGGTGGTTATCCAAGAAGTGGTCAGGTAACGTTATATGATGGTCGTACTGGTGATGCATTTGAGCGTCAAGTAACAGTAGGCTACATGTACATGCTGAAACTGAACCACCTTGTTGATGACAAGATGCACGCGCGTTCAACAGGTTCTTACAGCCTAGTTACTCAGCAGCCGCTGGGTGGTAAGGCACAGTTCGGTGGTCAGCGTTTCGGTGAGATGGAGGTATGGGCACTAGAAGCATACGGTGCTGCCTACACACTACAAGAAATGTTGACAGTGAAGTCGGATGACGTTAACGGTCGTACTAAGATGTATAAGAACATCGTAGACGGTAACCACAAGATGGAACCGGGTATGCCAGAGTCGTTCAACGTACTGTTGAAAGAAATCCGCTCGCTAGGTATCAACATCGAGTTGGAAGAAATTTAATCCGACCGCCGCAGTGCGCTGCGGCGTTGCATAACTGCAACCGGACTGAAAAGAATGTAGGGGCAAGCATGGCTTGCCCTCAAGATTAACCTCCGACAGGAGAGCTAAGGTGAAAGACTTACTTAAGTTTCTGAAGCAACAAAATAAGACCGAAGAATTCGATGCAATTCGCATTGGTCTTGCTTCGCCAGACATGGTGCGTTCATGGTCTTACGGTGAAGTAAAGAAACCTGAGACAATCAACTACCGTACTTTCAAGCCTGAGCGTGATGGCTTATTCTGTGCCCGTATCTTCGGCCCAGTAAAAGATTACGAGTGTTTGTGTGGTAAATACAAGCGCTTGAAGCACCGTGGTGTTATCTGTGAAAAGTGTGGCGTTGAAGTAACGCTAACAAAAGTACGTCGTGACCGTATGGGCCACATCGAGCTGGCTAGCCCAGTTGCGCATATTTGGTTCTTGAAATCACTTCCGTCACGTATCGGCCTAATGCTAGATATGACACTTCGTGATATCGAGCGCGTACTTTATTTCGAATCATTCGTGGTAACTGAGCCAGGTATGACTACGCTTGAGCGCGGTCAACTACTAGGTGAAGAAGAATACCTAGATGCACTTGAAGAGCACGGTGATGAGTTTGAAGCGAAGATGGGTGCAGAAGCTGTACTTGATCTACTTCGTGACCTAGACCTTGGTCAGTTAATCGCTGAAATGCGTGAAGAGTTGCCAACAATCAACTCTGAAACTAAGCGCAAGAAAATCACTAAGCGTCTTAAACTAATGGAAGCGTTCCATCAATCAGGTAACAACCCTGAGTGGATGGTAATGAGCGTGCTACCGGTTCTTCCACCAGATCTACGTCCTCTAGTACCACTAGACGGCGGTCGTTTTGCGACTTCAGATCTGAACGACCTTTACCGTCGTGTGATCAACCGTAACAACCGTTTGAAGCGTCTTCTAGACCTAGCTGCACCAGACATCATCGTACGTAACGAAAAGCGTATGCTTCAAGAAGCGGTTGATGCGCTACTTGATAATGGTCGTCGTGGCCGTGCAATTACGGGTTCTAACAAGCGTCCACTGAAGTCGCTTGCTGACATGATCAAAGGTAAGCAAGGTCGTTTCCGTCAAAACCTTCTAGGTAAGCGTGTTGACTATTCAGGCCGTTCTGTTATCACCGTTGGTCCTACGCTGAAACTACATCAGTGTGGTCTACCTAAGAAGATGGCACTTGAGCTATTCAAGCCATTTATCTACGGTAAACTAGAGCGCCGTGGTATGGCGACAACCATCAAAGCTGCGAAGAAGATGGTTGAGCGTGAAGTACCAGAGGTTTGGGACGTACTAGACGAAGTTATCCGTGAGCACCCGGTTTTACTTAACCGTGCGCCAACACTTCACCGTCTAGGTATCCAAGCATTCGAACCTGTACTTATCGAAGGTAAAGCGATTCACCTGCACCCGTTAGTGTGTGCGGCGTATAACGCTGACTTCGATGGTGACCAAATGGCTGTTCACGTACCACTGACGCTTGAAGCACAGTTGGAAGCGCGTGCATTGATGATGTCTACCAACAACATCCTAGCACCAGCTAACGGTGAGCCAATCATCGTTCCTTCACAGGACGTTGTACTAGGTCTTTACTACATGACTCGCGATCGCATCAACGGTAAAGGTGAAGGTTTAGTATTTAAAGATGCTAAAGAAGCTGAAAAAGCATACCGTGTAGGTGCTGCTGAGCTTCACGCTCGTGTTAAAGTGCGTATCACAGAAGTGACTATCGACGAAGAAACACGTGAGCGCGGCACTTTAACTCACCTAGTAGATACGACAGTAGGTCGTGCAATCCTTTCATTGAATATCCCTGAAGGCTTGCCGTTTGAACTGATCAACAAACCACTAGGTAAGAAACAAATTTCTGGTCTTCTTAACGAGTGTTACCGTCGTCTAGGTCTTAAAGATACTGTTATCTTTGCTGACCAAGTGATGTATACCGGTTTCCACTACGCGATGAAGTCAGGTGTTTCTATCGGTATCAATGACATGGTAATCCCACCAACTAAAGGTGAGATCATCGATCGTGCGGAAGCTGAAGTTGCGGAAATCAACCAACAGTTCCAATCAGGTCTTGTAACTGCCGGTGAGAAATACAACAAAGTTATCGATATCTGGTCACGTGTAAACGAAAACCTTTCTCGCGAGATGATGGCTAACCTTTCAAAAGAAACGGTTATCAACGCTGAAGGCAACGAAGAAGAGCAACCGTCATTTAACTCAGTGTTTATGATGGCAGACTCAGGCGCTCGTGGTAGTGCTGCTCAGATCCGTCAGCTAGCGGGTATGCGTGGTCTAATGGCTCGTCCAGATGGTTCAATCATCGAAACGCCAATCACAGCTAACTTCCGTGAAGGTCTAAACGTACTACAGTACTTTATCTCGACGCACGGTGCGCGTAAGGGTCTAGCGGATACGGCACTTAAGACAGCGAACTCGGGTTACCTAACTCGTCGTCTAGTAGACGTAGCACAAGATTTGGTTATCAATGAATCAGACTGTGGTACCGAAGAAGGTCTAGTAATGAAGCCGCTAATTGAAGGTGGTGATGTTGTAGAGCCGCTTCGTGAGCGCGTACTAGGTCGTGTTGTTGCTGAAGACGTGGTTAAGCCTGGTACAACAGAAGTACTGGTTGAACGCAACGTAATGATTGACGAAAAACTGTGTGACCTTCTAGAAGAGCACTCAGTAGACGAAGTTAAAGTACGTTCTGTAATCACCTGTCAAAACGACTTTGGTGTGTGTGCACACTGTTATGGTCGTGACTTGGCGCGTGGCCACATCATCAACCCTGGTGAAGCAGTTGGTGTAATCGCGGCACAGTCAATCGGTGAGCCGGGTACACAGCTTACGATGCGTACATTCCACATCGGTGGTGCGGCATCACGAGCTTCTGCAGAGAACAGTGTTCAAGTTAAGAACAATGGTAATCTGAAACTTCACAATGCGAAGTTTGTAATCAATGCTGATGGCAAAATCGTTATCACATCTCGTTCAACTGAGATCACGATAATCGATGAGCACGGTCGTGAGAAAGAGCGTTATAAAGTTCCTTACGGTGCAGTATTAACTGTACAAGATGGTGCTGACGTTAAAGGTAACGATATCGTTGCTACTTGGGACCCGCATAGCCACCCAATCATCATTGAACATGAGTCAAAAGTATCGTTCAGCGATATCGATGATTCAAACACTGAAGCACAGACTGATGAGTTAACTGGTCTAACACGTGTGGTTGTTAAGGATCTTGCGAAAGTAAACGCGAAAGAGCCTAAACTAATCATTGAGAACGAAGAACGTGGTCTTCAAGAGATCCGTCTACCTTCATTCACAACGATTGAAATCACAGATGGTGCAACAGTACTACCTGGTTCGGTATTGGCCCGTATTCCACAAGAAGGTTCGAAGACTCGTGACATCACGGGTGGTCTACCTCGAGTTGCTGACCTATTCGAAGCGCGTAAGCCAAAAGATCCTGCAATTCTTGCAGAAATCACAGGTACCGTTAGCTTCGGTAAAGAGACTAAAGGTAAGAAACGTCTTGTGATCACACCGGAAGAGGGTGATGCATACGAAGAGATGATCCCGAAATGGCGTCAGCTTAACGTGTTCGAAGGTGAGCAAGTGGCTAAAGGTGAAGTTATCGCCGATGGTCCAGAGTCTCCGCACGACATCCTACGTCTACGTGGTGTTACTGATGTATCTAACTACATCACTAACGAAGTACAAGAAGTATACCGTCTACAGGGCGTAAAGATTAACGATAAGCACATTGAGACTATCGTTCGTCAGATGCTTCGTAAGTGTATCATCCTTGATGGTGGTGACAGTGAGTTCCTAGTAGGCGAGCAAGCTGAGGTTGCACGTGTAAACATCGCTAACCGTGAACTAGAAATGCAAGGTAAGATCCCAGCTAAGTTTGAAATCCAACTAATGGGTATTACTAAAGCGTCACTTGCGACTGAATCGTTTATTTCTGCGGCATCGTTCCAGGAAACAACACGTGTTCTAACCGAAGCTGCGGTTAACGGTAAGAGCGATGAGCTACGTGGTCTGAAAGAAAACGTAATCGTGGGTCGTTTGATCCCTGCGGGTACAGGTTTCGCATACCATGAAGAACGCATCAACCGTCGTAAGCAAGGTGAAGCAGCTGTTGAAGAGCAAACAGTAAGTGCTGAAGAGGCAACTCAAGCGCTAACAGACGCACTAAACGCTGATTTATTAGGTGGCAACGAGTAATCCTCGCCATTTAGCGAATTAATTGAAAAACCGCTGTGTGAATACAGCGGTTTTTTTATGCCTTTTCAACTCGCTGGTCGAATTGCCATCAAAGCGTCACATCAATATGTATACTGCAACAAAGGTTTTTCAATGCAATCGCTAACTTTTGTTAACTTTCAATAGCTTCGCAGACAAAACCATCCGAATTGCATGCATTTACTTAGCGCTGATGACGACTTTTGGTTGACAGGTTAAACTTTGGTCATTAAAATTCGGCCACCCATTTTAGTCGTTCAAGAAAATTGGATTTGACCTAAATGGTAAGATTTTATTTTTCAGTAGTAATTTATTAATTCAGGAGCTATTTAATGGCAACTATTAACCAGCTAGTGCGTAAGCCACGTCGTAGCAAGGTTACAAAGAGCAACTCTGCTGCTCTTAAAGCTTGTCCACAAAAGCGTGGTGTATGTACTCGTGTATATACAACAACACCTAAGAAACCAAACTCTGCATTACGTAAAGTAGCGCGTGTACGTTTAACTAACGGTTTCGAAGTAACTTCATACATTGGTGGTGAAGGTCACAACCTACAAGAGCACAGTGTAATCCTAATCCGTGGTGGTCGTGTTAAAGACTTACCAGGTGTGCGTTTCCATACTGTTCGTGGTGCACTTGACTGTGCAGGCGTAAACGACCGTAGACAGGCTCGTTCTAAGTACGGTGCAAAACGTCCTAAGGGCTAATGGTTCTCCGTTAGTAAGGCCAAGCACTTAAGTTTTAAATTTTTATATATTGTTTTGGGAATCCGTGTTTAGCACGGACCTGAAGATACCGGAGAAAGAAAATGCCTAGAAGACGCGTAATAGGTCAACGTAAAATTCTTCCAGATCCGAAGTTCGGATCAGAGCTTCTTGCTAAATTCGTTAACGTAGTAATGCTTGACGGCAAGAAATCTACTGCTGAAAAAATCGTATATGGTGCGCTAGACGTGGCTGCTGAAAAATCAGGCAAGTCGCACCTAGAAATCTTTGAAGCTGCACTTGATAACGTTCGCCCACAGGTAGAGGTTAAATCTCGCCGTGTTGGTGGTTCAACGTACCAAGTACCAGTTGAAGTACGTCCAGTGCGTCGTAACGCACTAGGTATGCGTTGGTTGGTTGAAGCTGCACGTAAGCGTGGCGAAAAATCAATGGGTCTTCGTCTTGCTCAAGAGATGATCGACGCTGCTGAAAACAAAGGCACTGCGGTTAAGAAACGTGAAGACGTTCACCGTATGGCTGAAGCGAACAAAGCATTCGCTCACTACCGTTGGTAATCTGCTAACACCCTTTAAGAGGATATTATGGCACGGACAACTCCGATTGAGCGCTACCGTAACATTGGTATATGTGCTCACGTAGATGCGGGTAAAACAACTACGACCGAGCGCGTACTTTTCTATACTGGTCTTTCTCATAAGATTGGTGAGGTACACGACGGTGCCGCAACTATGGACTGGATGGAGCAGGAGCAAGAGCGTGGTATCACGATCACTTCTGCTGCAACGACGTGTTTCTGGAAAGGGATGGATGCTCAGTTTGATGAGCATCGTGTAAACATCATCGATACTCCAGGACACGTAGATTTTACTATCGAAGTAGAGCGTTCATTGCGCGTACTTGATGGTGCTGTTGTTGTGTTATGTGCTTCATCAGGTGTGCAACCGCAAACTGAGACCGTTTGGCGTCAGGCAAACAAATACGAAGTACCACGTATGATTTTCGTCAATAAGATGGATCGTACGGGAGCAAACTTCTTGTCTGTTGTTGAACAAGTTAAAAAACGTCTCGGTGCTACACCTGTGCCTATTCAGCTACCAATTGGTGCTGAAGATGAATTTAAAGGTGTTATTGACCTTATCAAGATGAAAGCGATTAACTGGAATGAAGAAGACCAGGGGATGACTTTCAACTATGAAGAGGTCCCTGCAGATCTTCTCGAGCTTGCTGAAGAATGGCGTTCTCACCTAATTGAGAGCGCTGCAGAAGCTTCTGAAGAGCTAATGGAAAAATATCTTGAAGATGGTGAGTTGAGCGAAGAAGAGATTAAATCAGCCCTTCGCCAACGCACATTGGCCAATGAAATTGTGCCAATGACGACAGGTAGTGCATTCAAAAACAAAGGTGTTCAGGCTGTGCTTGACGCTGTGATTGAATTCATGCCTTCGCCTACTGAAGTAAAAGCTATCCAAGGTGTCTTAGAAGACGAAACCGAAGATACGCGTGAAGCTGACGATAATGCACCGTTTGCGGCGCTTGCATTTAAGATCGCAACCGATCCATTCGTTGGCACACTTACTTTCTTCCGAGTTTACTCTGGTAAAGTTAGCCAAGGTGATTCGGTACTAAATCCTGTTAAAGGTAAAAAAGAGCGTTTTGGACGTATTGTTCAAATGCACTCAAACTCGCGTGAAGAGATTAAAGAAGTTCATGCGGGTGACATCGCGGCTGCTATCGGCCTAAAAGATGTGACTACTGGTGATACACTTTGTGCTCAAGATGCCCCAATTACGTTAGAACGTATGGAGTTCCCTGAGCCTGTAATCTCGGTCGCAGTAGAACCTAAAACAGTAGCTGACCAAGAAAAAATGGGCGTTGCGCTTGGTAAACTTGCAGCAGAAGATCCTTCATTCCGTGTAGAAACGGACGAAGAATCAGGTCAGACGATTATCTCTGGTATGGGTGAGCTTCACTTAGATATCATTGTCGATCGTATGAAGCGTGAGTTTAACGTTGTGTGTAACGTTGGTAAGCCTCAGGTTGCATACCGCGAAACTATCCGAGCTTCTGTTGAAGCTGAAGGTAAGTTTGTGCGTCAATCTGGTGGTCGTGGTCAATATGGTCACGTTTGGTTGAAGCTAGAACCAATGGATGTCTCTGATGATGATGCGCCAATATACGAATTCGTTAACGAAATCGTAGGTGGTACAGTACCAAAAGAGTATATCCCAGCGGTTGATAAAGGTATTCAAGAGCAGATGAAGCAAGGTGTTCTTGCCGGTTATCCGCTATTGGGTGTTAAAGCTACCTTGTTTGATGGCTCGTTCCATGATGTTGACTCAAACGAGATGGCGTTTAAGATCGCAGGTTCGATGGGCTTTAGGAAGGGCGCGCTAGAAGCAAGTCCAGTTCTACTTGAGCCTGTCATGAAAGTAGAAGTAATCACCCCTGAAGAAAACATGGGTGATGTAGTAGGCGACTTAAACCGTCGTCGTGGCATAATTGAAGGCATGGAAGAAGCATTTGGTGGCTCGAAGCAAATTAATGCTCAGGTACCGCTTTCTGAAATGTTTGGTTATGCAACAGACTTACGCTCCGCTACACAAGGGCGCGCATCATACTCTATGGAATTCCTAAAGTATGCTGAAGCGGCTAAAAACGTAGCTGATGCAATAATTGCAGCTCGCGCTGTTAAGTAATTTTAGTTCGGTCCGGTCTTAGGGCTGGACTTTAATTTCTTTATAGGAAATTTGAAAATGGCAAAAGAAAAGTTTGAACGCGTAAAACCGCACGTAAACGTTGGTACTATCGGCCACGTTGACCACGGTAAAACTACACTAACTGCAGCAATCACTAACGTACTTGCAAAAGTATACGGTGGTACAGCAAAAGACTTCGCATCAATCGATAACGCTCCAGAAGAGCGTGAGCGTGGTATCACAATCTCAACTTCACACGTTGAGTATGACACACCAACTCGTCACTATGCACACGTAGACTGTCCAGGACACGCTGACTATGTTAAAAACATGATCACTGGTGCTGCACAGATGGACGGCGCGATCCTAGTAGTTGCTGCTACTGACGGTCCTATGCCTCAAACACGTGAGCACATCCTACTTTCTCGTCAGGTTGGTGTACCTTACATCATCGTATTCATGAACAAATGTGACATGGTTGACGACGAAGAGCTACTAGAGCTAGTAGAGATGGAAGTTCGTGAACTACTTTCTGAGTACGACTTCCCAGGTGATGACCTACCACTAATCCAAGGTTCAGCGCTTAAAGCACTAGAAGGCGAAGAGCAGTGGGAAGCGAAGATCATTGAGCTTGCAGAAGCACTAGATACTTACATCCCAGAGCCAGAGCGTGACATCGATAAGCCATTCATCATGCCTATCGAAGACGTATTCTCAATCCAAGGTCGTGGTACAGTAGTAACAGGCCGTGTTGAAGCTGGTATCATCAACGTGAACGACGAAGTAGAAATCGTAGGTATTAAAGAAACTACGAAGACAACTTGTACGGGTGTTGAGATGTTCCGTAAGCTACTAGACGAAGGTCGTGCGGGTGAGAACATCGGTGCACTACTACGTGGTACTAAGCGTGATGAAGTTGAGCGTGGTCAAGTACTATGTAAGCCTGGTTCAATCAAGCCACACACAAAATTCACTTCAGAAGTATACGTACTTTCGAAAGATGAAGGTGGTCGTCACACTCCTTTCTTCAAAGGTTACCGTCCACAGTTCTACTTCCGTACAACAGACGTAACTGGTGACATCCAGCTACCAGACGGCGTAGAAATGGTAATGCCTGGCGACAACATCAAGATGACTGTTGAGCTAATCGTACCAATCGCGATGGACGAAGGTCTACGTTTCGCTATCCGTGAAGGTGGCCGTACAGTAGGTGCTGGTGTTGTAGCAACAATCGAAGAGTAATCTGTAGATTGTCGTAACACACATAAAAAAGGTCGCTTTGGCGGCCTTTTTTAATGCCTTGTAGCAGCGATTTTATATCGCGACAAATGAAAAGGGTCGTTCTCTGACAGGAGTTCGGCCTTTTTTAATGCTTTGTAGCAGCGATTTTATATCGCGACAAAGGAAAAGGGTCATTCTCCGATAAGGAGTACAGACTTTTTTTATTATTACGCTCTAAAAGATGAACTCTTTGTCGAAGCAGTGACTTTACGTCGCGATTTCAAAGATAGAATTTTTGTGGTGGGAGCGAGTTTACCTCGCGATAAACTCTTTGTCGTAGCAGCGATTTTATATCGCGATCAACAAAAAGAGTCATTCCTAGCAATTCAATAACTATTCTCGAACCTTCTTAAGTGATATCCCCACTTATAGAATAGTGCCTTAATCGTGTTGATAACACGCGGTACTACACATAAACGGTATACACCCCCTCTGTTTTGTACTCTTTTTATACTGTTAAGTGTCAAAAATAAGCGTTTCGCTTCATTTTTGCTCGAACAAACGTTTTTTCGCAATTTTCTTTAAAAAAAGGGTTGCACTAAAATCGGATCGCCCTATAATGCGACCCCACTGACACGGGGCGCTACGCTGAAAAGCAAAGCAGCAACGAGTTGGCGTCAAGTAAAACTTAAATTAGAAGCTTCTTCTAAAGAAATTCAAAATTAAGTGTTGACAAAAAATCGGGAGTGCTTAAAATGCACGTCCCTCGAAACAGCGAAATGTTTCGAAACGTTCTTTAAAAATATGAAGCAATCATCTGTGTGGGCACTCGTACAGATTGAGTTCTAACAGCAGATTCTAGTTCGCTAGATGACGCAAACAAATTTAGAGTCTCAATTGAGCTGAGTGACCAACGGAATAAACATAGTTTATTCAGCACAGTCAATTCGATACCGAAAGGTATCAAAATCAGAATTCAATGAGCACGAAACTTAGGTTTCAAAAAACTTTTAATTGAAGAGTTTGATCATGGCTCAGATTGAACGCTGGCGGCAGGCCTAACACATGCAAGTCGAGCGGTAACATTTCTAGCTTGCTAGAAGATGACGAGCGGCGGACGGGTGAGTAATGCTTGGGAACATGCCTTGAGGTGGGGGACAACCATTGGAAACGATGGCTAATACCGCATAATGTCTACGGACCAAAGGGGGCTTCGGCTCTCGCCTTTAGATTGGCCCAAGTGGGATTAGCTAGTTGGTGAGGTAAAGGCTCACCAAGGCGACGATCCCTAGCTGGTTTGAGAGGATGATCAGCCACACTGGAACTGAGACACGGTCCAGACTCCTACGGGAGGCAGCAGTGGGGAATATTGCACAATGGGCGCAAGCCTGATGCAGCCATGCCGCGTGTGTGAAGAAGGCCTTCGGGTTGTAAAGCACTTTCAGTCAGGAGGAAAGGTTAGTAGTTAATACCTGCTAGCTGTGACGTTACTGACAGAAGAAGCACCGGCTAACTCCGTGCCAGCAGCCGCGGTAATACGGAGGGTGCGAGCGTTAATCGGAATTACTGGGCGTAAAGCGTACGCAGGCGGTTTGTTAAGCGAGATGTGAAAGCCCCGGGCTTAACCTGGGAACTGCATTTCGAACTGGCAAACTAGAGTGTGATAGAGGGTGGTAGAATTTCAGGTGTAGCGGTGAAATGCGTAGAGATCTGAAGGAATACCGATGGCGAAGGCAGCCACCTGGGTCAACACTGACGCTCATGTACGAAAGCGTGGGGAGCAAACAGGATTAGATACCCTGGTAGTCCACGCCGTAAACGATGTCTACTAGGAGCTGGGGTCTTCGGACAACTTTTCCAAAGCTAACGCATTAAGTAGACCGCCTGGGGAGTACGGCCGCAAGGTTAAAACTCAAATGAATTGACGGGGGCCCGCACAAGCGGTGGAGCATGTGGTTTAATTCGATGCAACGCGAAGAACCTTACCTACACTTGACATACAGAGAACTTACCAGAGATGGTTTGGTGCCTTCGGGAGCTCTGATACAGGTGCTGCATGGCTGTCGTCAGCTCGTGTTGTGAGATGTTGGGTTAAGTCCCGCAACGAGCGCAACCCCTATCCTTAGTTGCCAGCGATTCGGTCGGGAACTCTAAGGAGACTGCCGGTGATAAACCGGAGGAAGGTGGGGACGACGTCAAGTCATCATGGCCCTTACGTGTAGGGCTACACACGTGCTACAATGGCAGGTACAGAGAGCAGCGAGCTAGCGATAGTGAGCGAATCCCTTAAAGCCTGTCGTAGTCCGGATTGGAGTCTGCAACTCGACTCCATGAAGTCGGAATCGCTAGTAATCGCAAATCAGAATGTTGCGGTGAATACGTTCCCGGGCCTTGTACACACCGCCCGTCACACCATGGGAGTGGGTTGCTCCAGAAGTGGATAGTCTAACCTTCGGGGGGACGTTCACCACGGAGTGATTCATGACTGGGGTGAAGTCGTAACAAGGTAGCCCTAGGGGAACCTGGGGCTGGATCACCTCCTTATACGATTTAGAACTTATTTGTTCGAAGTGTCCACACAGATGATTGTTGCTTGGCCTGATGGCTAAGTGATATTGCTCTTTAAAAATTTGGAAAAGCTGAAAAATTAAATTCTGATAGATAACGTAAAGTTATTTATCGAGTTTTCGAAAGAAAATGCCGATTAATCATTTGATGATTAATTAGCGTCTACTTTAGTATTCAATATTAACTTCTGGCGAAGTTAAATCAGTCTTTGACAGTACAACTTAAAACTATTTTGGGTTGTATGGTTAAGTGACTAAGCGTACACGGTGGATGCCTTGGCAGTTGGAGGCGATGAAGGACGTACTAACTTGCGATAAGCCTAGTCAAGCCAGTAAGAGGCGCTTGAGACTAGGATTTCCGAATGGGGGAACCCACCTGCTTGCAGGTATCGTTAACTGAATACATAGGTTAACGAGGCGAACGCGGAGAACTGAAACATCTAAGTACCCGTAGGAAAAGAAATCAACCGAGATTCCGAAAGTAGCGGCGAGCGAAATCGGACCAGCCCTTAAGCTTTAGTGTAGTTAGTGGAAGATGTTGGAAAGCATGACGAAACAGGGTGATAGTCCCGTACACAAAAACTTATCTAAAGTGAAATCGAGTAGGTCGGAGCACGTGAAACTTTGACTGAATATGGGGGGACCATCCTCCAAGGCTAAATACTCCCAACTGACCGATAGTGAACCAGTACCGTGAGGGAAAGGCGAAAAGAACCCCTGTGAGGGGAGTGAAATAGAACCTGAAACCGTGTACGTACAAGCAGTAGGAGCCTACTTGTTGGGTGACTGCGTACCTTTTGTATAATGGGTCAGCGACTTATATTCTGTAGCGAGGTTAACCATTTAGGGGAGCCGTAGCGAAAGCGAGTCTTAACTGGGCGCTTAAGTTGCAGGGTATAGACCCGAAACCCGGTGATCTAGCCATGGGCAGGTTGAAGGTTGAGTAACATCAACTGGAGGACCGAACCCACTAACGTTGAAAAGTTAGGGGATGACCTGTGGCTAGGAGTGAAAGGCTAATCAAACCGGGAGATAGCTGGTTCTCCCCGAAATCTATTTAGGTAGAGCCTCGGACGAATACTTACGGGGGTAGAGCACTGTTAAGGCTAGGGGGTCATCCCGACTTACCAACCCTTTGCAAACTCCGAATACCGTAAAGTAATATCCGGGAGACACACGGCGGGTGCTAACGTCCGTCGTGGAGAGGGAAACAACCCAGACCGTCAGCTAAGGTCCCAAAGTGTATGTTAAGTGGGAAACGATGTGGGAAGGCTAAAACAGCTAGGAGGTTGGCTTAGAAGCAGCCACCCTTTAAAGAAAGCGTAATAGCTCACTAGTCGAGTCGGCCTGCGCGGAAGATGTAACGGGGCTAAACATACCACCGAAGCTACGGCTGCGAATATACCACCCAAACTATTTTAAGATTAACGTTGATGCACGAAGTGCCCAACGGTCAAGCGGTCAACACGTTGAGTTGGCAAGAGATAGTTTCGGGGTATATTCGCGGGGTAGGGGAGCGTTCTGTAAGTGGCTGAAGGTGTGCCGGGAGGCATGCTGGACATATCAGAAGTGCGAATGCTGACATGAGTAACGACAAGAGGAGTGAAAAACTCCTCCGCCGGAAGACCAAGGGTTCCTATCCCATGTTAATCAGGGTAGGGTGAGTCGACCCCTAAGGCGAGGCTGAAGAGCGTAGTCGATGGGAAACGGGTTAATATTCCCGTACTCGGTATGAATGCGATGGGGGGACGGAGCAGGCTAGGCAAGCATGGCGTTGGTTGTCCATGTGAAAGGCTGTAGGCTGGTGACTTAGGAAAATCCGGGTTGCCAAGGCTGAGAGTCGAGACGAGCCACTAAGGTGGTGAAGTTGTTGATGCCCTACTTCCAGGAAAAGCCTCTAAGCTTCAGTTCATACTGAATCGTACCCTAAACCGACACAGGTGGTCAGGTAGAGAATACTAAGGCGCTTGAGAGAACTCGGGTGAAGGAACTAGGCAAAATTGTACCGTAACTTCGGGAGAAGGTACGCTCTTGTTTGTGAAGGACTTGCTCTGTAAGCAAACGAGAGCCGCAGTGACCAGGTGGCTGGGACTGTTTATTAAAAACACAGCACTGTGCAAAATCGTAAGATGACGTATACGGTGTGACACCTGCCCGGTGCCGGAAGGTTAATTGATGGGGTTAGCTTAGGCGAAGCTCTTGATCGAAGCCCCGGTAAACGGCGGCCGTAACTATAACGGTCCTAAGGTAGCGAAATTCCTTGTCGGGTAAGTTCCGACCTGCACGAATGGTGTAACCATGGCCACGCTGTCTCCACCCGAGACTCAGTGAAATTGAAATCGCAGTGAAGATGCTGTGTACCCGCGGCTAGACGGAAAGACCCCGTGAACCTTTACTACAGCTTGGCACTGAACATTGACCCTACATGTGTAGGATAGGTGGGAGGCTTTGAAGCAGAGACGCTAGTTTCTGTGGAGCCGACCTTGAAATACCACCCTTGTAGTGTTGATGTTCTAACTTAGGCCCCTGAATCGGGGTTGAGGACAGTGCCTGGTGGGTAGTTTGACTGGGGCGGTCTCCTCCCAAAGAGTAACGGAGGAGCACGAAGGTTTGCTAAGTACGGTCGGACATCGTACGGTTAGTGTAATGGTAGAAGCAAGCTTAACTGCGAGACAGACACGTCGAGCAGGTACGAAAGTAGGTCATAGTGATCCGGTGGTTCTGAATGGAAGGGCCATCGCTCAACGGATAAAAGGTACTCCGGGGATAACAGGCTGATACCGCCCAAGAGTTCATATCGACGGCGGTGTTTGGCACCTCGATGTCGGCTCATCACATCCTGGGGCTGAAGTCGGTCCCAAGGGTATGGCTGTTCGCCATTTAAAGTGGTACGCGAGCTGGGTTTAGAACGTCGTGAGACAGTTCGGTCCCTATCTGCCGTGGGCGTTTGAGAATTGAGAGGGGCTGCTCCTAGTACGAGAGGACCGGAGTGGACGAACCGCTGGTGTTCGGGTTGTGATGCCAATTGCATTGCCCGGTAGCTACGTTCGGAACTGATAACCGCTGAAAGCATCTAAGCGGGAAGCAGGCCTCGAGATGAGTTCTCACTTTGACTTAGAGTCAACTGAAGGGCCGTTGAAGACTACAACGTTGATAGGCGAGATGTGGAAGTGCTGTGAGGCATTAAGCTAACTCGTACTAATTACCCGTGAGGCTTAACCATACAACGCCAAAGTGGTTTATAAGCGACAGAAGTTAATAGACTAAAGTAGACAAAAGAATTTAATAAGCTTTTTCCGGATTTACATTGATGAGGGAGACTTCATTGATGAACAGAATTTCCTGGTGACTATAGCGTTTTGGACCCACCTGACCCCATGCCGAACTCAGAAGTGAAACAAAACAGCGTCGATGATAGTGTGGATTACCCATGTGAAAGTAGAACATCGCCAGGGCCAAATAAGAGAAACCCGTTGCAGCAATGCGACGGGTTTTTTGCTGTTTGTGATTTAAAAACCTCGC
This sequence comes from Pseudoalteromonas sp. GCY, assembly GCF_016695175.1. Classification (NCBI taxonomy): domain Bacteria; kingdom Pseudomonadati; phylum Pseudomonadota; class Gammaproteobacteria; order Alteromonadales; family Pseudoalteromonadaceae; genus Pseudoalteromonas; species Pseudoalteromonas sp. GCY. The sequence continues at coordinate 386,863 of NZ_CP068023.1, forward strand.
GAGGTAAACTCGCTCCCACTCCCACCACAGTATCAGCACAGTACAACACGGTAGGAGATGGTTTACCCGCTGATGGGTTGCAATGAAGTTCCAGCAAAAAAACATGTACATCAAAACCCGTTTCAGCAATGTGATGGTTTTTTTGCTGTTTGGGATATAGAAAATCTCGCGAGGTAAACTCGCTCCCACCACCGTATCAGCATAGTGCAACATGGTGGGAGGCGGTTTATCCGCCGATGGGTTGCAATGAAAGTTTCGGCTCAGAAATAATGTGGAACACCCATGTGCATCAAAACCCGTTTCAACAATACGACGGGTTTTTTGTTGTTTGGGATATAAAAAACCTCGCGAGGTAAACTCGCTCCTACCACAGTATCAGCACAGTGCAACATGGTAGGAGGCGGTTTATCCGCCGATGGGTTGCAATGAAAGTTTCGGCTCAGAAATAATGTGGAACACCCATGTGCATCAAAACCTGTTGCAGCAATGTGATGGTTTTTTTGCTGTTTGGGATATAAAAAACCTCGCGAGGTAAACTCACTCCCACCACAGTATAAGCACAGTGCAATATGGTAGGAGGTGGTTTATCCGCCGATGGGTTGCAATGAAAGTTTCGGCTCAGAAATAATGTGGAACACCCATGTACATCAAAACCCGTTTCAACAATACGACGGGTTTTTTGCTGTTTGGGATATAGAAAATCTCGCGAGGTGAACCCGCTCCCACCATAAACACAGTATTGTGGGAGGTTGTGGTAACTTAGAGAGAGTAAGATGGTTAAATAACGCGAGAGAAGCGGGTGTTTTTGACTTGGTTTTGTAAGTAGGCATCAAAGCACATGCAAATGATGCGAATAAATAAATTACCGCTACTTGTGACTCGGATAGATTGCTCACTTAGTTCTACTAAGCCATCGCGGGCTAGAGGCTCAAGAGCGTTAAGTGTTTGAACGAAATATTCGTCAAAATTTATATCATAGCGTTGCTCGAACACCTTTTTATCTAACTCAAAATGACAAATAAGTTGTTTGATAACAGCCGCGCGTATTTCATCATCACCACTTAAAGTTATCCCTTTAGTGATCGCACATCTTTTATCACTTAAAGCCTGATAATAAGGTTTTAACTCTTTTTCATTTTGCAAAATCATGTGACCAATTTGGGAAATAGACGACACACCAAGACCTAATAGGTCGCACTCGCCATGAGTGGTATAGCCTTGAAAATTACGGTGTAGATGCCCTTCATTTTGTGCCATAGCCAGTTCATCGTCTTTTTTGGCGAAGTGATCCATACCGATGAATTGATACCCAGCGGTGGTCATCTGTTCCAGTGTTTGCTTAAAGATCTCAAGTTTTTCTCCCGCACTTGGCATGTCGGCTTCTTTTAGTTTTCGCTGTGCTGCAAATCTATCCGGAAGATGGGCATAGTTAAATACAGAGACTCTATCGGGAGAAAGTGCGATAAGTTGCCCAATCGTTTGCTTGTAGCTCTCTACCGTTTGAAATGGTAGCCCATAGATCATATCCATATTAATAGATTTAAAACCGAGCGTTCTCGCTTCAGTTAAGATAGCCAGCACTTCGTCTAGATGCTGTGGACGGTTTACCGCAGCTTGTACTTCATCATTAAAATCTTGTACGCCAAAAGACACACGATTAAATCCGAGATCGTGTAGATGGCGCATCATATTTGGTGCAAGTGATCTTGGGTCTATTTCAATACCACGCTGTGCACTCTGAGAGAAATTAAATGCACTATTCAGCATTTCGATTAGACGTGTCATTTGCTCGGTAGTTAAGAAAGTTGGTGTACCACCGCCTAAATGAAGTTGTTCTACACGATACTCAGAAAATAGCGGCGCTTTTGCTGCGATTTCTTGTGCTAAGTAATCTAGGTAAACGTCAGCTTTGGATTGATGACGAGTAATGATTTTATTACAGCCACAGTAGTAGCATAGTTGATGACAAAAAGGGATATGAATATACAGCGAGAGTGAGCGAGATTCAGAGCCAGTAATAGCCGCTTGTAACTCTTTTTGGCTATAACCAGACTCAAGCGATAAGGCCGTTGGATATGAGGTATATCTAGGACCAGATATATTGTACTTGTTGATAAGGGAATCATTCCAAATAGGTAAATTAATCACGATACGCACTCTCGAGTTTTATTAAGAGTGTCAGTGTACTTTTTACCGCCTGGGTTAGATTTGCCTCAGATCAAAACACGCCGCGATTGCGACGTGTTTTAGTGTGTGATTAAAGCTTAAACTGGTTGACCGTTGAGTTAAGCGCCTTGGCTAAATCGTTCAAGTCGCGGGCTTCATCTGCCAGTACATTGGCGTGGTTGGCCGTGCTATTAACGAGCTCATTAATTTGGTTAAGGCTATTGTTAATATCTTCTGCAACAACGGTTTGTTGCTCTGTTGATGTGGCAATTTGATGACTCTGGTCTTGTACTGTCGTGACCGACTCTGTGATTTCTTTCAAGGCATCAAGCACGGCTTGAGTTTCCTCTACGGTCCCCTCTGCGCGGTCTTGACCTTGTTGCATCATCACTGAAGCTTGTTGGGCAATTTGCTGTAAACGAGAGATCATATTGCGAATGTCATCGGTAGACTCTTGCGTGCGGCTTGCAAGCGACCTTACTTCATCAGCAACCACCGCAAAGCCTCGACCTTGCTCGCCCGCTCTGGCGGCTTCTATGGCGGCATTGAGTGCCAGTAAGTTCGTTTGTTCAGCAATACCGTTAATCACATCGATAACGGCACCTATGTTACTGGTTTCTTGTTCAAGTCCGGCAACCACTTTTGCGGCCTCACCAATATGAAGTGCAAGTTCAGTCATGACTTCTTGGGCTTGTGATGAACGTCCCGCACCTTCATTCGTAATACGTTGCACGACATCAGCGGCTTGGTTGGTCTCTTGTGCATTACGTGAGATTTCAGTCACAGTAGCTGCCATCTCGGTCACTGCCGCGCTTACGCTATCCACCTGTTCTTTTTCGCGCTGAATCTCACTGTTAGTATTGTTTGATACTTCACGTAGTTGAGCGGAAGCATTACTTAATTGCTCGGCTTGCGCAGCGGTATCGAGCATCATTGCTCTAAGTTTGTCGATGAAGGTATTCATATGAAGTGCGAGTTGACCGACTTCATCTTTACTGGTGATATCGATACGTCTAGTCAGGTCGCCTTCACCCGATGCGATGTCTCGCATGGTTTCGGTAAGCGCTACAATCGGTTTGGTGATCATTTGCGTGGCGAGCAAGATCATTGCCACGATAATGGCTAAGATAATAATCAAGGCTGTGATAGTGCTCATTACGGCGTCATTCACCGGCGCGTCGATCAGCGACACCGGAATAAGTAGGCCAACGTGCCAATCCAATAGGGGGTTGTCTAATTTCACATTGTCATAAACAACATAATACGCTTCCCCTTTGAACGTGACCGTACTATTGCCAACGGGGTTACGCTTGATAGCGGCATTTAGAGCGTCAAAGCCTGATGTATTGGCAAACTGGGATTCAAGGCCATCTAAACCTTCTTTGCCTTTCTCGCCTTCATCTGTGGTAGAGAGCGAATGACCAGTACGCTTGGATAAATGCACAACATTTAAATCACCATCGAGCAAAAAGCCAAAACCTTTATCTTGAAACTTGATACGTTCAACCATATCGTTCAATTTATTGATCTGTAAGTCGACGCCACCCATGGCGACGAGTTTGCCGCCGTTATTGTAGATAGGTTGACGGATCACAGCAGACACCGCACCGGTATTGATATCGGTTGCAATTGGACCAACATACAATTTACCTACATCAAGCGTATCCTGCCACCATGGGCGCTGATAGGCGTAGTAAGGTCGACCATCCGAATATGCTGATGTACGATCATTTTCTTTAAAATATTCACCGGTGTTTGCTGAGGCAATAAAGGCTGAGAGAATATTTTCGTCGCCTTTGGCGATCCTAACCAAGTCTTCATTGACCTCTTGATAGTCTTTATCTTTAGTCAGATCGGCGCCACGGGTATTATAATTTTCAAACCAATGAATGTTATGAGGCGTAGAAACAAAGGTTTCAACTACTTTGCCGTATTGGCCAAAGAATGCTTCCATCGCCAATTTTTCGGCTTGAATATAGCTTTGCGTTTCTCGCTCAATACCATCTCGAGAGAGCGTTGCAATATGGCTGACGAAAAAGCTTGATGCAATAATTAATAATACGGAAATGGTGCCGCCAATTAGCAGCAATATTTTCTTTCTAAGGGATAAATTCTCAAGCATGACACTTCTTATTTTTAGCTTATGCAAACGGTAATCAAACCATAGATAACTGGAGAACGCCACCGTTTGCGTTAACTTCTTTTACATAGATAATACAAGGTAACTTCTTGGTTAAGGTAATATTCATATGAAAGTATTAAATCGCAGTCTGGTCGTACTGGGCGCGGGTTGGCTCGGTGAAGCGTTGTGTCACAAAGCCGAGTTGCAAGGGTGGCAAATAGAAGGCACCAGAACCCAAGCTAACGAGATGCATAGCTGGTCAAGGCAGCTGGTCTTAACTGAAAACGGCACCTTAGCGCACTCAATTTCTTTACACAACGCGTATTGGGTGTGTGCGATTCCACCAAGAGCTAGGCATGTCGATAGTAACTATTTAGAAACGTTAGAACAGGCATTGTTACTTGCAAAGAAGATGTCAGCAGCAGGCTTCTTATTGTGTTCGACTACTGGTGTTTATAGCACCGAAAATGGTGAATATGATGAACAAGGTAAGTTAGCGGATAAAGCCAACAGGCGTGTTGATATACTAAGAACTGCTGAAGAGATGGTGCTTAACGCAGGCGGCAAGGTTGTACGCTTAGCTGGCCTTCAAGGTCCCGATAGGGAACCTGGGCGATTTGTAGTAGGAAAGGCTTTATCTAGCTCAGCGAATGGTAGAGTGAATATGGTTCATCGGGGCGATGTTGTTACTGCAATCAATACCGTGATCGCGCAGTGGCAGGACGCTGCAGACATTTATAATGTTTGCTATCCAGCACACCCCACGAGACAGGCGTTTTATCAATATCACTGTGAAAAATTAGGGACTGAGATGCCAAGTTTTGCTTCGTCAAAAGAGGAAGCGCGTATTATCAAAGCCGAGCGTATTACTGAACTCGGCTTTGCCTACCATCATCCGATTGTTAATTAATCTGAGTTAGGCTGAAGGTAAGAGTTGTGCTGGTAGCAGATGCGCCAGTGCAGCTTGACCCAATAACGCATTGGCGCTTTCAATATCAGGTGCAAAATACCTATCTTTGTCATAAAAGCTCACGACAGCTCGTAATATTTGCTGAGCTGCAGCCACTTTGTCAGACGGCTTAAGCGGTGCTCTAAAATCTAACCCTTGCGCTGCAGCAAGATATTCAACTGCGAGTACACCTTGGGTGTTGTCAGCCATTTCCTGTAAGCGCCTTGCCGCAAAGGTCGCCATGGAAACATGGTCTTCTTGGTTTGCCGAGGTTGGGAGGCTGTCAACACTGCCTGGATGTGCGAGTGTTTTGTTTTCAGAGGCCAGTGCTGCAGCGGTAACTTGTGCAATCATAAAGCCTGAGTTTACACCGCCATTGTTAACTAAGAAGGGAGGCAGTTTTGATAAGCTCGAATCAATAAGCAGCGCGATACGACGTTCAGCCAATGCACCAATTTCAGCAATGGCAAGCGCTAGGTTATCAGCCGCCATCGCGATAGGTTCTGCATGGAAGTTGCCGCCAGAAATAATATCTCCAGCATCAGCAAATACCAGTGGATTATCTGTTACCCCATTGGATTCTACGAGGATCACCTCAGCGGCCTGGCGGATCTGAGTTAAACAGGCGCCAAGCACCTGTGGTTGACAACGTAAGCAATAAGGATCTTGTACTTTTTCACAATCAACATGAGCATCACTTATTTCTGAGCGAGTTTGTAAGATATCTCTAAACGCCAGTGCGGTGTCGATTTGTCCTTGCTGGCCACGGACTTCGTGAATACGAGCATCAAACGGCGAGCGGCTGCCCATAGCCGCTTCAATGCTCATTGAACCAACGACACAACTTTGCGCATAAAGATCTTCAGCTCTGAATAGGCCTTGCAGTGCAAAAGCTGTAGATGCTTGTGTACCGTTAAGTAGTGCGAGACCTTCTTTTGCAGCTAAAGTAAGTGGTTCAAGTCCTGCTATTTTTAAGCCATCGATGGCATCGATAAGCTCGCCACGATAGCGAACCTGACCTTCGCCAAGGATCGGTAAACACATATGCGATAGTGGTGCGAGATCGCCAGATGCCCCGACCGAGCCCTTCTTGGGCACACAAGGATAGACTTCGGCATTAACCAAGGCCGCTAAGAACTCGATCACATCTAAGCGGATCCCAGAGAAACCACGAGAGAGTGAATTGATTTTTAGCACCATCATTAGTCGAACGGTACTATCATCCATTAACTCGCCAATACCGGCTGCGTGCGACAGTACAATAGAGCGTTGTAGCAACTCTAATTCGTCTTTTGCAATTTTGGTGTTGGCCAGCAAGCCAAAGCCCGTATTAATGCCGTAAACGGTGCGTCCTTCTTTGATCACTTGCTGAACTGTGTCTGCACTGTTAGCAATAGCGGCTTTCGCTGATTCGTCTAAGCTGAGATGAACAGGCTGTTGATTGATTTGTCGTAACGTGTTTAAAGTCAGTTGGCCTGGGATTAAATTTAGTGAGTACATACTTACTTTCCTTCCAGCATAGGTAAATCTAGTTTTTGTTCTTTTGCACAGTCTTTGGCTATGTCATAACCGGCATCGGCATGACGCATTACACCGGTACCTGGGTCATTCCATAGTACGCGAGATAAGCGGGCGTCAGCTTCGTCTGTGCCATCTGCCACAATAACCACTCCCGAATGTTGACTGAAGCCCATACCAACGCCACCGCCGTGATGCAGCGAGACCCAAGTTGCACCGCCAGCCGTGTTTAACAAGGCATTGAGTAACGGCCAGTCCGATACTGCATCTGAACCATCCATCATCGATTCCGTTTCACGGTTTGGACTGGCGACAGAGCCTGAATCTAAGTGATCACGACCAATCACAATCGGCGCTTTGAGTTCTCCATTTTTGACCATTTCATTGAATGCTCGTGCTAAACGCGCTCTGTCCTTCAGTCCAACCCAGCAAATACGAGCAGGCAAGCCTTGGAATTGAATGCGCTCGCGCGCCATATCTAACCAATTGTGAAGGTGTGGGTCGTCTGGGATAAGCTCTTTAACTTTCGCGTCTGTTTTATAAATATCTTCAGGATCGCCAGACAGCGCAACCCAACGGAATGGACCTATACCTTGGCAAAACAGTGGACGAATATAGGCTGGAACAAAGCCTGGGAAATCAAAGGCGTTATCAACCCCTTCTTCTAAGGCCATTTGGCGAATGTTATTACCGTAGTCAGTTGTTGCAGCCCCGCGCGATTGCAGCGTTAGCATGGCTTGTACTTGCACCGCCATAGATTGTTTTGCGGCTTTTACAACTGCTTGTGGATCGCTTTCGCGAAGCGCGGCTGCCTGAGCCATAGTCCATGTTTGCGGTAAGTAGCCGTTTAATGGATCGTGCGCAGAAGTTTGATCGGTTACTACGTCAGGAGTGATATTGCGCTCAACCAATTCAGCATAAACATCCGCTGCATTGCCCAACAGGCCAACTGATACCGGTTGCCCAGCAGCGTTAGCTTCATCAATGATAGCTAACGCATCATCAAGTGTGGTTGCCTTTCGGTCAACATAGCGTGTGTTAAGACGAAAATCGATTCGTGACTCATCACACTCAACAACGAGGGCGCTAAAGCCTGCCATAGTTGCTGCGAGTGGTTGCGCGCCACCCATGCCGCCAAGGCCACCGGTTAAGATCCACTTGCCTTTTGCCTCACCATTAAAGTGTTGCTTTGCCATTGCGACAAAGGTCTCGTATGTGCCTTGTACTATGCCTTGTGAGCCAATATAGATCCAAGAACCAGCGGTCATCTGGCCGTACATCATCAGGCCTTTTTTATCGAGTTCGTTGAAGTGATCCCAGTTAGCCCAATGTGGTACTAAATTTGAGTTAGCAATTAAGACGCGAGGAGCGTTGCTATGAGTTTTGAATACGCCAACAGGTTTACCTGATTGCACCAGTAAGGTTTCGTCTTCTTCTAAGCGGTCTAACGTTTCAACGATTTTATCGAAGCATGACCAGTCGCGAGCGGCGCGGCCAATACCGCCATAAACTACTAGTGCATTGGGGTGCTCCGCAACTTCAGGGTCAAGGTTATTCATCAACATTCGCTTTGCGGCTTCAGTAAGCCAGTTCTTTGCGGTAATGTCTGCACCTCGTGGCGCGCGGATCTCGCGGCTAGGGTCTAATCTTGGGTTGTCACTCATTCTGCTCTCTCCTGTTGTATATACAACCTAAGTGAAACGTCTAGTTGTTGCGATTGCTTAGTTTCGCTAGGTTGTTAGCTTATTTGTATTGCATGGCAACCTAGGCCGCCATGTCGTTTTGATTTATCTGCCGCGATGTTTGGCGACACTTTATGTGTTACGACCTTTGCTTAAAGGTGAGATGACCACCTAAGCGATATTTACTGCCAGGCGAAATTAATCTTGCGAAGCTAACAATGCCTTTTGCAGACCAAGTTCGGCGGATCATTTGTAAACATGGCTCTTCATTATAAAGCCCAAGCCACTGGCAAACCTCTCGTGATGGCATAACTGCTTCAACGGTGTGTCTAGCCTCTGTGAGTGGCGCGACTTGAGATAAATATTCATGAGGGGTAGTCAGTTCAAAGTTTTGGTCTAAATACTCCGGTGCCAACTGTGGATTGACAAAGCGCTCTTCGACTTGCAGTGGTTGTTCATTTTCATTATGCACAATTACGCTTCTATAGACTGGCGCGTCCGCTTCTACACCTAGTGCAATGGCGATAGGCGCTACTGCAGCAATAAGTTCAAGCGTTAGTACGGTGCAAGAGTATTTGCCATTGCGAGCGTTGACCTCGTCGGCAATATTGCGGATCTCAAGTAACGAAGACTGAGATTTAAAACTGGCAACAAAAGTACCTAGACCTTGGCTACGAGTTAAAATTCCGGCTTCAGTTAGCTCGCTTAGTGCTCGTCTTGCGGTCATTCGGCTAACATTAAATTGGTCAGCTAACTCATTTTCCGACGGCACGCGCTCGTTTTCGAGCCAGCGCGCGGCGCGAATATTATCGATAATATATTGTTTTATCAGCGCAAATTTAGGAAGCTCAGGCACAATTGTTGTCTCGAGTTCATATTTATGTAAATAAAGATGGCACACTTCCCTTGTATATACAAGTATCCCTGATAGACTCAATGAATAAATCTCGCAGTGAGCGAGTTTATTTTAATGTGTTGGCATATGGATTTGATTTAGATTAGGACAAGTATGATGTTAGAAGCCGATTTGCTTATTATCGATGTCAATATTGCAACTATGGATCCCAATTTGGATACCCCTTATGGTGCGATAGAAAATGCAGCGATCGCGATTAAAGATGGCAGAATTAATTGGTTAGGCCCTCGTAGTGAACTACCTGAGGTTGATGCCATTGCAACACCTATTCATAAAGCCAATGGTCAATGGTTGACCCCTGGGTTAATCGACTGCCACACGCATATTTTATTTGCGGGTTCTCGGGCCAACGAATTTGAGCAACGATTACTGGGGGCGTCATATCAAGAGATTGCTGCGCAAGGTGGTGGTATCGCAAGTACCGTTAAGGCGACACGATTAGCAGACAGAGAAACGCTGTATGTTAACGGTAAGAACCGTTTGAATAGTTTACTCAAAGAAGGGGTTACCACGGTTGAAAGTAAATCGGGTTACGGCCTAGATGTTGAAAACGAGCTTAAACTGCTAGAAATTAATCAACTACTCAATGAGCATCACCCGATTGATGTGCATAGCACGTTCTTGGGCGCGCATGCATTACCCCCAGAATACAAAGACAATAGCCAAGCCTACATTGATTTAGTCTGTGATGAGATGCTGCCACAAGTTGCTTCGCGCCAATTAGCAACGGCTGTTGATGTATTTTGTGAGAACGTGGGATTTACCTATCAGCAAACTGAGCAAGTATTTACTCGAGCACAACAGTTGGGATTACAGGTTAAATGTCATGCTGAGCAGCTATCTAATCAACATGGCAGCGAGCTTGTGGCTAAGTTTAAAGGGCTTTCAGCGGATCATATTGAATATCTTGATGAAGCTGGTGTGGAAGCGATGGCTAAAGGGGATGTTACTGCGGTACTTTTACCCGGCGCTTTTTATTTCTTACGAGAAACGCAATTGCCACCAATTGATTTGCTCAGAAAGCACAAAGTAGCAATGGCACTCGCTAGCGACTTCAATCCAGGTACTGCCCCTATGTGCTCACTGCGATTAATGCTGAATATGGCGTGCACATTATTTAGAATGACACCAGAAGAAGCGCTTAGTGGTGTTACGGTTAATGCTGCGAAAGCCTTGGGGTTGAGCGACCGTGGTGTATTGAAAGTTGGAACGCGCGCGGATTTAGCTTTATGGGACATTACACATCCTGCACAGTTAAGTTATCAATTTGGTGTAGCGGACCTGTCAAATTTGTGGATCTTAGGTAAACTTAATCAGTAATGATCCTTTTATAAGCAACAAATTATGCTTTCAATTTCAACAGCTAGTGGCGGAGCCACAGAATTATTGCTGTCTGAAGGAATTGCGATACTAATTACACCAATGATGGCTGGCATGGCCGGAGCCATTGTAATGGGGGCGTTAGCATTAATGCTGCAGCGCCCCTCTGGTATGCTCAAGCTGGCTCACCTTAGCAGTGCAACACTTGCAATACTGCTCGCCTTTACGGACAATATCACTACATTACATTTACTTACTTTGACGATACTCCTTTATTTGTTCCATGGCTTACAGGAGCACAAAAGTGGCTTATTGTTGATAAGTGCTGCGGCGATAATCACTTTGGTAATGTGGACGGTGTCTGAATATTTATGGACATTTCCTGCCCAGCATGGCGCAATTGTCATTGTGTTTATGTATATTCTTTTCCTTGCCTATCAATCGTATAGCAGCGCAAATGAATTTGAATTGAAAGAACACGATGATGACCACACCGAGCATGAAAGTTTGGGGTTACCTGGTCGGCAAAGCTTTAAACGTGCTTTTAATGAATATCGCCAAACGGAAGGGAGCACTTGTATGCTCGTGCTTGTCCGTCTCATGGGTTTCGAGCAGGTGAATTTTCATTTAGGGCGTGAGTTTGGTGACTTGCTGTTGGCTCAATCGGCTAATCGTATTGCGCAATGTTTGCAATCAGGCGATGTTATGGCTATCACTCATGGCAATGAAACTACGAAAATGGCGCATCTAGGTGGTCTTAACTTTGCGTTTGTATGTTCGCTAAAGCATGGTAAGCACTTTCATGAGCAGCTGATAGAGGAAATATCAAATAGTACTTTAAAGCCATTCAATGTTGGTAGCTGTACGTTAGAGATCATGATGCGTGCGAGTTATGTGAATTGCGATGAAGAAATGGGGCAGCTTGAGAACCTGATTTCTTGCGTGTTTTTAGCGCTGGATACACAATCAGAAGCGCATCAGCATAGCCATCAACAGGTCGTGCCGTATCAACAGCGTATGCAAATTCATCGACTGGAGCAACAGGTTAGGTTGTCGGAGTTAGCTAAAATCAACTTCAGATCTGAATTTGAGCTCTATTTTCATCCAGTCGTTCGTCATGAAGATAACAGCATTGAGTTTGTGGAATTACTGTTGCGCTGGCAGCATCCAAAGCAAGGGATTTTAAGTGCCAATGAGTTTATTGATGATATTCGTTTAGTTGGACTTGCCATTCCCGTTGCTGAATATGTATTAGAGCGTGCATGCGAAATCGCATTGGCGCTGAAAATGGAAGGGATCAGTGTTCCCATCAGTATTAATGTCTTTGGTGCTGAGCTGTTGAGCGAAAGCTTTATCGAGTTTATTGACTATACCATGCTCAACCATCAGTTAAGCCCTGGGGCCATTATCATCGAGTGTCCAGCTAGTATGCTTGCCGAACTAGATGAGCAAGAAATTGCGATGATCAGTCGTTTGAAGAACCTGGGTGTAAAAATGTGCGTCGATAGTTTTGGTGATGCGCCACTGGTGCTCGCTAAATTACCGGCGCTGCGTTTTGAGTACGTGAAACTGTCGCGCAATATGACGCAAGAACCTGAGTATATGGGGCATACCAAATCCTTGGTAAAAGGCATTGTAGAGATGCATCAAGAAAAGCACTGTCGCGTGATTGGCGAGGGCATTGAATCTCTCGGGCAACTCGAGTTTGTAAAAAGCATTGGCACGGTGGCAGCGCAAGGGTTTTACTTTTCTCGGCCACAGAACAGCAATATTTTGATCAGTTGGCTGAAACAAAGGCTGCCTCAATAACTAGGAGCGCCTTACCTTTACATAGGTTTGGCTGTGACAGTGTTTAGCGCCTCAGTTGACGGGTACTTAAATAAGCGTTCGCAAGGTTCGTTAGTATTTGGCCACAATGTTCGATACCCGCCTGCTCACCAAGTGGGTGTCTAGCCGGGGCTGCTTCACATAAGTGCAAATATTTAGCATGTCGAACCTGAGCCATTCGGTAAACAAAATATTCGGCATCGCTACTTGTGAAGCCTTGATAGGTCAGGGCGCTTGCGGGCATGCCGACGATGGCATCAACGTCTAACTCTACGCCTAATGGAATGCCGCTTGGCATTGTTGCCAACGCTTTGTCGAGTGATGCTGATAAGCTCTGATTTTGTCTCGTTTTTATCGCTTGATAACTTGAAAATCCGAACCCAGCGCTTTGCAATTGAGTAAGGATTGTTTGGTTATTTTTGTGCTCGTGCAAGCCGATGACATGATAATGCGACAAACTACCAGCTTGATGCGCGTAACTGAAGCCATTACCGCTATGTCTACCTTCACAAGCTCTAAAGTCAGCGTGAGGGTCAAAGTTGATGGCACCAGCGGCACGCTTGCTGGCCTCAAAATGTGCCTGCAAAATACCAAAAGCATTATTGTGACCACCACCGATGATGATCGGCTCCAAGCCTGCAGCAAAGATAGGTGCTAGGGTTGCAATAACTTGGTTGTCTAGGTCAGCACAGAGAGCGCGTAACTGCGCTAGCTGTTCGCTATTAGCGTTATCGAGCGATAGTGCGCGCGTTTGAATAGCCTGGGTATCCACCTCGCCTAGCAACAAAATCTTATCGCCCGACAAAAACTGGTTATCGGGCTGATTTAAAAAACGTTTTAAGAAGGCTCGCCAACCAAGCTCGGCGCCGCCTTGCCCGCAATTGGCGCGCGGACCTATATCTTCGGGGATCCCCAACAACACATAACGGATCCCAAATTGGGCCGCATCTCTAAGCGAAGCTGTGTAGTCATGATCACATTGTAAAAAGCTTATGCTTTGCCAAATTCTGGTTTCACCGGCTCTTGCACTGACAAAAGTGGCAATATCACTTTCATCATATATACGGACTGCTGTACTCATGACTGTTACTTCTAGCGCTTAATTGTCTTCGTTATCATCTTCTAAAATTAACTCTTCCGCAGAGATGATAATACCCGTGGAGTCAGCGTAAACAAAATCATCTTCGTAAAAGGAGACACCTGCGAAATTAACGGGAATGCCAACTTCACCGCTGCCACTGCTATCTGCTGCCACTGGGATAGAAGCGATAGCTTGAATGCCAATATCGCTTTCTTCTAGTTCATCAACATGGCGCACCGCACCGTAAACGATGATGCCTTGCCAGTTGTTCTCGACCGCCAGCTCAGCTAAATCAATATCAACCAGTGCACGACGAGTTGAACCACCACCATCAACGAGCAGGACACGACCAGTACCGTCTTGTTGTAGTACATCTTGGATCTGCTCATTGTTTTCAAAACATTTGACGGTAGTGATACGACCACTAAATGACGTCTGGCCGCCAAAATTGATGAACATAGGCTCTAGCACATCAACCACATCAGCAAAGTGGTCGCAAAGATCAGAAGTGCTGTATTCCATATTGAATCCTCGAATATTGATTGTCGATAACCAGTATACTCTCATACTTGTGCTTAGCAATGCTTTGATTCAACTTACATATTTGTGTCTTAAAAGTGTCACCCATTTGTTATTTTGCTCTTCTATGCTGATATTGTGAGCAATTAGGCGTGACTCGAATGATGAAAGCAAAACTAGCCGAGCTGGACGCTGCATTATACTTTGTGGTGTTTTGCCCTAAACCAAGAAACTGGTTTAGATTGATAGCATTAGGTCTATCCAAAAGTGGCAACGGTGGACTCTATGTGTTGGTAGCAATTGCGTGTGCTCTTTTTTTGGAGCAGCTAGGTCAGCAATTTGCACTCACCGTGATTTTGGCTTTTGCAATTGAAAGGCCGCTTTACTTCTATCTAAAAAATCGTTTTGCACGATTACGACCATGTGACTGCTACGCAGTGAAAGCTTTGTTGACGCCGAGTGACAAATTTAGTCTGCCCTCGGGGCATAGTGCTGGCGCTTGGTTATATGCGACTTGCTTGATGGAGCAAATTCCACTGGCTGCGTTTCCGTTGATGATTTGGGCTTCAGGAGTGTCATTGTCACGCGTAATTGTAGGGGTACATTATCCACTTGATGTGGTGCTTGGCGCGGCAATGGGTGTTGCCTGTGCAAGTTTAGCGATAGTGATATTAGGAAGCATATGAAAATACTATATGGTGTTCAAGGAACGGGAAATGGCCATACGACTCGAGCTCGGGTAATGGCAAATTGCTTTCGCAACATGGGGGTTTCTGTTGACTACTTTTTTTCTGGACGTCCTTCGGAAAATTATTTCGATATGCATGATTTTGGTGATTATCGCAGTTGTCGAGGGTTGTCATTTGTTACCGAGCGTGGCCAGTTAAATCGCTTAAAAACTTTCCAATCGCTCAAGTTTGGTGAGTTTATCCGCGACGTAAAAAAGTTAGATGTATCGGGTTATGATCTGATCTTTAACGATTTTGAGCCTGTTAGTGCGTGGGCAGGAAAGCTGGCAAAGGTTCCGGTGATAGCAATGAGTCATCAAGCGTCATATTTATATGATGCTGTTCCACAATTTGCCGTACAGCCTTGGCATAAAGCCCTGATCCGGTACTTTGCGCCAGCAGATATCCATTTGGGGGTGCACTGGCAACCGTTTGATAAGCATATTATTCCGCCTTTTATTCCTTATGAGGCAGAGCAGGAGCAATGTGCATCGATAATTAATAAAGTCTTGGTCTATCTGCCGTTTGAAGCATTGGATAGCATTATTGAGTTGCTAAAAGACTTCCCCGATAAGGAGTTTTACTGCTATCACCCCGATGCCGACAATGCTTCTTTACAACATATTCATCTGAGAAAACCGAGTCGTTCTGGATTTATTCAGGACTTAAGAAATACCAGTGGTGTGATTGCAAATGCGGGGTTTGAGCTGTCTAGTGAAGCATTAAAACTCGGTAAAAAACTGCTACTTAAGCCATTAGATGGTCAATTTGAACAGCAGAATAATGCGCAGACGCTAGCCGAGCTCGGTCATGCTCAAGTCATGAATTATCTTAATGCTGGCGCGCTGGAAGAATGGCTACGAACAGACGCGAAAGCATCGTTTTATTTTCCATCCGATCCTAGCTTGTTGGTGGAGTGGCTAGTTGGGCGTCAGTGGAACAACATTGATTTATTGCACAATCAACTCTGGAATGGTGTTAATAATTTGTATGTGAAAGCGGCGTAAATATATTATTTTGTAATATGAATCCAGAATCATTACCTATTATGAGGCAAGGCAGAAAGGCTTCAGCTATACTTTAGCCAGTCTATTAACATTGTAGGTAAGCCGATGGCGGTATTAGAAAATCTGACTATCAGACGTCGTTTGCAAGTGAATGCATTAGTGGTAGGGATTGCCTTGGTTGTTATGTTAATTATGATCATGTACGAAGCTCGTACTATGCTGAAATTGAATGAAACCATTCAATATGCAGAAGAGCTCGACATTCATGAATTAGCAATGCGCAAACACGAGAAAAACTTCCTTTTTTACAAGCAGGTAGAGTCACTCGATGAGTTTGAGAACGAGTATCGAGAGCTACAAACTAAGCTCGCTTTATTGCAGGGGACTTTTTCTGATTTTGATGTCGATTTAGACCGGATCAACGAATTCGATCGGTTAGCAAAAAGTTATTACGATGACTTTCAAAAAGTGGTGCAATTACAAAAAACAATTGGATTGCATCCAAAGGATGCCCTTTACGGTGAGCTTCGTGGTGCGGTACACGAGGTAGAAACACTGATAAAAGAGCAACAGAATTATCAACTCCTTGCAACCATGCTGCAGCTTCGCCGAGCCGAAAAAGACTTTATGCTACGTTTTGACATCAAATACTTGAAATACTTTGACGAGCTAGTTGCACAGTTTTCTCAGGAAATTCGTGGTGCTGGGTTTAACGCTCAATATCAATCTAAGTTGCTTAACTTATTGAACACCTATCAATCCAAATTTGCGAGTTTAGTTCGAGCACAAGAAGCACTTGGCTTAGATTTGACGAGCGGTGCGCTAGGAAAAATGAAAGTGAGTGTTGAGAAAAGTGATGCGGTGGTCTCTGAAGTCGTAGAACAGGCAAAAGCAGAGATCAAAGAAAACGTTGATAAAACTCAGATGCTCGCCATTGGTGTATTTGTTGTGGCTGGTATTATCGTGATGACTTTGGTGTTATCGACTAGTCGCTCAATTATTCAGCCCGTAGAGCGCGTTTATCAAACCATTGAACGTATTCGTCGTGAAAATAATTTAAGTCTACAAATTGAGCAAAGCGGCAATGACGAAATCACGATTATGACCCGTGACTTTAATAGCTTAATTTCTGACTTTAGAGATCTCATTGCTGATGTGAATGGGGCGTTGGCAACCATTAATGAAGCCACGGATCATTTAACGGAGACAACAGCCCAAACGAGTACTGGTATGGCTGAGCAGTTGCACGAAGCGGATATGGTCGCAACCGCTGCAACCGAGATGCAAGCGACGATCCAAGACATTTCTCATAATACGGGTGAAGCGGCGCATAAAGCCGAGACAACGAATGAAAATGCGCAACAAGGTCGCCGTGAGGTTACAGCAACAATTGAGCACATCATGCAGTTATCGGAATCGTTAGGTGGTGCTTCAAGCGTTGTTGCCCAGTTAGAGCGTGACGGTGAAACCATTGGCTCTGTCTTGGATGTGATCCGTGGTATTGCAGAACAAACAAACTTACTTGCGCTAAACGCTGCTATTGAAGCTGCGCGCGCAGGTGAGCAAGGTCGAGGTTTTGCTGTTGTGGCGGATGAAGTTAGGTCACTTGCGCAGCGCACTCAAGACTCCACACAAGAAATCGAAAGTATCATTTCTACACTGCAACAGCGTACACGAGAAGTGGTGAACATCATGGAACAATGTCGTGAGCAAGGCAATGAAAGTGTGTCGCAAGCCGAAAAGGCTGGGGAGTTGCTCAGCATGATCACCCAAGATGTGCAAACGATTATGGAAATGAGCACGCATATCGCGACGGCAATTGATGAACAAAACCAAGTTGCTTCAGAAGTGAATAAAAACGTGGTTAAGATCAGAGACATTGCGCAAGGTGCGTCAGAGCATGCTCGTTCTAATGCGCAAAGTAGTGAAGAAGTCGCAGAGCAAGCGCGCGTATTACACCAAGCCGTTGCTAAGTATCAGGTATAAACACCAATTCAACCTAAGATTCTTTATGTCGAAGCCCCACTTATTTTATAGTGGGGTTTTTTATTTAACCTGAGGATCGGATAAGAAATGAGCTTGCTTATTATTTTTAAAGTTCAGGTTGATTGTCATTTTGAATATTGAGAAGCGTATTGCATTTAAGGCGACTCTATTCAACATCGTGAGTAATATGTACTGTTGCAGAAATTTTCCGGATCGTCTTAGGTAGGGGTTTGCATCTTTAAAAGGTATGTTTTATAAAGAGAAAGTCACATGTTGAAAAGGAATATTTAAATGAAACTCTCCACACGTAATTCTTGTATCCGGGGGCTATTTTTACTTTTGGCTATGGGAAACTTTTCTGTTCAAGCCTCGATGTTATGCCGAGATAGCTTTGATACTTTACGCAATAACATGACTAATATGAATTATAAAAGCTTTGATCAAACACCTAACTCTGGGTGGCGAGTACTGTATAATCAGGGTTGTTATTTAGAAGCTGCAATGCTCATTGAGCAATATAAAACCATGACTGGAGAGCAGCAAGCAAGTTTGCAATGGCATTTATTTCAGAATTACGCTATGGCGGGAAAGCGAGAAAAGGCGATAGAGGTTGGAGAGGCACTTCTGCTCTCTGCGAAGAATAATCCCGCCGAGTTCCTTTGGGTAGAGTATATAGCCGCGAGCGTTGCGTTTTTAAAAGAAGATAGAGTGACACTAATGAAGATGCGTAACAAACTAGCGGCACAAGCTGATTTCTTCCCCAATAAGATGAATTTAAAGGTTTTAGATAGCTTGGTCGATAATGTCAAATCTTCGTATCAGGCTGCTTATCAACAGTAAATTTAAGGCACAAACTTGATAGGTACGCTGTCCTTTTGGGTTTTATACTCTTCTACCGCGTCTACGTATTCCTGCCATAGCGCATCGTGTTGTGTAGCTATAGTGTATAAGTATTGCCAGCTGTAGAGCCCTGAGTCGTGGCCATCATCAAAAACAAAGCGTGCAGCATAGTGACCAACGGGTTCAATTGTCTTGATAGCGACATTCTGCTTGTTTAGCACGAGTTGCTTTTGCGCTGGGCTATGTCCTTGTACTTCGGCGGATGGTGAGTGTGTTCGCAGAAATTCGGCACTTAGCGTAAAACAGCGGCCGTCCTCAAAATAAACATCGAGCACTTTACTGAGCGTATGATAATGAAGTTTGGTGACTTGATACATAGTTTGTATATCTCAAAAAGCGGAGCAAGGCTCCGCTTTTGATTTTCATTTACAGAATGAAGCGACTTAAATCTTCATCCTGAACAAGCATGTCTAAATGCTGTTCAACGTAGGCGGCATCAATCGTCAAGGTATCACCGGCCTTTTCACTGGCATCGAATGAAATCTCTTCCATCAGTTTTTCCATCACAGTGTGAAGGCGACGCGCACCGATGTTTTCAGTTTTCTCGTTGACCTGATATGCAGCTTCAGCCAGTTTGGTGATAGCGTCATCGGTAAAGTCGATAGTGACGTCTTCTGTTTTAAGTAGCGCCTGTTGCTGCTCTGTAAGAGATGCATTTGGCTCAGTTAGAATACGTTTGAAATCACCCGCAGTTAGTGCTTCTAGTTCAACGCGAATAGGTAAACGACCTTGTAGCTCTGGGATTAAATCCGACGGCTTGGCCATTTGGAATGCACCTGACGCGATAAATAGAATGTGGTCGGTTTTTACCATACCGTGTTTAGTATTAACGGTTGAACCTTCGATAAGTGGTAGTAAGTCGCGTTGTACACCCTCACGGCTAACATCTGGGCCAGAAGATTCTCCGCGCTTACAAATTTTATCGATTTCATCAATAAACACGATACCATTTTGTTCAACGGATTCAATAGCTTGCTCTTTAAGCTCTTCTGGATTAACAAGCTTTGCAGCTTCTTCTTCAATCAATAACTTAAGTGCTTCTTTAATTTTCAGCTTACGGTTCTTTTTCTTGTCACCCGACATGTTTTGGAACATGCTCTGTAGCTGGCTGGTCATTTCTTCCATACCAGGAGGTGACATGATCTCAACATGAGGCGCCGTTTCTGCGATGTCGATCTCAATTTCTTTGTCGTCTAACTGACCTTCACGTAGTTTCTTACGAAATACTTGGCGTGTTGACGAATTTTCATTTGGCTGAGACTCACCCCAAGCGTCTTTTGCTGGTGGCAAAAGTGCATCTAAAATACGCTCTTCAGCAGCTTCTTCAGCGCGGAATTTGAATTTCTTAGTTTGCTGTTCACGTGTTAGTTTAAAAGAAACTTCAACTAGGTCACGGATGATGGTTTCAACTTCTTTACCAACATAACCCACTTCGGTGAACTTAGTCGCTTCTACTTTGATAAATGGCGCGTTAGCAAGCTTTGCTAAACGGCGGGCAATTTCAGTTTTACCTACACCCGTTGGGCCGATCATCAAAATATTCTTTGGTGTAACTTCTGCACGCAGCTCTTCATCAAGCTGCATACGACGCCAGCGGTTGCGCAGTGCAATCGCGACGGCTTTTTTGGCTTTGTCCTGACCGATAATGTGTTGATCAAGCTCGTGCACAATCTCTCTTGGAGTCATAGCTGTCATGACGAGTCCTATTACAATTCTTCGATAGTTTGGAAATTATTGGTAAATACGCAGATATCGCCAGCGATCTTCAGGCTCTTTTCCACGATTTCTTTCGCACTTAAGTCTGTATTTTCAAGTAGTGCGGTTGCAGCCGCCTGTGCGAAGTTACCACCACTGCCGATAGCAATAAGGTCATGCTCTGGCTGCACCACATCGCCGTTACCTGTGATGATAAGCGAGGCGGTTTCATCGGCTACCGCAAGTAGGGCTTCAAGCCTTCTTAATGCTCTGTCGGTACGCCAGTCTTTTGCCATTTCTACGGCTGCTTTAGTGAGATGGCCTTGGTGCATCTCAAGCTTTGCTTCAAAGCGTTCAAATAATGTAAATGCATCAGCTGTACCGCCAGCGAAACCTGCCAGTACTTTACCATTGTATAGACGACGTACTTTACGTGCGTTGCCTTTCATAACTGTGTTACCAAGCGAAACTTGGCCATCACCGCCGATAACCACTTTGTCATCGCGACGAACACTAACGATGGTAGTCATAGTAATCCTTATCTGGGCCTGTGCCCGTGTAACTCTAGATTAGTAGGAAATATGGGTAGACTTATAAAAATCAAGTCCAGCCCCAAATCCCGCAGCCAAATATCCCAACACGCTGCAACTTGTTTTTATCACTCTCGGCTAAACGTTTGGTATCGTAGGGACCAAGACGGACACGATACCAGACACCGTTACTCCCTTCGGTACGACGGATCTCCGCGATTAATCCAGCAAACGCAACTTTGGCTTTCATGGCTTCGGCTTGGCTATGGGTTCTAAATGAACCACACTGCATTTGATAGGGGCCTTTGCTCTCGATCTCTTTAACTTCGACCTTGATTTCATGATTTTTAATTTCTTCAATGAACTCAGGTGGGCGAGGCTTTGGTTTAATAACCTTTTGCTCGGCAATTGGGTGCGGGTTTTTGGCTTGCTCTACTTCTTTAGGATCGGCATTGGTTTTTATAAACCAAAGACCGTAGGCAAACCCACCGATCAGTAGAAATGCAAAAATAGCAGCAATAACAGGAAATTTTGCCGATTTTTCTGGCTTGTCTTTCCCCTTGCCTTTAGGTTTCTTATTGATGTAATCGTGCTGTGCCATAGGTTATTTGATTTTAATAGCTATCCATTGGATCAACATCTATGCTCCAGCGTACTCGATTGGCAGACTCATGCGTGGCGATATAGCGCGCAAGTTGCGAAAGGTAGTCCCGCAGCACAGTGCGTTGTTGTGCGTGTATATGTAATTGATATCTGAACTTTCCAGCTATTCGTTCAAGTGGTGCTGGAATTGGACCCAGCAATTGTATACCAGGATAGGGGGTAGCTGGAACCAAATCCGACAAAAAGCGCAATACTGTATTTATATTTGTTGCCTCGGCGCGGATGATAGCTAAGTGTGCGAAGGGGGGAAGCATTGCTTCTTCACGCTCTTGTAAGGCATATCGCGCAAAGTCGCCGTAGCCGTTATTGATTAAATCTTGCAATAATGGATGTTCTGGAAAATGTGTTTGCAATAACACGGTTCCCGCTTCACCGGCGCGTCCGGCTCGTCCAGCAACTTGCGTAATAAGCTGCGCCATTTGCTCGGTTGCTCTAAAGTCGCAAGAGTAAAGTCCTGAGTCCACATCCAAGATAATCACAAGACTGACATCGGCAAAGTGGTGGCCTTTGGCAAGCATTTGAGTGCCGACCAGAATTCGCGCGCCACCTTGATTAATCTCTTCAAGGGCGCTTTCAAGGCTGCCCTTACGGCGCGTGGAGTCTCGGTCAATGCGAGTAACAGGAATATCAGCGAAGCGTTCGCTTAAAAAGCCTTCGAGTTGTTCTGTACCAAGCCCTGTGGGCATGATTTGGGTGCTGCCGCAATCTGGACACTGTCTCGGTACAAAGTCCTGCTCACCGCAATGATGGCATACCAAGCGGTTCATGTTTTTATGGTACGTGGCGCTGGTAGAGCAATGTTTACAGGTATTAAGCCATCCGCATTCGTGACACATCAATGTTGGTGCAAAACCCCGACGATTTAGAAACACCATAACCTGCTTACCGCGAGCGAGTGTTTTTTCCATCCAATGTAAACTCATTGGTGAAAACCCGCCTTGTTCTGGCTGACCTTTCATGTCTACAAGGTGAAATTGGTTATCGTGCTGGGTCTGCGCTCGTTTACTCAGTGTGACGAGTTGATATTTGTTGGTAATGGCTTTGTGTAATGTTTCTAATGCCGGTGTTGCGGTTCCCAAAAGCAAGGGGCAGTGCGCCTGATGCGCTCGAAATGCAGCGAGATCTCTGGCGTGATAGCGCAGGCCTTCTTGCTGTTTAAACGAGTTGTCGTGCTCTTCGTCAACGATGATCATGCCGAGATTTTGAAATGGCAAAAAAATGGCCGAGCGAGTACCGATAACCAAAGCGCTCAGACCCTTTTCGGCACGACGCCAAGTATGCAGGCGCTCGTTATCGGTTAGATTTGAGTGCCATAAATCAATGGGCAGGTTATTAAAGCGCTTTTTAAAGCGGTTGACTGTTTGCGGTGTGAGTCCAATTTCAGGCACCAAGATCAGTGCTTGTTTACCCGCTTTTATTATGTTTTCAAGGCTTTGTAAGTAGACTTCGGTTTTACCACTTCCCGTTACACCTTCGATTAAAAAGGTACGGTAACCGACTTGTGCATTGACAGCGCTGCAAATAGTCGCTTGCTGGTCGTTTAGGCGCGGCTTTTCGCCTAGCTGTAATTCGTTTTGCGACCAATCACTATCATGCTCAATAGATTGTGAGATAAGCGCTTTTTCTTCCAATGCTTTAATCGTTTGGCTAGCAAACCCGAGCGCTTTGAGCTCGCTTAATTTTATTGCGCCACCTTCATATAATTGAGAAAGCAGTGCTTGTTGCTTTTTGGCTCGTAGTGTTGGTAGCTTTTGCCCTTTTTCCGTTAATCTGACGATAGGGATCTGTGTTTTGTCTGGGCTTCCACCATCTCTGAGTACTGCCGGTAGTGCTGTGAATAAGGTATCGCCAATAGGATGACAGTAATACTGAGAGACAAAGTGTAAAAAGCTAAGTTGTGCTTGATTAAAGACAGGATGCTCGTCCAACACCTCAATAATTTGCTTGAGCTTTTCTTTTGGTACATCGGTGTCGTCTTTTTTAGCAAGCGCAATTGCAGTGCAACGACGGTTGGCGAAATTGACGGTGACTCTCATTCCTGCTTCAACTTGCATGGTTGGTGCTAGCAAATAGTCGAATGTTCGGTGCAGTGGCAGCTTTAAAGCTACTTCAAGAATGAGCATGTATTACAATTCCATAAAGTGAGCGCAGTGACGAAGTATATACCTAAGGTGGCACGAATTGAAAACGTACTCTGCGACGGCGATAAAAAACTCTGAAATATTGCTTGTAGATTGTTCAGTTAGGCACTAGAATATGCGTCCACATTTTTGTATAACTACGTATGGTGCCAGGCTTCGGGTTTGGAGAGCGATACGGCCTTAACTAGAGGTTGCTATGAAAGAAGGTATTCACCCTAATTACGAGACGATCACTGCATCGTGCTCTTGCGGTAACAAGTTCGAAACTCGTTCAACGCTATGTAAAGATATTCACCTAGACGTATGTTCTGCATGTCACCCGTTCTACACTGGTAAGCAGAAGATCCTTGACACAGGTGGCCGTGTAGATCGCTTTAACAAGCGTTTCGGTGCACTTAGCAGCAAGAAGTAATCTTGTTGGTCTAGTCGAAAGAAGCACCTTTGGGTGCTTTTTTTGTGCTTGTTTGAAAATACCTTCCCGATTTATACATCCTATTCTTCATCAACAGACAGACCGTCAGTCACCCTGTCTTATTGTGTCTTTTATTCTTCTAAAATAAAAAACTTGCCAGTTTGGCAGCAAAACTTTACTGATCTCTTGGGTTGAGTAAAAACTCTATTTAGTAGATAAATACTGAACATTTACGAGCTTAAGTTGTGAAAATAATCAAAGCTCATATAGTAAATAGTATCAGGTATGAGCACTTTATATAAACTAAAGTCACTATATTGCGATTAAATGTGGGTATCTTGACGTTAAAGTTAGTTAAGTTGCTATTTTCTTATTGTTTTTATATTTGGTGTACATCTGTGTCAATTTTATTCACTTTGTGCTGGTTTTAGCGTCTTATTTTTTAAGTTTTAGTCATTTTATTTGTGAAATATTTCTTAAAATTGAGCTTATCTTCTCGGAAAAGTATAGAAAATACCGTGCTAGTGGATAGACCTGATTTTACTTGAATAATGAGCAAAACTCGGTATTGTGTGAATACGGTCGATTAACTATATGTCCTATTGACATACCGCGACAGCAAAGCACATATGCTTGTTGAGTGGTTGAATGTCGTCGCTCATATAGTTAATCGCACTGTGTGTTGCTGTAACCAGCCAGATAGGTTGCCGACATTCAGAATGCGAACGTTTACCACACTCTCACATTAACTTCGTAGGAAAATATCGCGCCATGACAGATTTTCGTCAACAAGCTCTAGATTATCACGAGAAGCCCGTTCCAGGTAAAATCAGTGTTGAACTCACTAAACCTGCCGAGACCGTAAAAGACTTAGCACTTGCATATAGCCCAGGTGTTGCAGAGCCAGTACGTGAAATCGCGGCTGATCCGGCGAATGCATACCGTTACACGGGTAAAGGAAATATGGTTGCGGTGATCAGTAATGGTACGGCAATTCTTGGCTTGGGTAACTTAGGTCCTTTGGCGTCAAAGCCTGTTATGGAAGGTAAGGCGCTATTATTTAAGCGTTTTGCGGGTCTTGATTCAATCGATATCGAAGTTAAGCACAATACCACCGAAGACTTCATCAATACGGTGGCAAATATCGCAGACACGTTTGGTGGTATTAACCTTGAAGATATTAAAGCGCCAGAGTGCTTTGAAATTGAGCGCGCGCTAATCGAACGTTGTGACGTTCCTGTATTCCATGATGATCAGCACGGCACCGCAATTGTAACCGCTGCGGGTATGCTGAATGCATTGGAAATCCAAGGTAAAGATATTCATGATGCGATTATTGTGTGTCTTGGCGCGGGTGCAGCCGCTATTGCTTGTATGGAATTATTGATCAAATGCGGTGCTCAACGTGAGCACATCTATATGCTGGATAGAAAAGGCGTGATCCATACTCGCCGTGATGACCTAAATGAATACAAAGAGCTGTTTGCAAACAACACGGATAAGCGTACGTTACAAGACGTGATTGCGGATGCGGACGTATTTGTTGGTGTTTCTGGTCCAGACTTACTTTCTGCTGAAGATCTGAAGCTAATGGCTGACAAGCCAGTGGTATTCGCTTGCTCTAACCCAGATCCTGAGATCAGCCCTGACGTTGCACACGGTGCACGTAATGATTTGATCATGGCGACAGGTCGCTCAGATTATCCAAACCAAGTGAATAACGTGCTGTGTTTCCCGTTTATCTTCCGTGGTGCGCTTGATGTACGTGCAACCGCTATCAATGACGAGATGAAGATTGCAGCGGTTGAAGCGATTAGAACGATTGCGAAAGAACCAGTGCCTGCTGAAGTGTTAAAAGCGGCTGACGTGGATAGTCTTGAGTTTGGTCCTGAGTATATTATTCCAAAACCAATGGACCCGCGTTTGTTACCTCGTATCGCAAAAGCGGTAGCGGTAGCTGCAATTGAATCAGGCGTGGCACAAATCGATATGCCTGCTGGATATATGGAATAATACCATTGGTATTATCCAAATGAAAAAAGCCTCGATTGAGGCTTTTTTTGTGTCTGTTTTCCAGAGCGAGAGAGTAGCTATCACTCTTCGTTTATTTCTGGGATCTCCAAACCGCGCTCTTCCATTATTTGTCTTACCTCTAGCGGAATACGCTCTGGATTATCTTTTCTCAAGTCTTCATCGCTCGGCAGTGGCTGACCTGTGAAAGCATGTAGAAACGCCTCACATAAAAGCTCACTGTTCGTGGCATGACGTAAGTTATTCACTTGGCGACGTGTACGCTCATCAGTTAGCACTTTGAGTACATTCAGAGGTATGCTCACCGTGATCTTTTTTACTTGCTCTGCTTTCTTACCGTGTTCTGCATATGGGTGAATATACTCACCGTTCCATTTTGCCATAATTGTGTACTTGCCTCAGTTACATCAATGCCAATATGACTGGGTTCTGGTCTACATTATTCACCAACCGCATGAATATAGAGATAACCTTACGAATTAAAGATAAATCCCAAACTCAAAGAGATGAATAAACTAATCCGCCATAGCGAGATAGAAGAATCTCTGCCATAGTTTTCAATAACTCAGTCGTATTAGCAACGCCTAGAGTGGCGAAATTTTATCGGTTTAAAAAAGATAGTCAAATACTAGTTATTTAGCCATTTAGCAGTATAAATGTTTTGACTTCTAGTTTCTGTTGCTCTAACCTTTTAGACGTCTAAACATCCAACTATCTAGGTGACCTTATGAGTCAAGTTAACAAATCGACGGTTGCAGTGCGTCACGGTATAGAAGCTGATAAAGCGCATGGGGCAGTAGTGCCACCGCTTTACCTTTCTACCACCTATTCTTTTGCCGATTTTGATACCAAACGCGACTACGATTATGGCCGCAGCGGTAACTTTAATCGTGATGTGCTTGCACAGGCACTTACCGAACTAGAAGGTGGTGCTCGTGGCATTATTACCGCGACTGGTATGGCTGCCGTTCACCTAGTAACACAGCTACTTAACCATGACGATACGCTGGTTATTCCACATGACTGTTACGGTGGTAGCTATCGCTTATTTACATCGCTTGCAAAGCGTGGACTACTCAAATTAGCCGTCTTGGATCTCACGCAACCTGAAAGTCTTGCACAGCTGCAGCAGATCAAACCTAAATTAGTTTGGATTGAAACACCAAGTAACCCAATATTAAGGCTAACGGATATAGAAGCCGTCGTAAATGCAGCACACGCTGTGGGTGCTTTGGTTGCCGCCGACAACACCTTCTTGTCTCCTGCACTACAAAATCCCATTGCCTTTGGCGTGGATGTAGTCGTGCATTCAACCACTAAATATATCAATGGTCATTCTGATGTCGTGGGGGGCGCGGTGATCGCGCGTACACAGGAGTTGGGTGATGAGTTAGCTTGGTGGGCGAATAATATTGGTATTACCGGCGCACCTTTTGATAGTTATC